>NZ_LN609302.1:1875395-2012895 GCF_001499675.1 Acetobacter ghanensis
CACATCTTTCTGGTCAGATTTCACGCCTTTATTTTAAAATCGACGCGTTCTGAAAAACAATCCACTTCGTTTTTCAGCCCTCTGTAAACACTCTCGCTCAGCACCCTCGCTCTGTTATGGCAATGGTTATGTATTGCCTAACAGACACTTATGCTCATAACCCCACATAGTTTTAAATAAAAGTTATTTTATTAAATTATCGCATAACAATAATACTTATACATTTTAATTTATTTTTTATATCAATAAAATTTTTTCTAACAGATTCTAGAATAAAAATCTGCGTATTCCCAAAAGAAACCTCACATCTGCAACGAGGACTTGGGATGGCATGAATGCGATCGTCTTAACCGCATTGAAACGACCCTATACCTTTGTGGTTCTTTCAATTCTTATTTTTGTGTTCGGTGTTCTGGCTGTGTTTAGGGCCCCGACAGACGTGTTCCCTAACATCAAGATCCCAGTGGTCTCGGTCGTATGGACATATGGCGGCATGTTGCCCGAGGAGTTTGCTGGACGCATTACCTACAACTACGAGTTGGCCGTCACCTCCACTGTGGAGGGGATCGAGCATATGGAAAGCAGTTCGTATTACGGTAGAAGTATTGTGAACATATACTTCCAGCCGGGAACTGATATTGGTGAGGCGGAAGCCGAGGTAACGGCCATTTCCCAAACCGTTATCAAGCAGCTGCCAGACAATATTCCAGCCCCCATGATCATGCGGCTGGACGCATCCTCTGTGCCTGTTCTGTCCCTTCAGGTCACATCAAACAAACAGACGCCGTCTGACCTGTTCAAAATCGCCATGACGCGGATCCGGCCTATTCTGGTAACCGTCCCCGGTTCTGTTCTGCCGCAGGCTTATGGCGGCATGGACAGCTTTATTATGGTGGCGCTCAACCAAAAGCAGCTTCAGGCCCATCATCTCTCCGCCATGGATGTGCAGAATGCCCTCCGCAAACAGAACATTGTGCTCCCTGCTGGTGACCAGAAAATAGACCGCACGGACTGGATGGTACAGACCAACGCCACCCCTCGCTCCATGAAGGAGCTAGGGGACATTCCAGTCAAGCGCGCTGGAAATGCCGTCATTTACGTGCATGACGTCGCCAACGTTTATCGCGGAGGCCACCCACAGACCAACCTTGTGGTCGTTGAAGGACGGCAGGGGGTGGAAATTGTCGTCATGAAAAGTGGCGATGCCTCTACGCTGGATGTCGTAGCGCAAACCAAAGCGCTATTGCCCAGAGTTGCCAAACTCGTTCCACCAGATGTGCATATCTCTGTCCTCAGCGATGCCTCCATTGCCGTCAAGGACGCCATAAATGACGTTGTGCGGGAAATGGCGACAGCCGCTGTGCTCACAGGTCTGGTCGTCCTACTTTTTCTTGGCTCATGGCGGTCCACTGTCATTATCGCCACATCCATACCCTTGTGCATTCTCAGCGCAATTATCTGCCTTTTGTGGTCTGGACAGACCATAAACGTCATGACCCTTGGCGGGCTGGCGCTAGCCGTTGGTATTTTGGTGGATGACGCCACGGTCATGATCGAAAATATCGACACCCATCTGGAGATGGGGAAGGATCTGGAAAACGCCATTATTGATGCCGCCAACCAGATTGTTGTGCCCACGCTGGTGTCCACCCTGTGCATCTGCATTGTATGGACCCCGCTCTTCCGCCTGAGTGGTGTTGCTGGCTGGCTGTTCATGCCCATGGCTGAAGCCATTGTGTACGCCATGCTAGCGTCGTTCATTCTCTCCCGCACGCTCGTCCCGACCATGGCCAAATACCTGCTGGCGGGGCAGGTGCACAGCGGGCTGCATGGTGAGCAGCACGAGGCCTTGCCTAAAGGCGTCCTTGGCCGGTTTCAGAATCATTTTGAAGCCGCTTTTCAGAGCTTTCGCCAACGCTATGGTCGCGTGCTTGAAAAGATCGTGATTCACCGACGCCCCTTTGTGCTGATTTTTCTAGGTGGCTCCGTTGCATCACTTGGCCTATTTGCATGTGTAGGTCAGGATTTTTTCCCCGAGGTCAAATCCGGTATGCTCCAAATGCACATGCGTGCGCCACTGGGCACTCGGATAGAAACAACCGGCCGTATTGTCAGCCTAGTGGATGACCGGATCAAACAGTTATTTCCCGGCAAGGTTGAGAGCATCATCAACAATTGTGGTCTTCCCGAAGGGCCGCATAATCAGGCTTTCATCCCGACCCCCACCATTGGAACGCAGGACTGCGATCTGACGATTAGCCTCAAGGATGATACGTCTGCCGTGTGGGACTACCGGCACACGTTGCGGCGAGATTTGTCCGCCCAGTTTCCCGGTACCAGCTTTACCTTTCAACCAGCCGACCTGACTGCCAGAATTCTGAATTTTGGCTCGCCCGCCCCCATTGATATTCAGGTTTCCGGCCCGGATATTCGCGCCAATTACGCTTATGCCAAAACGTTGGTTAACAAGCTAAGGGCCATTCCCGGTTCGGCAGATGTGACCATCCAACAGACCATGAAGACCCCTACCCTGTTTGTTCAGGGCAACCGCTCCTTTGGGCAGGCAACGGGCATGACTGAAGGAGACATTGCCAACAATGAACTGATGACCCTCTCCGGCAGTCAGACGGTTGACCCACAATACTGGCTGGACCCCAAAACAGGCATTACGTTCCCACTGAATGTCTATGTCTCTCAGGACCAACTAACGCATTACAACAACCTGCTGACCATCCCCGTGGACAAAGGCGACAGCGACCCCGGAGCAAAGGACATGCAGCTTCTGGGAAGCATCAGCACGGTCACACCGACCGGCACCCCTGGGCAGGTTTCCCATTACAACTCCATGCCGGACATTGATATTTATGTCTCGACCGAGTTCAGCGATCTGGGAAGTGTGCTTACGCGGGTTAACCAGATTGTGGAGCAGACCAAGGCCGACGTGCCGCGCGGTGCGGCCGTGGATATTCGCGGGCAGGCCACAACCATGCATGGCGCTTACACGGAGCTAGTGGCCGGTCTGATTATTTCCGTATTGCTGATTTACATGCTGATTGTGATCAACTTCCAATCCTGGGTTGATCCTTTCATCATTATCTCGGCTCTTCCAGGCGCTCTGGCTGGCATTGCTTGGAGCCTGTTCCTTACCCAGACCCGTCTATCCGTTCCGGCCTTGACCGGTGCGATTATGTGCATGGGCACAGCTACGGCCAATTCCATTCTTATTGTCTCGTTCGCCAAGGAACGCCTTGCCCTGCACCACAATGCCATGACGGCAGCCATAGAAGCCGGGTTTGGCCGTATCCGCCCGGTTATCATGACCGCATCAGCCATGATGATTGGCATGATACCTATGGCAACCAGCAATTCTCAAAATGCTCCCTTGGGGAAAGCCGTTATTGGCGGGCTGCTTGTCGCCACGGTTTCCACCCTTCTGTTTGTTCCCTGTGTGTATGCAATTTTCCACCACAAACCCGCTGCGTCATCTGCAGAAGATGAACACGTCGGGAAGGAGGCGGTCTGATGTCCCCTGCCCTCAAACGCAAACTGCTTCTTGGCCTTGTGCTGGGTCTTATTACGGCAGACGTTGGCTATCTACTGGTCCAACGGGCGCGCAACACCGTACATATTGCGGCGGATGCGGCTTATGCCAGCATTCCTGATGTTGCGGTCACGCACCCACAGCCTGCTCCGCCAACCCTGTCCATGACCCTGCCGGGCACCATTAATGCGTGGTACGAAGCACCAATTTATGCTCAGGCCTCCGGCTATGTGAAAATGTGGTACAAAGACTATGGTGCCGCCGTTAAAGCGGGCGATGTTCTGGCCGAAATCAACACCCCAAAGTTGGATGCCGAATACGCGCAGGCTCAGGCCGACCTCAAGGTCGCACAGGCCAAATATGGACTTGCCGCTGTAACGGCAAACCGCTGGCGGTCCATGGGGCAGTCTCAGGCTGTCTCAGGTCAGTCCGTTTCTGTGCAGAATGCTAACGAGCAGAGCGCCCGCGCCGAACTGGAAGCCGCCCAGCACAAGCTGGATCAGGTTGACGCCATGGAGCGGTTCAAAACCATTGTCGCTCCTTTTGATGGCGTCGTTATCTCACGCAATATCAATGTCGGAGATTATGTTGGCGCAGGTAGCGGTAACATGAACGCCAATGGCACCAGTAGCGAGTTGTTTACGGTTGCAGATACCCACGCCATGCGTCTGTTTGTATCTGTGCCGGAAACGTTTTCGTCCATTCTTAAACCCGGCCTTGTTGCGCGTGTGACTGTTCCGCAGTTCCCCAACGCACCTTTTAGCGCAAAATTTCTCACCATCGCCAAAGGGTTTGACCCGAACACCCGTACAGTCGTGACCGAATTCACCATAGACAACCAGGACCAGAAGCTCTGGCCCGGCAGTTTTGCCTCGGTCTCGCTCACAGCACCTGCAGAAAAAGGGGTTTATACCATCCCAACCGGCGCGCTCGTTTTTCAGGAGCACGGTATGCAGGTCGCTACCGTGGATGAAAACCATGTTGTTCATATGCACAACATTACCGTTGGCCGCATGTCTGACGCCTATACCGAGGTCGATGGCGGTGTTCTGCCCACGGATCAGATTATCAACAACCCGCCAGCAGACCTTATGGAAGGGCAGTTAGTCAGACTGGCCACACCCGCCCAAGGATACCTGAGCACACCGAGTGCCCAAAATAGCGGTGCCAACACCAATGAGGAGGATGACGAATGACGAACCGCCAGCCTTCATGGCCTCGTGTGCTTAAGGTGGGTGGTGTTCTGGCTTCACTTTTTGGCTTGAGCGCCTGCGACCTCGCCCCTGCCTACCATCCGCCCCACTATATTGTGCCGGCATCATGGCACGGCCAAGGACTGTTCCGTGAAGCAACGCCACAGTCTGTTGCGCTAAATGCTGACTGGTGGACACTTTTTGCAGACACCACACTCAACACGCTAGAAGCACAGGCCACAGCCAATAATGCGGACCTTCAGGCCGCTTCCGAACGTTTTTTGCAGGCCCGCGCCATGGTCAAGGAGGCGCACTCAGCCCTTCTCCCTCATTTTGGTGTGGCCTTTGGTGCGAGTGACAACAAAAGTTCGGCAGACAGGCTTTTCCGTTACAAAGGGCCGATTACAGCAACCGATGAATTGTATTCTGGTCTTGCCAGTTGGGAACCAGACATCTGGTCGGCCCTACGCAACCGCGTGCGTGTGCAAAAATTTTATCAGCAGGAGCAGGAAAACCAGTATGCCGCAGCCCGCCTGAGTTTACAGGCGGAGCTGGCAACAGATTACTTTGCCCTGCGCGGACTGGATGCACAGAATGCCATCTACCAACAGTCCATAACCTATTACCAGCAGGCTTTACGTGTCACCCAAACCCGGCTGGCAAATCAGGATGCAACCGGCATTGATGTCGCGCGTGCGCAGACCCAGTTATATATGACACAGGCGCATCAGTTGGAAACTCAGGCCCAGCGCGAGGTCATGGAGCACGCCATTGCTGTTCTGGTGAATGAAGACCCAACAACTTTTCAAATCGCCCCTCAAAACCTGTTGAGCGATGCTGAACCCATTATACCCACCGGTATCCCCTCCGACCTGCTGGAGCGTAGGCCAGACATTGCCGTTTCAGAACGGGAAATGGCGCAAGCCAACCGAGGCATTGGCATAGCCAGAGCGGCTTTTTACCCTCATCTGTTTTTTAGTGCTGACGGCGGGTTTGATTCCAACGGTTTCAATCTGGCCAATCTGGCCAACAGTATGTGGTCTTATGGCGCTTCCGTTTCCATGCCCCTCTTTCAGGGAGGGCTCCGGCAGGCCCAGCTTCAACAATCATGGGCATTGTACCGCGAAACCTTGGACCACTACCGTACAACCGTTCTTTCCGCCTTCAAGGATGTAGAAAACGGATTATCCATGACAGCCCGCTTACGAAATGAAAATGAACGGCTCAAGCTCGCAGTCAAAGCAGCCTTACAGGCGCAAACTCTGACCATGACTCTTTATAAAGGAGGAGCAGACAGCTATCTGGATGCACTGATCGCTCAGGTTAACACGCTCACCGCTCGTATTGACCAAGCTCAGGTTCAAACACAGGCGTTGCAATCTACAATCAGCCTGATCCGCTCTTTGGGCGGTGGGTGGAAAATACCCTATAATCCGGCTTAATTAAAAAGGGCCTGCGATAATCCGCAGGCCCTTTTTTACTTAAAATACCGTGATTGGCTCAAACTAACCCGCAAAGTCAGAATGCCCATGTTGCATCACAGCTGAACCAAAGCATGTTGTTCGTACCATTGTTGACGACTGGATTTTGAACAGTGCCAGCCTGGTTAAACGGATGCGTGCCATTGAGAGATTTATCCAGACGGATTTCCGGCCGAATAACAAAGCCACCCAAAGCCAGCTTCTTGTTAATAAACTCAGGCTTGTAGGAAACCCCAACCGTCAGTTCCCCATATGTTGTCGGGGGGGCATTGTAATAGTCGTAAGGTTTATTGCTAATTGCCTGCGTGAAGGAGTTGAAGCTGGAGTATTCAGCAATAACACCCCCCGTATTATCACGGAAAATTTCGCCACGGGCATTCAGCGTCAGCCACGGATGGAACTCATAGGAAAAATACGACGTAACGCCATATACATCATCCCGCAAACCATCGTCATGCAAATATGTGCCGTTTACGGAGACCGTCATTTTATCATTGACATGATAGGTCGCCATAAAGTCCGCATTATACTGCATAAGGTGGTTAGCAGCCTTGCCCATGCCGGAACTAACCCAGCCTTCAGCCGATGTCAGGCTAGGACCATTGTTTCCCTGAGGGCCAAAATGACCAATGGCGTGTACATCCAGCTTGCCATCCATCAGTTTGTTCCATGCAAACCCAAAATAACCTTTGGGTTTGTTGTTGTTCCCATACTGACCAAATGTTGTGGAGTTACCCGCATCTACCCCCAGTATCCAGTCCATGTGTTTGGTCAGATGCATGGTTGCCAGAATACCAACCGTTTCAAATGGTACGATATAGTCTGAGGAGTAGTTGAACGTATAGAATGGACGGGCCTGCGCAGGCGTACCTTCCGCCCCCATAATGCCGTACATCTGCCCTATCTGGACATCAATCCCACGTTTGAAAATCCAAGGAACATGCACATCAATATGCGCCTGCGTAGGTGCCCACTGGTACAAACCGTGCAATGTTCCCGACCCCATACCAATGGTCGGGTCAAACCGTGCATCCGAACCATACATGGCCTCAAACACAAAGCCGATGCCATATCCTTTACCAACAGATGTAACCGGGTGAGAAATTGAGCCCATGATCTGGTTAAGAGTAACCGTATTAGCCCGGTCCGAGTAATACTGTGCAAAGTTACGACCCGAACGTGTCCATGGGTTACCAGAAATGCCCCCTTCTACCGACACATGCGCTTCCAATCCCTGCCAGTAATTGGGCGTCTGCCCGGCTTTGGGATGAAAAAGATTGCCGACTGTGGGCTTCATGGCATCGTTTTCATCATTCACAGCGGAGGGGACTTCCTCCCCATCCGATGGCGTACCCGCATTGCGTTCAGCTTCTGGTGGTGCGCTTACAGGTGTATTGGCGACCTGCGCCAACGTAACGGTGGCAGTGGAGGCGCCTGTTTCAGCTGCATGAGCATATGATGCAAGTAATGAACCACCGGACACACATGCCGCGATGAAAAAATTGACTTCCTGAGCAAAATTTTTACGCATCATACTAATCCCAATTCAAGAAAGAAAACTCGAGGTTTGTGGTTTCCACTTATTCTTTTTTGAACCGACTCATAAAAAATACTGAACATACCAGCATGATTGATGAGTATATAAGAAACACCTCCATGTTGTAGTAAATGACAACCCCAAGGGCGATCAGTGCAGCAACAAGAGCAAAACCCGGCAGAACAGGGTAAAAAGGTGCTTTATAGGTCCGCAGCAACTGAGGTTCTGTCCGACGCAGGCGGAACAGGCTGATCATGCTCAGCATATACATGGTCAGCGCACCAAAAACGGACATAGTTACCAACGTGGCCGTAAGTGACTGCCCCTGAATACTTACCAGATCATCAGAAAAAATGGCTGCAATACCAATGGCGCCACCGGCGAGCGTTGCAACATACGGGGTTTTGAAGCGTGGATGCAGACGCCCAAGAACTTCAGGCAGAAAACCTGCACGGGCCAGTGCAAACATCTGACGGGCATACCCCATGATAATACCGTGCAGGGATGCAACCAGACCAAACAGACCAAGCCAGACCAACATGTGCAGCCAGCCACTATGTGCGCCCACAACCTGCTTCATGGCCTGCGGCAAAGGGTCATTCAGGTTCGAAAGGGCATGCCAGTCCCCAACGCCACCAGCAAAAATCATCACACCAAAAGCAAGAGAGACGAGGGTAAGAATACCGGCAATATAGGCAATAGGGATAGAGCGTTTGGCATCACGCGCTTCTTCCGCTGCCATGGCCACACCTTCCACAGCCAGAAAGAACCAGATGGCAAAAGGCATTGCTGCAAAAATACCACCGAGTGCTTGCCAACCAAAATGAGGCGCACCACCCCAACCATCAGCCAGAAAATTATCCCATGAGAACGCAGGCGCAACCACACCCATGAAAACAAGAAGTTCAATAATGGCGGCTATGGTAATAAAAAGTTCAAATGTTGCAGCAATATGCACACCAACAATATTGAGTGTCATGAACACCAGATACGCCCCCAGAGCAGCCACTTTGGGTGACAGACCGGGAAACTGGACGTTCAGATAAGCACCAATTGCCAAGGCAATAGCCGGGGGGGCAAAAATAAACTCAATTAGCGTTGCCAGACCGGCAATAAGCCCCCCCAACGCCCCAGAGCACGAAAGCTATAGGCAAAAGGGCCACCTGCATGTGGGATGGAGCACGTCAGTTCCGTAAAACTGAAGATAAAAGCTGTGTACATCAAAGCCACAAAAACAGTGGCTACCAAAAAACCAAGCGTCCCGGCAGTTCCCCACCCATAGCTCCAGCCAAAATACTCGCCAGAAATGACAAGCCCGACGGCAATCCCCCACAAATGGAAGGCACCGAGAGACTGGCTGAGCTTAGTCCCGCTGCTCTCACTCATGCGTCTGTGTCCTTATCATGTAATGATGGTGTGTTTTTGCCCAACACCTTGTCTGGTGCGGCATCTTTTAACCCGACACCTGTAAGCCCAAGCCGTTTTGCTTCATGCATCAGCCACGCCAACTTGCTTGCACCCGCCGGTATCGTCATGCCGTGCGCATGAATATTGGACAGGCAATTCCGTAAGGAATCAGGGCATCCAACATACGGTGCGTATGTCAGATAAACGCCCAGACTGTCCGCCACACTCAGGCCGGGCCGCTCGCCAATCATCATGACGACCATTTTTGCCCCCATGGCCTGAGCAATTTCATCCCCCAGGGCAACGCGGCCTTGCGTTGCAATAACCAGTGGTGCAATCCGCCACCCCGGCAAAAGAGCCCTGGTTGCCTCAAAAAAAGGAATGGCATTTGTTTGTGTGGCAATGGCGGAAAGCCCATCAGCTGCCACAAACACGGCATCCCACTCTTCTTTCTGCAACCCCTGAAGAGAATGTTCCGAAAGCCTACGCCCCAAATCGGGACGACGCAGATATGTGGCTCTATCGGCTGCACGACTTTGCACCTGCAGGCAGGGCGCACCGTGCAACTGCTCCAGCATATCGGGCACATTGAGCGGCGTATGGACTGCGTCCCGCGCCTGCGCATGAGCAGCCTGAAATGCCAGAACATCGGTTGTACGCTGTGCGTTACCACTCCGGCCCAGACCAATGCGTGCGCGGGTCAGGCTGCGCAATGGCTGCCACTCATCCACATCTGTTCTGGTCTGGACTGTAAGTTTTCCGTGTTCCGTCATGGCGCAGCCACCAGTTTGGCCAGATGTGTCTGCCCCAGTTCCAGCGGTCGCATCTGGTTAGCCAATGGATCGTACAATCCCATGCGTTCTAGCCACGCGGCGAACTCAGGCGCGGGCCGTGCACCCACCATGTCACGCAGGGTCAGAATATCGTGGAATGACAGGCTCTGATAATTGAGCATAATGTCATCCGCACCGGGCACTCCAATCAGGAAGGTAATGCCAGCCACACCCAGCAGTGTCATCAGGTTGTCCATGTCATCCTGATCGACTTCCGCATGGTTTGTGTAACAGGCATCACACCCCATGGGGACACCCATAAGCTTGGCACAAAAGTGGTCTTCCAACCCGGCACGAATGACCTGCTTGCCGTCATACAGGTATTCCGGGCCAATAAATCCGACCACTGTGTTAACCAGAAGCGGGTTGTAGGCACGTGCTACGGCATAGGCCCGTGCCTCTACCGTTTGCTGGTCAATGCCATGATGCGCACCAGCCGATAGCGCTGCCCCCTGCCCTGTCTCAAAATACATGACATTCTGCCCGACCGTGCCGCGTCCTAGGGCAAGCGCGGCCTCATAGGCCTCCTGCAGAATGGACAGGTTGACGCCAAAGCCTTCATTCGCCTTTTGCGTGCCCGCAACAGACTGAAAAACAAGGTCCACCGCGCCGCCACGGTTCATAATTTCCAAAGTGTTGGTGACATGGGTCAGCACGCAGGTCTGGGTGGGAATGTCATAAAGCTGGCGGGCATGGTCCAGCATATCCAGCAATGCCAGACCGTTTGCGACGCTGTCTGTTGCGGGGTTAATGCCAATAACGGCATCCCCCATGCCATAGAGCAGGCCATCCAGCGTAGAGGCCGCTATGCCTTTAAGGTCGTCTGTTGGATGGTTGGGTTGCAGGCGGGAAGACAGGCACCCCGGAAGCCCGATCGTGTTACGAAATTTGGTAATAACCCGAATTTTACGCGCAACACTGATCAGATCCTGATTACGCATAAGTTTACTGACAGCGGCCGCCATTTCTGGCGTAATGCCGGGAGCAATACTGGCCAGACGGGTCGTATCCGCCTCATGGGACAACAGCCAGTCGCGGAATTGCCCCACTGTCATATGGGCCAGAGGCGCAAATGCCTCCCGGTCGTGGGTATCCACAATCAGACGTGTCACCTCATCTTCTTCATAAGGGACCAGTGCTGTATCGAGAAAAGTGCGCAGAGGTACATCGGCCAACGCATAACGTGCAGCCATTCTCTGCGCATCGGACTGCGCCGCCAGACCGGCTAGCTGATCACCTGACCGTGCGGACGATGCGACAGCCAAAAGTGTTTTGAGATCTTGAAAATGGTAGCTTTCTCCACCCAGTGTATGGCGATATCCCATCAGGCAAAGCCTCCTGCCCTTGCAAGGCCAACTCTTTTTGCAAGGGCCCGGACCGGGGCACCTCGCGATTTGGTTCGATACCGTTACAATAGCAGCATCCCATCGGTTCAGACTTGACTGGAGGAAACAATTTATTGATCATTCAGAACAAAATGCAGCGCCTGTTCCCTTGCACGGATGTATTTTGCCATGTCTGACCCTATGCAGGCTCCGACATCTGGTGTGCTGGCCGCAGCCGCAACTGGTGTTGAAGACTTTATTGTGTCCCGCGGTGGGGATATTGACCGGATTGCCGGACGGTCCGGCCTTTCCACCGGCCAGTTTGCCCTGCCAACCGACAGGCTTGACCTGACCGCTTATTGCCGCCTGTTTGAAGAAGCAGCGCGAGAGACGCAGGACGGTAATCTGGGCTTATGGTTTGGGCAGCAGTTCCAGCCGCAGATGCTTGGCCTTGTAGGGTATATTGCGCTCCTCTCCGCAACGGCGGAGGAGGCCGTCCGCAATCTGGCAAGCCACTTTGCTTACCATCAGGGCAACACACACACGCAACTGGTGGAGCTGGATAACGGCCTCCTGCAACTGGAATACGCCATTCAGGACCCTGCCATTACCCAACGCCGACATGATGCAGAGCTGACTATGGGCATGTTCTGCAATGTTCTACGCCACGCCATGGGAGCAGACTGGGTGCCCGAAGCGGTGCTGTTTGAGCACTCTCGCCCGGAACAGGCCCATGAACACCAGAACGCTTTTCAGGCCGACATTCACTTTGGGCACCGCACCAATGCTTTGATTTTTCGCAAGGTGGGGCTGGACCGACCAATGCCCACGGCCAATGCGGATATGCTGGAAATTATGCGCGCGTCCCTTATTTCCCTTGCACGCAACCATCATAACACTGGCCAAGCCCCCAACAGGCCATCCCTCAAGGAGCAGATCGCCAGCCTTATTCGCTCCGGTCTGGCCGAGCGGAGTTGCACACTTTCCGATATTGCCATGCACATGAACATGCCCGCATGGACCCTCCAGCGCAGGCTGGCGCAGTTCGATCTCTCGTTTGGCACATTGCTGGAAGAAGTGCGTTATGCCGAAGCCTGCCGACAGCTCACCATGCCCGGCAAGGATATGGGAGAAATCGCACTGGCCCTTGGCTATACCGAGACAAGCGCGTTCAGCAGGGCCTTTCGTAAATGGAGTGGCGTCTCCCCCCGCTCATGGCGAGAGCAACACCTGCAAAAAACTGCTTTTCTGGGTGCTCCCCAAGTCACGCGGGCCCTCTCATCCTACGCCTGACTTTTCATATTTGCATCGCCTCCGCATAATATGAGACACGGACAGGGCATGACACAGAGCAAGCCCCCCCTTCGTCGTGGTTGGACCACAGGCAGTTGCGCAACCGCCGCGGCCAAAGCAGCATGGTTGGTGCTCCAAGGGCACGAACCTCCTGCCAGTGTATGGATTACCCTCCCTTCTGGCCGGGAGGTTGCCTTCAGTCTGTGTCAGTTTACCGGCACGCCGGATGCACCATGTGCCGCAGTCATAAAAGACGCAGGCGACGACCCAGACATTACACATGGCGCCATAATCCGCTGCACCGTGCGTGCTCTTCCCTCAGGGGCTGGCATTGTGTTCAAAGCGGGCCCCGGCGTTGGTACCATAACACGCCCCGGCTTACCTTTGCCGCCCGGTGAGCCCGCTATTAACCCCACCCCACGCAGCATGATTTGCACAGCACTGGCACAAGCCAACAACAACATTCTTCCCGATGCGGAAGTCACGATCAGCGTTGATAACGGGGAGGAGCTGGCCCAGCGCACACTTAACGGCAGACTGGGCATTGTGGGGGGGCTGTCCATTTTGGGCACAACCGGCATTGTCATGCCGTTTTCCTGCTCCGCATGGATAGAGAGCATTCACAGGGGTGTGGACGTCGCTCGGGCCGAAGGCTTACCCCATATTCTGGGGGCAACCGGCAATGTATCCGAAAAAGCAGGACAGGCGCTTTACGCTCTACCCGATATTGCCCTGATTGAAATGGGAGACTTTGCGGGTGGGTTGCTCAAATACATCCGTCATCACCCAGTCCCACGCCTGAGCATTGCTGGCGGCATTGCCAAAATGACCAAGCTTGGCCAAGGCTGCCTAGACCTGCACTCCAGTCGCAGCCGTGCAGACATGGCAGCATTGGCGCAACTGGCCGCGCAACATGGCGCACCAGATGGCTTACCAGCCCAAATAAAAGTGTGCCCCACAGTTGCCGAGGCTTTTCTGCTCAGCAGCACGCACAACTTTCCCCTAGGGAACCTGATCGCACAAAAAGCGTGGGATGTGGCACACCACACGCTTGCTCCTGCCCCTGTCCGGCTGGATGTACTGGTGTTTGATCGTATGGGAACATTGGTAGGAAAAGCGACCGAAGCCGCCCTCCTTTAGCTCCTGAAGCGGCGACGATAATCCGGGTCATACAGAGCACTTTCCCGCCCGGCGATTCCAGCAAGCGCTGGGCCGACCAGAACCAGCGCCGTCCGTTCAATCGGATTATGCTCCAGTTCTTTTTCAATACTCTCCAGCGTGCCGTGCAGTACCAACTGATCTGGCCATGATGCGCGTGCAACAATCGCTACGGGGCATTGAGGGCCATAAAACGGTGTCAGTTCCGCCACTATGCGGTCCAAAGCATGTACGGCAAGGTGAATGGCAAGCGTTGCTCCCGTAGCGGCAAAAGCTTCCAACTTTTCACGCTCGGGCATAGCAGAAGCACGGCCGTTCATACGTGTCAGCACAACACTTTGGGCCACTCCGGGGACGGTCAACTCCCGCCCCAGCACAGATGCGGCGGCCGCAAATGCAGGCACCCCCGGCGTCATGGTCCATGGAATGTTGTTCCGATCCAGCCTACGCACCTGCTCGGCCACAGCACTGTAAATAGACAGATCGCCTGAATGCAGGCGGGCTACGTCCTGCCCTGCCTTGTGGGCGCGCACATATTCGGCCTCTATCTCATCCAATGACATGGGGGCTGTATCCACCAGCCTTGCATCATCAGGGCAATACTGGAGCATATCCGGCGGCACAATGGAGCCAGCATAAAGGCAGACCGGGCACGAGGCCAGAAGATCCCGCCCTCTAATGGTCAACAAATCCGCAGCGCCGGGGCCTGCACCAATAAAATGAACCGTCACTTCTTCTCTCCTTCGGCCACCGCGCAGGTTACACCACAGAATACCTGACGGGGTAAGCGCAAATGTGCGCCATCCCCCGCCCCGGCAAGAGCACATGCCTCAGCCACGGATGCAACCCCTACATGGGAGCCAACCGTAGCGGAAAACGTCTGGCAGAACGGCTGCATCTGCTGAAGGTCTACCTCCTCCACCCACAGCACGCCAACGCCCCACATACAGGCAACCTCCTGCGGAAGGGCATCCCCCCTCTTGAAGGCAGGAACAGCAATGTAGTCTGGCACCTTGATTCCAATACTGTGCAGGCTACGGCTCACCGCTTCACGCGCATGGCTGAGCAAAGCCGCCTTCTGCCACCCCAACCCCACCACTATCATGGCGTATAAGGCTTGCTCACCACCCATTGGGTGACGGTCATTGCCGGGCGGAAAGCATGAAAACTCCCCACACCATCCAACCGGGCAACAGAAAGACGAGTCAGGCGGCCGCCCCATTCCTGCATGGCCTGCACAAGACGGCTTTCGGTTTCCACCACCACAGCATTCACCACCATACGCCCACCCGGACGCAGGGCAGCCCATGCCTGCTCCAACACCCCCGGCCTACTGGCCCCACCGCCCACAAAAACGGCATCAGGCGCTTCCAACGCTGCCAGTCCATCGGGAGCACGGGCCTGTAGCACCTGTAAATCGGGCACACCCAACGCCTGTGCATTGCGCACGATACGGGCAGCGCGCTCGGGCATACTCTCAATCGCTATGGCCCTGCAGGCCTGTGCCGCCAACATCCATTCGATGGAAACAGACCCGGCACCTCCGCCAATATCCCACAACAATTCGCCAGCTCTTGGGGCAAGGGCAGACAGGGTGACGGCCCTTATTTCCTGCCGGGTCAACTGCCCGTCATGCTCAAAGCAGCTATCCGGCAGACCACCACATTGTGGCAGACATTGTGCGGCTGTGCTGGCAGGTATTTCCAAGCCCAGCAAATTCAGCGCCCCAACATCCGCTGGCGCTCCTTCATGCGCCATAAAGCTGCGACAACGCTCGTTTGGGCCGCCTAAAGCCTCCATAACATAGCAACGCACCTCCCCCAGCCCCATACTGACTAACCATTCCGCCAACAGGTGAGGCGTTTGCGCATCGGCCGACAACACAAACAACCGCGACCGGGGTTGCAAAAACGGGCGAATACGCGCCATGGGCCTGCCACACACGGAGACAACGTGGCACTGCTCCCTAGCCCATCCCAACCGCGCGCAAGCCAACGCAACAGATGAAGGCGCGGGTAGGCACATCATTTCGTCCCTCCCGAGGCTGCGCGCCAATACACTCCCGACCCCATAAAAAAACGGGTCTCCAGATGCCAGAACCACAACAGACTGCCCACGCAAGGCCAAAACCTGTTGCACCCCAGCACTAAATGGCGTCGGCCACGCCACACACTGCCCCTGCGGAAGCGGTGCAACCAAAGCAAGGTGCCGCTCCCCGCCAAACACATAGTCAGCATGTTCCAGCAAACTCTTGGCCGTGTGGCTCAACCCATGCAGACCATCTTCCCCAACGCCGATCAGGGTCAGCCACGGAGAAACACTCTGAATATGCGGCTCAGGCATGATGCGCATGACTTCCCTTTTTCAACGCAATATATGGCATAATCATCTCAACCCGTTCCGCACCACAGTCTGATGGCCTAAACTGTAGGACACCATCTGATATCAAGGTTGTCCTATGCCTCCAGAGCCTGCCCCTTGTGGCATCCAGACCCAAACACCCCATAGTCTGCGCGTTCTGGTACTGGGCGGCACGACCGAGGCCAACGCCCTGTGCAATCTGCTTGCCACATGGCCAGCCTGCCGAGCTGTTCTTTCTCTCGCAGGAGCTACCCGCCGCCCACATTTGCCCAACATGGAAACACGCATTGGCGGCTTTGGTGGGGTAGAGGGGCTGGTTAACTGGCTGCAACAGAACGCCATAAACGCGGTTGTTGATGCAACCCACCCTTTTGCCGCGCAGATGAGCGACCACGCTGTAAAAGCCTGCACAAAAATGAACCTGCCACTCTTGCGGCTTGAGCGGCCGGGCTGGACCGCCACACCGCAGGATCAGTGGTTGATGGTGCCGAGTATTGCCCAAGCTGCTGCTGAGCTTGCCCAAGCCAGCAGATGGAACACCCGCCGCCAGTCCGTATTTCTGACCACAGGACGTAAGGAAACAACCCCGTTTCTGGCCGCTCCGCAACACCATTATCTGTTCCGTTCCATAGAACGGCCAGACCCCGCTGATCTGCCACCGGATACGCAGGTCATCTGCACACGCGGCCCTTTTGACCTGAGTGCTGAACGCACCCTGATGCAAGACCAGAAGATTACCGTGCTAGTCACCAAAAACTCCGGTGGAATGGCGACCTACCCCAAGCTGGAAGCCGCCCGCATATTGGGCATTCCTGTTATAATGGTTGCCCGCCCCCAACCGCACGCCACGCCACGCACCCCCGAACCCAAGGCTGCTTTGGCATGGTTGCATCAAATCGCCTCTTCAACCTTGCGGGCAGTATAAAGCCACGGTTCCTGCCCCATCGGGCGCGGAACCAACCGGGTCACCGGGCAACCAATCAACACCAACGTGCTCATATCCGCCCATTCTGCATCCGCTTGCGCAATGGTGGACAGCCGCACAGCTTCATCCGGGCGTCCTATGGCGCGGGCAAAAGCAACGGGCTCATTCCCCTGCATGGTCTGCCGCAGATGTTCAAACGCAGCACCAAGCTGCCATGGGCGGGCATGGGAGCGCGGGTTATACAGGGCAATAACAAACCCGGCCTGTGCCGCCAGCCTCAAGCGGTCCAGAACCACGGACCACGGCTTGAGATTATCAGAAAGGGAAATCACACAGAAATCCCCCCCCAAAGGCGCACCAAGCCGGGCCGCGGCGGCGAGTACGGCACTCACGCCCGGAATGACCTGTATGTCCAACGTCCGCCAGACCTCCGGCCCATTTTCTACGGCCTCAAACACTGCACTGGCCATGCCAAAAACACCGGCATCCCCCCCCGAGACCACGGCTACATGCCGCCCGCTCATGGCCAGTTCCAGCGCATGGCGGGCACGGCTTATTTCTTCCCGATTGTCGGAAATATGGCGCACGACCTCCGGCCCTGCCTCCACACGTTTGACGTAGGGCACATAACCGACCAGATCGGTTGCATGGGCAAGTGCTTCCTTGGCCTGTGGCGTAAGCTGTTGAGGGTTACCGGGGCCAAGACCAACAATAACCAGAGAACCGATGCTCATCGTACGCCTTTCCTTCCCGGCAGCAGGACCAAGGAAAAGTATGGAGCAGTCCCTTCCCGCTCCGCCAGCGGAGCGATAACCTGCCCGCCTTGGGTGCCTCGCTCCACATATACGGCATCTTCCATCCGACCGCTCTGGCTGATGGCCTTGCGTACATGCGGCATGTTCCGTCCGATTTTCATGACGACCGCGGCATCGGCACGTTTGAGCCAATCTGCCAGTTCATCCTCCGGCAAGGTGGCGGGCAACACACACAACACATCATCCCCATGCGTCATGGGAGCCTGAGCCTGACTCCAGCAGCCATTCATGGCCATAATGCCGGGGACCACCTGCGTGTTCCAATGCTTGCGTAACCGGTCAAACACATACATGGCGGAGCCGTACAAAAACGGGTCTCCCTCACACAGCAGCGTCACATCGCGACCACTTGCCAGCACTTCAGCCAGACGGTCCGCGCTTTGGTTATAAAAAGCGGCCATGTTCTGGTGGTAAGCTGGATCGTTAACCGAAATCTCGGTTGTAAAAGGGTAAACCAGCCGTAATTCCTCGGTCGTAGGCGCAATATGTGCCTGCGCGATGGTCCGCGCCTGACTGGGGTGATTTTCCCGGCAGAAATACGCGACCACAGGGGCCGAGCCAATCAACCGTGCGGCGCGCAGGGTCATCAGTTCCGGGTCGCCCGGCCCTACGCCGACAATGCTCAGTGTGCCCGCCATTATTCGACCTCAGTCGCAAGGGCGTTAAGGGCAGCGGCAGCCATAGCGCTGCCTCCCAACCGACCATGCACTACCAGCCAAGGCACATCATGCCTCTTTGTCAGTGCTTCCTTGGATTCCGCTGCGCCAATAAAACCAACCGGCACACCCAGCACAGCCGCTGGACGTGGAGCCCCTGCATCCAGCAGCTCCAGCAAGTGGAACAAGGCCGTGGGCGCGTTGCCAATGGCCACAACTGCCCCCTCCAGCTTATCTCCCCACAAATCGAGTGCTGCGGCGGAACGGGTATTGCCAATAGCCAAAGCCTGCTGGGGCGTACGTGGGTCACGCAATGTGCAGATAACTTCGTTGTCGGCAGGCAGACGGGTGCGCGTTACACCGCGTGCCACCATTTCCGCATCACACAGAATAGCGCAACCACTCCGCAGAGCCTGCCGTGCCCGTGGCACCAGATCGTCCGTCATAGCCACGGACTGCGCCACATCCACCATGCCGCAAGCATGAATAATCCGCACGACTACGGTTGCCTGCTCCGGCGTAAAGGCGCTCAGATCGGCTTCTGCCCTAATGGTTGCGAATGAACGTTCATAGATGGCCGCCCCATCCCGAATATACTCATAGGCCGGCATCTACCGCTCCTTCGTGTTTGAATGTCTGAAATGCTTTATAAACAGCATGTTCGTCCGCGAACAGGTGTTGCACATAACCTGATGCGCCCCCATTGCGCACCAGCCCGTACCCCTGCGCCCCAGCGACCAGTGTATAGTCAGCCGCAGCAGGATGAGCACACCCCTTACGG
This sequence comes from Acetobacter ghanensis, assembly GCF_001499675.1. Classification (NCBI taxonomy): domain Bacteria; kingdom Pseudomonadati; phylum Pseudomonadota; class Alphaproteobacteria; order Acetobacterales; family Acetobacteraceae; genus Acetobacter; species Acetobacter ghanensis. The sequence continues at coordinate 1,894,702 of NZ_LN609302.1, forward strand.
CAGCCCGAAACATGCAGACACACTGCATCTGGCAAAAGCGGCGCGAGACTCCTTGCCAGTTCTTCAGTCCGTCCGGCAGCCTGCGCACAGGCGCTAACACCACTACAGGCCCATATGCGTAAAAGAGGAGAATGCGGGTCAGCAACCATACCCTCGACCTCAGGCAGCTGCCCCAGACCACCAAAGACAATGGTATGCCAAGGGGTCAGGCGCAAAATGCCATCCCCCTCCGTTACCGCAACACGGGCACAGTCTTGCAGCATGGTCGCTGTCATGCTGCCCATTGGCACCGCCAAGGCAAACAGTCCGTGCCCCAGCGAGCCAACACGGGCACCTTCTGCCTGCGCTGGCGTAGCAGAAACGGCGAGAGCCTGCCCTTCAAGCCCCGTCAGCCGAAACAGTTCAGTCCCTACTTTGGGGTCACGTTGTGGGCGTATGCTCTGATGAGATGCAACAAAAGCATGGGCCAACGCAACAGCCTGCCCAACGGCAACGGCATAAGTAACCTGAGGGCCACACATCTGCCCGCACACCACAGACCACAGGCCCGCTCCCATACTCCGCACAGCAATGTCCGCCCGCAACAGGCCCGGCGCATACAGCCCTCCGCCATCCACCGCAAAACCGAATTTACCCGGCAGGGCAGACAGCTCCTCTGCACAGACCAATGCATGGCGCAAGGACTCCGCACAGGCCACTGTATCTGGCGCGCAGGCTGGGTCATCTCCTGCCAGAGGGGAGACAAGCATGGTCTGGCGCCGCTCCATACCAGCATCCGACAGACCAAGACCGGCTGCCACCGCAATTTCGGGGAACCGGCGCGCAGAATCCGCGTCAAACCCACGGAGCTGGAGGCTAGCCCTATTGGTCAGCCCTATACGGCCGTTACCCTGCTGTTGTGCAACTTCCGCCAGCAAAAAAGCCTGGGCCGCTTCCAGCCGCCCCAACATGGGACGCACACGTACCAGCCAGCCATCTGCCGCCTCCATGGGGGCAAAAAGACCCGGGCACCACCCCTTAACTTCTGGTTGAGAAAAGCCGCCATACACCCCGGTTACTCCCGCTTGGTCGGCCACCTGTGGCTCCTGACACGGATCTGGTTCCCTGCCACCTGGCGCAAGGTGTCCTGCAAAAACGACAAGGGCTACAGCGCCACACCCGCCCCCATGATGGAACAGAACACCCCAGCCAGAAAGCCAGATACTCCGCCCTGTTCGGCCCCTGCCGCGCAACGCACAGGGGCTGGCTGCGTTCGTGTTAGGCCGCAAGAAGTGGACTTGTCAAAGTGCCCGGAGGCACAGCAGGCATCCACTTTTATTCTGTTTGACGCAGCTTCCTCTTGCATCCGAAGCAAAACCCTGCTTGCAGCATGAACCATGCAGGCTTCATTTGAGCGAACCAGTTGGTTTCCCATCATGCTCCGTCTGGAAGGGGCGCGTGTTCTTGTGGCTGGCGGCGGCAATGTCGCAGCCAACAAGGTGCAACTTCTTGTGCCCACGGGCGCACGGGTGGAAATTCTCTCCCCCACCCTCACTCCTGAACTGGAGCGCCTTGTGGCGCAGGGAAAGGCGCATGTCACCCGGCAGGACGCCACGGTGGAAAACCTGACCGCCCGCCTCCCCGGCTGCCGGCTGGTTTACCTTGCCACGAGCAACCGTGAGCTGAACGCTACGCTCAGTGCATTATGCCAGAGCATGAACATACCTGTGTGCGCCGTGGATGCCCCCGAAGTCTCCAGCTTCATCACCCCCGCCCTGACAACACGGGGCGCTGTGCAGATTGCCGTTTCCACCGGAGGGGCGGCCCCGGTTCTGGCCCGCAGGCTACGTGCGAAAATAGAAGAAATCATGCCCGCAGGTTTGCACAGACTGGCCGCTTTTATGCAGCACAGCCGGGAAGCATTACGCACGCAGGTGCCAGATTCCGCCATACGCCGCCGGATATGGGAGCGTTTTCTGGATGGAACAGGCGGCCCGCTGGCCATGTCGGGCGAGACACAGGCTGCCCAGCAGGAACTGGACCGTATTCTGAGCGAAGGCAGCGCCAAAACTGGAGAAGTCTGGCTTGTCGGCGCAGGCCCCGGCAACCCCGACCTGCTAACTCTGGCCGCCCTGCGCCTGATGCAGGATGCTGACAGTGTTCTGTACGACAATCTGGTTGGCCCGGACATTCTGAACTACGTGCGCAGAGATGCAGAACGGATTTTTGTTGGTAAACAGACCAACAACCATACGCTGCCGCAGGAAGGTATCAACGCCGAACTGATCCGCCGCGCCAAGGCGGGGGAACGGGTGCTCCGCCTTAAAGGGGGCGACCCCTTTATTTTCGGGCGTGGGGGAGAGGAGATCGAATCTCTTGTCGCTGCAGGTGTGCCCTTCCGCATTATTCCGGGCATTTCCGCCGCCAATGGGTGCGCTGCCTATGCGGGCATACCGCTTACACACCGGGACTGCGCACAGGCCTGCGTCTTTATTACCGGCCACGCCAGAGCCGATGGCACCCTCAATCTGGCATGGGAGACCATAGCCCTCCGTAGTCAGACCATTGTTGTTTACATGGGGCTGACACTCATTGATCAGCTATGTGCCCGTCTGATTGAACACGGCCTGCCAACGGACTGGCCCGCTGCCATTGTTGAGCGTGGCACACTCCCCCAACAGCGAGTGCTGACAGGCACACTCTCCACCCTGCCACAACAGGTTGCAGAGAATCACGTTACCAGCCCCGCTCTGGTCATTGTTGGAGAAGTCGTGCGTCACCGGGTTCTTTCCCCCACGACGTAACAATACGATTGGACTGTTTTTTCAGTCACAATGCGCCTGATGAACGTAGATCTGCCGAGCCGCGCTGCGTTCAGAAAGTTGGTCTGCCCTCACGCACAAAGCATCCTTTGCGGGAGGGCGCCCGAACATACGCCGATATTCTCGGCTGAACTGGGACGGGCTTTCGTACCCCACAGCAAAGGCTGCCTCGGCGGCATCTACATTCTCGCTCACCATGCGCCGACGCGCCTCCTGCAACCGTAATTGCGTGCGGTATTGCAAAGGACTCATATTGGTGGCCGCCCGAAAATGCCTGTGGAACGTGGATAACCCCATACCGGCCACCCGCGCAGCCCGCCCAATATCAAACGGCTCGGCATAATGCTGGGAAATCCAGCGGATGGCCCGGTTAATGTGGGAAAGATTACTCCCTGCCGTCGCAATTTGCCGCAGCGCGCACCCCTGGTCCCCCTGCAACAGGCGATAAAGCAGCTCCCGCACAATGAGCGGCTTAAGGATGGGAATATCCTCCGGGTTGTCGAGCAGTTTCATCAACCGCAAAAGGGGTTCTGTAATGCCGGAGTTAAGCGGGCTCAGCCCCATTCCCATTATGCAGGCCTGATTGGGGTCCACCTGTCGGTCATTCACAACCAGCAGAAGTTCTGCAATCTGCACAGGGTCCAGCGCAAGGCAAAGGGCGAGGTATGGCCGCTCCGCAGAAGCTTGCGTAATGCACCCGGCCACGGGCAGGTCCACCGCTGTGACAAGGTAATGGCTATCATCATAATCAAACACGCGGTCACGCAGCATGACCTGTTTGCTGCCCTGCACAATAACGTACACACGCGGCTCGAATACAAATGGTATGGGCTCACTTACCACTTCTGCCCGGTAAAGAGTCAGCTCAGGAATGGCCGTTGTCACCGTGGAGTGCGTGCAGTGCCGGAGAACCAGATTTTGCAATTCCGCCAGATTATCCGCCATACGCACCTGTTTTCAGCCTCCCCTCTCTCTCCCACTCAACCGGCAGGAGAATTGTGCAACAGACTGCACAGCATTCCAGATATGGCAGAATAAGGCAATCAGCCCGGCCAGGCCCTTGCACAAAACAACTCGAAGAAGAGCAACCTGAGAGAATTAGGCAAGAAGTGAGCAGAATTGCTCTATCGCCTCTTTACGCTTAGGGACCATCTTGGCTCGACTGAACACAGGGAAGGAAAAACAGGGACATGGCATACGCCACAACAAACCCCTACACAGGCGAAGTTGTCAAAACCTTTGCCGAAGCAACGGACCAGGAATTACAGGCCGCGCTGGATGCCGCCTATGCTGCGTTCCAGTCCTGGCGGGATGTCTCCTTTGCCGAACGTGCGAAGGTCATGACCGCAGCAGCAAAAATCCTGCGTGACGAAATTGATGACTACGCAGCCCTGCTGACGCTGGAAATGGGCAAGGTTTTTGCTGAAGCCAAGGCAGAGGTCATTCTCTCGGCCGAAATCTTTGAATACTATGCAGAACACGCAGAACGCCTGCTGGCTTCTGAACCTCTGCCGGTCAAAAACCCGGAAGAAGGTCAGGCCATGCTGGTGCACGAACCGCAGGGCATCGTGTTCGCTATCGAACCGTGGAACTTCCCCTACTACCAGATCGCCCGCATTATCGCACCGCAGCTTTCTGCTGGTAACACTGTTATTCTCAAACATGCATCCAACGTGCCACAATGTGCTGCCGCCTTTGATGCCCTTATGGTCAAGGCTGGCCTGCCCGATGGTGCGTTCCGCAACCTGTATCTGGCCCGCCACCATACCGAAACCGTACTGAACGACCCCCATGTGTGTGGTGTTGCGCTGACTGGTTCCGAAGGTGCAGGTGCCATTATTGCCGCTGTTGCAGGCAAGGCGCTCAAAAAAGCGACCATGGAACTTGGCGGGTCCGATGCCTTTGTCGTGCTGGATGACGCCGATCTGGAAAAAGCCGTTAAATGGGCCGTGTTCGGCCGCCACTGGAACGCTGGGCAGGTCTGTGTTTCTTCCAAGCGCCTGATCGTTGCTGATTCCATTTATGACCGGTTTGTAGAACTCTACAAAAAAGGCGTTGCAGAGCTTAAAGCTGGCGACCCGATGGACCCAGCCACAACGCTTGCTCCCCTTTCCTCCCAAAAAGCTGCGGACGACCTACGCGCACAGGTGGAAGAAGCCTGCAAACTGGGAGCCAAGGCCGAAACCATTGGTGCGCCGGTACCCGAAAAAGGGGCCTTCTTCCAGCCTGTTCTGCTGACAAATCTGGAAAACAACCCAGCACGTCTGTGGGAGTTCTTTGGCCCCGTAACCCAGCTTTACCGTGCAAAAGACACGGAAGATGCCATCCGCATCGCCAACGATTCGCCTTATGGGCTGGGTGGCTCCGTCTTTACGCAGGATACCAAACGCGGCGTGGAAGTGGCCCGCCGCATTTATACCGGCATGGTGTACATCAACCATCCGACAATGGTAAAAGCCGACCTGCCTTTTGGTGGTGTGGCGCGCTCCGGCTTTGGTCGCGAGCTCATTGGCCTTGGCATCAAGGAATTCGTCAACCACAAGCTTATTGACGTGGTCGATATTGACGCACCGTTCTAATTGACCGGTTTGCGCCAAACGTCCTACGCGCGGCGTCCCTTCGTCTCGCGTAGGACGTATAAAAAAGGTCCGGCAAAATTGCCGGACCTTTTTTTGTGCCGCACTCTTTGGCCGATTTAGCGTTCTTTTTGCCCAACGGCCAAACGCAGCAGAATATACTCTCGCAACTTTTGCGGCAGCAAACGCTCCACCACCCGCAACACGCGGAACGGCCATGGGAAGATATATTCTCGCTGGCCCCGCGCAATGGCACGGACAATAACACGTGCCGCCTTTTTGGCAGGCACCAAAAACGGCCGTGGGCCTTCCAGCCGCTGGCTCATGGGGGTGTCCACAAAACCCGGCACAATCAATGTCAGTTTGACCCCATATTGCTGCCACGCCAGCCCTGCGGCTTTGGCAAAAAAGGCCAGTCCTGACTTGGAGCTGCTATAGGCGGCAGAAAACGGCATTTCATAAAATCCCGCCACCGACCCTATAAGCGCAATATGCCCCCCATTACGCTCCGCCATGCTCTTGGCGGCCGCCGTAGCCAGTGTGACGGGGGTTGCATAATTGACCAGACCAAGCTGGAGCACCTTCTGCGGGTCTTCCGTCCTGTCTTCCAAAGACTGAATATCGGACAGACCGGCCCCCAGCACCACGCAGTCGGGTTTATGGGTGGCGTCATCTTCCTCAAAGGCGGCCAATGCAGCTGCACCATCACACAGATCGACCTGCCGTGTGTGCACAACGGCTCCCTTGGCGCAGCATTCCGTAGCCAGTTGGGTCAGACGCTGGGCATTCCTGCCCCACAAAATCAATGTCCGGCCGGGCGTGGCGTAATAAGAGGCAAGCTCCGCACCAATGCCGCCCGTTGCCCCTGTAATGAGCACAGAACGTAAAATGTCCCTTCCAGATGCTTCAGAGCTCACATTTTTTCCTTTCCCATCGAGGCAGAATAAGGCATCACCCGGAAAGTTTTTCATGTTCCGTTCCTTGGAGGGGCAATGTCTTTCCCGACTCAGATTACCGTTTCCCCTGTTTCGGGCTCACGTCAGCTTTCTCTCTTTATAAAGCTACCGCGTATACTTTACGATGGCCTGCCCGGATATTGTCCTCCGCTGGACCTAGAAGAACGCGACCTGCTCTCCCCCAAAAAGTCACCGTTCTTCGAACATGGTTTTGCCTGTTACTTTTTGGCATGGCACAATGGCAAACCCATTGGCCGCATATCTGCCCAGATTGATGCCTTTGTGCTCCAGCAGACCGGCCCCAGAACAGGCTTTTTTGGTGCGCTGGATACGGCAGAACCTGCCTGTATTGCGCCACTGCTGGATGCCGCCACGGCATGGCTGAAAACACGCGGAGTTGAACGCATCCGAGGACCTTGGACGCTCAACAGCAATGGCCAGTCCGGCGTTATGATTGAGGGGCAGCACGAAATCCCCATGATCGGCACGCCGTGGCACCCAACATCCATTGGCCCGGCAATCGAGCAGGCAGGCTTTCAAAAAGCGGTGGACCTGCTCTCCTACCGGATGGAAACGGGACCTCAGGCCGAGCGCGCCAACCAGATTCCGGCCAATCTGCGCCAGCGTCTTGGAAGCATTACCATGCGTGGCCTCCGCCCCAAGCATATTGCTGAAGACGCTGAAATTCTGCGTGAAATCTATAACGATGCCTGGGCCGACACATGGGGCAATGTGCCGCTCACATCGAACGAAGTCCGGTCCCTGCTCAAGGCGCTCAAGCCCATCCTGCGGCCGGAGCAATACGTTCTGGCCGAAGTTGAGGGCGAACCCGCAGCCATAGCACTGGTCGTGCCCAATATGTTTGACGTGAGCAAAGACCTTAATGGCGCTCCCTCACCCTTGGGCTGGCTCAAGCTGGGGGCGCGTATCCTCAGGCATGACTTCCACTCTGCCCGCGTTGTGCTGCTTGGTGTGCGCAAAAAATATCTGGGAACGGCTTTGCGGGCGATGCTGCCAGTGCTCATTATTGACGAGTTAATGCAGCGCGGACACGTTCTACCCTACCGCACCATTGAACTGGGCTGGGTGTTGGAAACGCATGAAGGGCTGCGCAAGCTTATTGAGCGTATTGCCCCCACCCCCTACAAACGCCACCGTATGTACGAGAAAACTCTAGCGTAAGACTGCCGGAAGCCTCTCAAACCCGGCATACCGAACACCTTTTGGCTGGTTCTCTATAGATGGCTCCAGCCATTTGCCTTGAAGTTCAGGCTGGCACCGTTCCTATCCACAACGGACACACCGACTGGACCAGCCTCAAAGCGCCCGATCCGCGTGACTGGTACATCTCCGTAGGGGGTTTCCAGCAGAGGGCGTGTCATCAGCTTTTGCTCATGCTCAGGCGGCACGGCCAACAGGATTTCATAATCATCCCCGCCAGTCAGGCAGGTTTCCAACCACCCACGGCCCTGTGCGCGTGCGGCATCTGAGAGTGGGACTAAATCAGCCTCGAGGCGCACATGCAATCCACTTCCCCGCGCCAGATGCCCTGCATCCTGCACCAGACCATCTGACACATCCAGCGCTGCTGATGCCAGACCATAAAGAGGCAGTCCCACGCGCGGCTGCGGCAGGCGATAGCGTTGCGCTAGATGCCCTGTAGGGTCCGTCAGTTTGCCTTGCAGCACCCGCAGGCCCAGTGCACCATCGCCTATGGTGCCACTGACCCAAAGCCCATCGCCTGCGCTGGCCCCCGTCCGTCTGATAGCCTGCCCCGGAGACACAGACCCCACTATTGTCAACGACAGTACAAGTGGCCCGGCCGTGGAAGTCGTATCCCCCCCATCAGACTCAATCCAAATCGGGCCTGGTCCTGCGCAAGCCCTTGGCAGAATTGTTCCACCCAGTCTTCCGTAATGTGGGAAGGACGCGCAAAAGCTAAAAGCCAGCCTTCCGGCTTGCTCCCCATTGCGGCAAGATCGGACAGGTTACAGCGTAAGAGCTTACGCCCGATTGTATCTGGCGGGTCGGACGGTAGAAAATGAACATTCTCCACCATCGCATCAACCGCCATAACCATCTCCTGCCCCTGTGCGGGCAGAAAAACAGCAGCATCATCTTGCAAATTCAGAGCGGCAGGACCTGCAAGAGCAGAAAAATGCCGCCTTATAAAGGCAAACTCCTGCGGCAGATCAGTTTTCGGTTGGGGAGGCTGTGGTGCTGTCATGATCCTCGACCGGCGTCGGGTTTTTGAAAAGCGTATCAAGCACACCATTCACAAGACGCGGCTCATCCCCAAAGAAGAAACCGTGCGCCACATCCATATATTCATTGATCAGCACAGCCGCTGGAACTTCCGCATGACGGAATTCGGCTATAGCTGCCAGAAAGAGTGCACGCAAAACCGGGTCCAACCGCTCAATCGGCCATGTGGAAGGCAGGGTGCTGACAATATCCTGCTCAATGGCAGTCCGGTTGGACACCGCACCTTTGACAATAGAGGTAAACAGCCCCACATCCGCCTCGGGAACCCGGCCATCCTCGTAGGATTCACCGCTCAGGGTTGTTCCAAAACGATGCACCAGAAACTGCTCGATGACGGAATCCGGACGGTCACCATTCTGTTCAATCTGAAATAGCGCCTGCACGGCGGCAACACGCGCTGCTGTGCGTGGGCGCTGCGCGGCTTTCAGCTTGGGTTGGTCCTGTAATCCTGTCATCCGTCTCTCCTGCTCCACGCTAATGCGGAGCCGCGTTTTGTGGCGTTTTTACACATAAAGGTCTAGTCTTTTTGTTCGTCCGGCTTGGTTTTGCTTTCCATCAGGGTCAGGATTTCAGAAAAATCCCGCGCTTCCGTGAAGTCACGGTACACGCTGGCAAAACGGACGTAGCCCACGCCATCCACTTCCTTCAGCGCATCCATTGCTAACTCCCCAATCCGGGAGGAAGCGACCTCCGTATCCCCAGAAGCCTCAAGCTGACGCACGACACCGGTTACGATCTGCTCCATCTGCTCATCCGACACGGGGCGTTTGCGTAGTGCGATACGAATGGAACGGGAAATTTTGTCCCGGTCGAACGGCGCGCGCCGCCCATCCTGCTTAACAACCACCAGTTCGCGTAGTTGCACGCGCTCCACAGTGGTAAAGCGCTGCCCGCAAGACAGGCACGCCCTACGCCGCCGGATGGCCGACCCTTCCTCATTAGGTCGACTATCCTTGACCTGACTATCCGGGTTCCCGCAAAAAGGGCAACGCATGATGGTACAACCTTCCCTCAGGCGCGTTTCCGACGGCGTTGTGCTGTTCAAAGAACGCTAGGTAACAATCAGATATTTCTTTTAACCGGGTTCGTCCATACTGCATCATGCCCAAAGGCCTACGGAGTAACCATGAAAACCTGCTACCAAGCCATGCTGGCCAGTATGGTCATGATCAGCCTGACTGCCGCACCCCACGCACATGCCGCGGACCAGCAGCCCATTCCCGGTCAGGCCGATGCCCAGAAAGATATCGCCATTTCCGATATCTCCCTTCACCTCCCTGCCAAGGCGGGAGCAGAACAGCCAGAACTTTATTTTACATTGACCAATAACGGCCATACAACCCACCTCCTGACGGGGGTTGTCTCATCCGCCTGCGGCAGACTGATTGGTTACCATACTGATCAGGAGAACACCCCTGGCACACGACACCTTTTCCAGCATATGGCTCTGCCAGAAACCACAACTTTGGTGTTTGCCAGCGCTGGGTACCATATGCTGTGCGTGGCCCCTGTTGCGCAGGCCATGACCCAACCCAACGTGCAGGTTACATTCCAGTTTCTGGGTGGGTCCAGCAAAACTGTTTCTGCCCCAGTAACATCCGCCCCCCAATAACGGAAGCGCGTCAAAAGAACCAGAGAGACCCCCGGTTTCTTTTGACGCGGCAGCTTTTAGCCCCCTGTATACGTGCTGAGAGTCCGCTTAACAGCCTGATGCCAACCCGCAATCATGGTGCGCCGCTGTGTGCTGTCCATTTTGGGTTCAAACAAAGAGCCGCGCGCCCATTCTGCCGCCACGGTTGTTTCGTTCTCCCACACACCGGTTGCAATGCCAGCAAGGAACCCGGCACCCAGAGCCGTTGTTTCCACGTTGCGAGGCCGTTCGACCTTGGCCTGCAACATGTCGGCGAGGAACTGGCAATACCAGTCATTGGCCGACATGCCTCCATCCACACGGATGCTCTCGGTCGTGCCACCACCGTCCTGCACCATGGCGCTCACCAGATCCAGCGTCTGATAGGCCACGGATTCAAGTGCGGCACGGGCGATATGAGCCGCTGTTGCATCTAGTGTCAGGCCACAGATCAAACCGCGCGCATCCGGGTCCCAATGCGGTGCGCCAAGGCCGACAAACCCCGGCACCATATAGACACCGTGGCTATGGGGCACGCGGGTCGCCATGTCATCCGTCTGGGAGGCATGGGTAATCAGGTGCAGGCCGTCACGCAGCCATTTAATAGCGGCACCTGCCACAAAAATAGACCCTTCGAGCGCATAGGTCGGCTTACCATTCAGGCGGTAGGCAACGGTGGTCAACATGCGATTACGGGATTCCACGGGTTTATCGCCAGTGTTCAGCAGCAAAAAGCAGCCCGTGCCGTATGTAGCCTTAGCCATACCGGGAGAAAAACAGGCCTGCCCCACCACAGCAGCCTGCTGATCGCCCGCAATGCCTGCAATCGGAATAGGCCGCCCAAACAGAGCTGGGTCTGTCTCGCCATACAGAGCGCTGCTATCCCGAACTTCGGGCAGAAGTGCCGCAGGAACACGGAACAGGGCCAGCAGGTCCTGATCCCACTGTTGGCGATGAATATCAAACAGCATGGTGCGTGAGGCATTGGTGGCATCGGTTGCATGAACCTTGCCCCCTGTCAGACGCCACAGAAGAAACGAATCAATGGTCCCGAAGGCCAGTTCGCCTTTTTCGGCACGGGCACGGGCGCCTTCCACATTGTCCAGAAGCCACGCCAGCTTTGTAGCAGAAAAATAAGGGTCCAGCAGCAGCCCCGTGCGCGCACGCACCAAAGCTTCCGCCCCCTCATCCCGCAGTTGCTGGCACACACTGGCCGTCCGGCGGTCCTGCCAGACAATAGCCCGATGAATAGGCTTGCCGGTGCTACGCTCCCACACAACTATGGTCTCGCGCTGGTTGGTAATCCCAATCCCTGCAACGCGGTCCTTGGCACCACTCTGCTCCAGCGCTGCCTTGGCTGTGTTCAGCACATCATTCCAGATATCTTCCGGGCAATGTTCCACCCATCCGGCATTGGGATAATGCTGAGGGAACTCCTGCCGCGCCGCAGCCAGTTCGTTGGCGTCCCGGTCAAAAACAATGCTGCGGGTTGAGGTTGTTCCCTGATCAATCGCCAGAACACAATCTTTTTTGGTCATGTGGGAGTCCCTTCTATTCTGAGCAGTCAGTCTGCCGCAGGAGTGGATTGACGGCCCAGAGCGGGCATGAACGGACGCAGCAGCGTCTGATAAATTGTGGCACCAATTACCCCACCTGCCAGCGGACCGACAACAGGCACCCACCAATAATTCTGAGGAGAAGGAAGAGCTGCCTGCCCCCACCCTGCAACATAGCAGAACAGGCGCGGTCCAAAATCACGCGCGGGGTTAATGGCCCACCCTTCCAGATAGCCCGAAGATGCGCCAATAATGGCAACAAGCAGCCCAATAATCAGCGCACCGGAATTTGCTTGCGGTGCTGCCGTATTGTACTGGCAGGTCACCGCAAAAATACCGAGGACCAGAAAAGCTGTCAGGATTGTTTCATTCAGCAGCGCATGCAGGGGCGTTACAAACTCACCCGGATGGGTGAAGAACACACCCGCGGCGGCACCATCATGCACAAAATCCAGATGATGAGCCTGCGCATAATGGGCGATAACCGAACCATACAGGGCATAAACCAGACAAGCCCCCAAAAAGCCGCCACAAACCTGCGCCCCCCAGTAAGGCAACACCTTGCGCCATGAAAAACCGCGATAACATGCTAATGCCAACGTAACTGCCGGATTGGCATGTGTGCCTGAAACAGCCCCGGTCACATAAATGGCCAGCGTAACGCCCAGTCCCCACGTAATAGCCACCCCCCAGTACGACAACTGGTAGGGGCTGGGGTCATACAGGGTGTACATGGCTGCCACTGAATCACCCACCAGAATGATAATCAGAACAGCCAGACACTCTGCTATTAACTCGCCCCACAGTGGGTTCTTAACCTTATCCATATCATCTTTCCTCTTTTTATTTTTTTGTTCGGAAAGCGGTATTTTACAGATCAGACAGCTTTCTTCTGGATATAACTTTCAACGCGGCCCTTGTCCGCATCATTCAGATGCAGCCCAAGCTTGCTACGCCGCCAGAGCACATCTTCCGCCGTACGTGCCCACTCCCGGTCCATCAGATAATCTACTTCACGGACGGTCAGATCTCCGCCCAGCAGTTCTCCCATATCCTCCATGGCACTGGCTTCGCCAATGATTTCGTAAGTCCGGCTGCCATAATTGCGCATCAGGCGCCATGCCAGCCCAGCGGGCAACCAAGGCGCAACGCGGCGCAGGCGGGCAAGAGCACCGTCAAAGCCACCTTCCCCAATATCGCCACCGGGCAGAACCTCCGTGGCCGTCCAGCTCTGGCCACCCACCGCAGGCAATACCGGCGCCAGTTTTTCCAGCGCATGTTCCGCCAGCTTGCGGTAGGTCGTAATTTTACCACCAAAAATGGACAGCAGCGGCGCACCATCCTGCGTATCCAGATCCAGCACATAGTCCCGCGTGACGGCGGACGCATTGGCCGATGCATCGTCATACAACGGACGCAACCCGGCGTAGCTCCATACCACGTCGCTTTCCTTCACCTGAACGTTCAGGTAGCGATTGACGCTTTCACACAGGTAAGTGATCTCGTCGTCAGCAATACCAACCTTGCCCGGCTCTTCTTTCCACGGGATATCCGTGGTGCCGATCAGGGTGAACTTCTGCTCATACGGAATGGCAAAAACAATCCGTTTATCAGGGTTCTGGAAGATGTACGCCTGCGGGCCTTCATACACCCGCGGCACAACAATATGGCTGCCTTTGACCAGACGCACCGACTTGGAATTGGGGATTTTAAGCGTATCAGCCAGCAAGCGCGCCACCCACGGTCCTGCGGCATTGACCATAGCCTTGGCCCGCACCGTTTCAGTCGCGCCGGTAGTCCGATTTTCCAGAGTAGCTTCCCAAAGCCCGTTCACACGCTTTGCCGCGATCAGACGTGTATGAACACGCACATCCGCACCACGTTCGGCTGCGTCCATGGCGTTCAGCACAACAAGGCGGCTGTCCTGCACCCAGCCATCGGAATAAATGAAGCCTTTGGTGTATTCTGGCTTAAGGGCACGCCCTGATGAGTGCTTACGAAAATCCACACCAATGGATTTAGGCAGCGTCATGTTCGATGCCAGATGGTCGTAAAGGAACAACCCGGCCTTAAGCATCCATGCCGGGCGCACCAGCTTGGAGTGTGGCAGCACAAAACGCAGAGGCCACATGATGTGGGGCGCCATGGTCAACAGCCGCTCACGCTCCATCAGAGCTTCACGCACCAGACGGAACTCATAATATTCCAGATAACGCAGACCGCCATGAATCAGCTTTGTGCTGGAGGACGACGTATAGCTTGCCAGATCATCCTGCTCCACCAGCAGAACTGAGGCGCCGCGGCCACTGGCATCACGCGCAATGCCGGTGCCATTAACGCCCCCCCTACAATAAGAAGGTCATGAATACGCTCGGATGTTGCTGGTGCTGACATGGTTTTTATCGGTTCCATCTATACGAAGGCTACGCCCATTTTATTCGAATTCGAAAACGGAACGCAAGAACTATGCTGAACGTCCCCCATATGAGAGATTTTTTGGACAGATTTCTTTCTTTTACGAAAAAGCCTAACTGCTGGTGACATGAAGTTGCACGCCGTGTTCACGCAGAATATTCCGAATACCCGGCGGAGGCATCTGGTCCGTAAAAAACGCATTAACCTGCGAAATATGGCCAACCCGTGCCATGGGTCTGCGTAAGAATTTGGTGTGGTCCGCCAGCAGGAAGACCGTTCTGGCGTTACGCATAATAGCCTGCGCCGCGTTAATCTCATCCGCGTCAAAGTCCAGCAGCGTGCCATCCGCATCTATGCCGGAAATTCCGATAACGCCAAAATCGGCCCGATACTGTTCAATCATAGCTGCGGCGGCTGGACCAACAATTCCCCCGTCACGCAAGCGCACGCTTCCGCCCGTAATGATGAGACTGCATTCCGGTGCTGGAGCCAGCAGAGTTGCGACGTGAATATTGTTCGTAATCACCCGTAAGGTTCGGTGTGTGCGCAAGGACCGGGCAAAAGCTTCGGTTGTGGTGCCTATGTTAACAAACAGGGATGCGCCATCTGGGATGGCCTTTGCCGCCTCCCGCCCTATGGCTTCCTTTGCATGTAAATTGAGGATCTGACGGTCTGAATAGGCAATGTTTTCAGCGGGGGAGAGGGTACTCGCGCCTCCGTGGTGGCGCGCAAGCAGCCCCTGCCCCGCCATAATATTGACGTCCCGCCGAACAGTCTGGACGGTTACGCCCAGTTCTCTGGCCAGCTCCTCGCTGGCGACATACCCTTGTTGGTTAACCAACCGAAGAATATGCCTGCGTCGTTTTTCCAGAGCATTACTCATGTGGCTTCGGCTTCAATAACGGCCAGTACGGCCTCTCCATACCGCTCCAGTTTGGACCGCCCAACCCCTTTGATGTCTCCCAAAGTATCCAGATCATCCGGTTTTTCGAGTGCAATATCCTTCAGAACCGAATCATGGAAAATCACATAAGGCGGTATTTCCTGCTCTTTTGCTTCCTCCCGCCGCCATTTGCGCAAAGCTTCAAACAGCGGCACCCGGTCTTCTGGCAGATCAAGCGCAACAGACTGCCGCTCGCCCCGTGTGGACCCTATATTGCCGCCATTCTCTACCACCGGATCAGCCCGCAAAGGCACAGTCTGCTCACCCCGCAGAATGGGGCGTGCAATATCTGGGTTCAGCCGCAGCCCACCATATTGACCTTCTATGCGCAATGCACCGCGCGCGATAAGCTGGCGCACCACACCGCGCCAGAACTGCTCGCTCCTGTCCTGCCCAATTCCCCAGACCGAAAGCTGATCGTGCCCATTGCGGCTTACGCCATCCGTCCTTTTGGCACGCAAAACGGCAATGACATGCAAAGCACCAAAACTCTCCCCCGTACGATATACGGCCGACAGGAGTTTGCGGGCGGCCTCCGTGCCATCAAACGTCAGCACCGGGTGGCGGCAATTATCGCAATGCCCACAGGGCTGGTCCAGTTCTTCTCCAAAACAATGGAGCAGGGCCTGCGTGCGGCAACCCGTTGTTTCCGTAAACGCAATCATCGCCTCCAGGCGGTTGCGCATGATGCGTTTTTCGTGGTCTGGAGCCGAGGATTGGTCCAGCCAGTAACGCGCTCGCGCTATATCTTCCCCGCCATAGAGCAGCACCGTGTCGGACGGCAGACCATCACGCCCGGCTCGACCAATTTGCTGGTAATAAGCCTCGGGTGATGATGGCATATCCAGATGCACAACAGCCCGCACATCTGGCCGGTCTATACCCATGCCAAAGGCAACCGTGGCCACAATAACCAGCGGCTCCCCTGAACGGAAACGAAGCAAAGCGGCACGCTTTTCAACAGGAGACAACCCGGCATGATACGCCAAGGCGGACCATCCCCGCTCTCTAAGCGAGGCCGCGATCCGCTCCGTTCTGGCTCGGCTACCGCAATACACGATTGCCGCATCCTCACGGTACCGCTCCAACGCAGCCAGCAACTGCTTCAATTCCGACCCTTTGGGCTGGACGGCAATATTCAGATTGGGCCGATGAAAGCTAGAAACCAGAACATGCGCGTGAGGCATATCCAGCGCAGTCAGAATATCATCACGCGTACGCTCATCCGCCGTGGCGGTCAGCGCTAGACGCGGCACATTGGGAAAGTGCCGCGGAAGAGCCGTCAGTGCACGGTATTCTGGCCGGAATTCATGCCCCCAAGCAGAAATGCAATGCGCTTCGTCAATGGCAATAATAGATAGGGGGATACGTGTTAGCCGATCCAGCGTCCCGGAAGATAAAAGCCGCTCGGGCGAAATGTACAGCAAATCCACGCGACCATTTGCCAGATCGGACCTGATCTGCGCTGATTCGTTTTCATCCAGTTCGGAATGTAGGGCTGCGGCATTGACCCCAAGTTGCCGAAGCCCCGCCACCTGATCGTCCATTAAGGCAATAAGGGGCGAAATTACCAACCCCATACCGGGGCGGCATAAGGCAGGGATCTGGTAGCAGACACTTTTGCCCCCGCCCGTAGGCATAAGGACTAGAGCGTCCTGCCCCTGCATGGCGCAGTCAACCGCCTGCGCCTGAAGGCTTCTAAACCCCGGAAACCCGAAAACAGCCTGCAAAACCTCCTGCACCGACCGGTTGCAGAACCGATCCCGCGGCGGACCTCCCTCCGTATAAGCCGCAGGCGGTTCATACGGAGGAATTTCAGCGAATGCAGGCTCTCTTTCGTCCATGGCGATCAGGGGCTTGTCAGTTCGATCTCTACACGACGGGCCCCGACAACCATGCCTTCCATGTTGGAAGGAGCACGGGGTGTTTGCACAATGCGGTTACTCGGAACGCCATCTTCCTGCAACTTGGCGGTAACGGCTTTGGCACGCTGAATGGCGACCCACGCATCGGCAGAAAGGTCTTTGCCAGCCCCTGCATAACCTTCAACCCGCACCACGCGGGAAGGATGCTTGTCCGCTTCCTGCGCAACCTGCGCGACTACGTCCTGCCCGGCCTGATCAAGTTCAGCCGACTGATTTGAAAAGAAGACAATATATTTACGAGGAGCTTGCGTTGCACAGGCGGCCAGAAGACTCAGGCAGGCAACAGAAAAAAGGCGGCGCATAATGATCATTCCTGAATTACCAAAACAATACCACCTTATCTGGTGCCCCGCCCACGTGTTGGCGTCAACCGCGTTTGCAGCAGCCCTAAGCCGCAGCGGCTTTTGCCAACCCGTCAGACAGACGCCAGATACGGTCAAGCTTTTCCACACCCGTAAGGCGATGGGCAATCAGAATAACCGTGCGCCCTTCGGTGACGGTGTTCAACGTCCGAAGGAAATCCTGCTCTGTCTGGGCATCAAGCCCCGTCGCTGGTTCATCCAGAATAAGGATGGGGGCCGGAGCAAGTAGTGTACGGGCTAGAGCAACACGCCGCCCCTGCCCACCAGACAGGCGAATGCCGCCTTCACCCACCCACGTATCCAACCCTTCTGGCAAGTTACGCACCACATCGGAAATAGCGGCCTGATCAAGCGCTTTCCACAAGTCATCTTCGGATGCGTCTGGCCGACCGAGCAGCAGGTTTGCACGAATAGTATCATCAAACAGATGCGTTGCCTGCGAAAGCCACGCCATCTTGCTCCGCACGGAGTCTGGACGGATGGTCGTTATATCTTCCCCACCCAGAAAAATTTGGCCGTCCTGAGGTGTAGCTGCACGGAGCAGGAGGGCAGCAAGGCTGGACTTACCTGCACCCGATGGCCCCAGAATGGCCACCCGGCTACCCGCTGGGATTTCAAGCGACAGCCCTTTGAGAACCCAAGGACGATCCTCCGCCCAGCGAAAACGCACATTATCCAGCCGAATGTCCGTACTGGCCGGCGCATCCTTCTGCGCAGCCTGTTGCCCTACGGCGGCTGGCTGCACGGCCATTTCCACCACCCGGCGGGCAGATGCGCCCATAATACCGGCCTGCAACCCGGCGCGCGTCAAAGACACCGCGCTTTCAAATGCCGCGACTGTCAGGAACAGAACGCTCACACCTTCCAGCCCATGCAGCTTGGGCAACATAATGCCGCCAATGGCCAACAGCACCAAAAAGACAGCGATCTGCCCGAACAGGAAGGCCAGCGCGTTCGCAAAGGCCGCACGGCGGGCCAGCGCCATCTGTCCTTGCAGCAGCGCCGCATCCGCCGCCTGAACGCGCGCAAGCATACGCCCTTCCGCACCAAAAGCCCGGATTTCACGCAAGCCACCAACCAGATCCAGCACGGAAATCCGTAAATGCGCCAGCAGATGGGCGGCCTGATCCGCGGCTTTCTGACCAGAGCGTGCGATCAACCACGGAACGAGGAAAGATGCACAGGCAAACAATGCACCCACGCACAAACCAAGAATAAGGCTCTGACGCCCGACAATAACCAACAGGGCCGGAAAGGTCAGGCACGCACAAACCAATGGCACAACAATGCGCAGGTAAAGCCCGTCCAGCGTGCCAATATCCGATACCAGACGGGACAACATGTCCCCCGCACGGCGAAAGCCAAGACCCGCTGCGGCACCACGCGCCAGAGAATGGAAGAACCATACCCGCAGATCCGCCAATGCGCGGAACATGGCATCATGCGCAAAAAGGCGTTCAGCGTAGCGGAGTAAAACGCGCCCTGCACCGACCCAACGCAACAAGGCAGTTGTCACGACCAGTTCGCCCAGCACGCACCCAGCCAGACGCAGACCCGACACCTGCATAAGCGCAAGCCCGCAAGCGAGTGCAGCCAATGCCAACAACATACCGACAACAAGCCTGACACCCTGCCTGCGCCAGAGGCGGAATATGACGCCAATAGCCTGCCAGTCCGTGTATCGGGATGACGTGGACGCGACCGGCGCAGCAGTCTGCACATGCGCCTGGTCAGCGACGGTCTGATTTTGCGTTGTCATGTTATGCAGCCCCCTGCCGACTTACGACACGCCCATTTTGAAGGTCGACCCGCCGCCCCTTGAACATATGCGCAGCAGCGGAATGCGTGGCGAGAATAACCGTCCGCCCCACAGCAAGGCGTTGCAGGCTCTCAAACACGCTTTTTTCAGTCGCAGGGTCCAGATGTGCCGTGGGTTCGTCCAACAGCAAGACTGGCGCATTTTTCAGATAAGCCCGTGCAATAGCAATACGTTGCGCCTGCCCTCCAGAAAGACCGAACCCGCCTTCCCCAATTTGCGTATCCAGCCCATCGGGCAAAGAAGGCAGAAACTCGTCCACTGCGGCAGAACGCAGAGCATTGGCCAGTTCCCGCTCATCGGCATCCGGTTTGGCAAAGAGGATATTATCCCGCAATGACCCAGCGAACAGAACAGGTTTTTGTCCAATCCATGAAACCACACGGGACAGGGCATCTGGCACTATGGTCTGCAAAGGGGCCCCATTAAAGAGTACACGGCCGCTCTGCGGGGTAATAAAGCCCAACAACAGTTCCATAATGGTGGACTTACCAGCACCAGACGCACCGGCGAGGACCAGAGTTTCTCCCGCGGGGACGGTAAAGCTCACATGCTCCAGCGCGGGACCGCGAGCCGGGTCCCACGTAAAACTGACATCATCAAACGCCACTCTTACGCCATTGGCGTTGACTGTTCTGGCCCCTTCCAGCACCGGGCGCTCCGCCACTTCGGGGAGGTCCAGAATAGCCGTAGCAGCCCCTTGAGCATGTGCCCTGTCCTGATATGCCAGCGCCAGACCACGCAATGGCGCAAAAAATTCAGGCACCGCCAAAAGGGCAAATAGACTGGCGATCACAACATGCAACAATGCCGGAGAAGGACCACTGGCCTGCATTGCCAAAGCCTGTCGGCCATCCAGCACTGCAAGCAGAATAAACGCGACAACCATGGCGCAGTCGATTGACGCGGAAGACAGAAATGCCACCCGCAGCACCTTCATGGTACGAACACGCAGTTCTTCTGCGGCGTCCCCCAGACGACGGGTCTCATCGTCCGTGCGACCAGCCAGAACGATCGTGGCAATCCCTTTGATGCGGTCAAGAAAGCGAGCCTGAAGCCGCGTCATGGCGAGGAACTGATTGCGCGAGGCCACTGCGGCCCCAATACCGAAAAGGGCCTGCCCAAAGGGCACAGCCGCACCGCACGCACCCAGAATAAGAGCGGCACGGGGCTGAACAATCCCTACAGGCACCAGAATGAGCAGAGGACCAGCAATCCACAATACGGAAGCAGGCACCCAGCGCCCAAAAAACCCATCCAGTGCCTCTATCCGGTCCACCACAATAGAGGCAAGCACGCCGCTATGTGTACGCCGAAGCAACGCAGGGCCGCCAGTCAGGATAGAAGCCAGAACTTCTCCGCGCAGACGCCGTCGGGCCATAATGCCAGCCTGCGCAGCGGCCATATCGGCCTTGATCATGCACAGGGCGCGTAGAATGGCCAAAGCCGGGAAGAGCAGAAAAGGCCATGCGGGAAAAGCCGCCCCCTGCACATCTCCCTGCCAAGCCACAAGGGCATGGCCCAGAACAACAGCTACACACCAGGCCTGCCCGATACCAGCAAGACTGGAGAGCAGCCCGGACCCAACCACTGATCGCGCTGCCTGACGACCAAGACGCGACTGGAGGCGCGTCCAGTTACGAATTGCTGCTTTCTCGTTCCTCATGACAGACAGCGTTTATACTGCTCTGCCAAGGACGCAACAGTTTAGATCGCCATTCCCCGCTGCATGGAAGACATGCCAGCATCCAGCAACCGCCCTAGTTTTGGTGGTTTTCAGCTTTATCCAGATGGATGAGCAGCGTAAACAGCACGCCATCTTTGCCGCTATAACTCAAAGATGCCTTTAGCTGTCTGGCAAAACCGTGAATAAGCTTGAGCCCGATCCCCTGCGTTCCAGATGGTGGGTCAAACGAACAGCCAACTCCATTGTCACCCACGTTCAATGTGACCAGATTGCCTTTTTTTGTCAGACAAACCCGAATGACCCCTTCCCGCCCATCGGGAAAGGCATATTTAATGGAGTTTGTAACCACCTCGGTCACGATCAGCGCGAGTGGCACGGCCTGATCCGGGTCCATCCAAAAACTGTCTGACTCCACATCTAGGCGAATACGACCTGCGTCCGCCTCCCCCGCGACATGGAAAGTCTGCTCACACAGGTCCTTAAGAAACACAGCCATATTCAGGCTGGTCAGTGAATCTTCCGCATAGAGTGTACGATGCAGAGTAGCCAACGCGCGGACTCGGTCACGCGCCAGAGCAAACTCAGCCCTGACTTCCGGGTGTGCAATCTGGTTGGCCTGAAGGTTAAGCAAAGACGCCACAATCTGCAGGTTGTTTTTTACCCTGTGATGGATTTCCTTCATCAGGAGCTCCTGATGCGCCATGGCCTTCTTCAACCGCGCTTCATGGCGTGAGAGGCGTTGCGTCGCCCGCGTGAATGCCTGTCCGAGCCGCTGAAGCTCAAGCGGCATGGAGCGCGTAACGCGACCGTCAAACACGCCTTCCGTTTGCCATTTCCGCACCGAATACGTCAGCCGCCGCAAGGGCCATACCAGCACGATGTTGGCAGCAAGAGTAACCCCCACCAATCCGGCCGCAAGCAGGAACAAAAGGGCGGCAATCTGGAAAACCATGGCCCGCAGGGCGTCTGCCTCTATGGGGGTCCGCTGTGTGGAAACAAAAATATCTGCCCCACCGGCAATACCACCCAGCGCGTATCCTCCCTGCATGGAAGGAAAGGACACAACTGAACGATCACTTTTTTCCAGCTTTTCCTTCAGGCTGAGCACCAGATCCGATGGTGGTGGCTCCCAGTCGCAATTTGTACAGACGGGGAAAAGCTCCCCATCATGCATCAACAGCCACGCCTGAACGGGGTTTGAATCGTCTGAGAAGACCTCCCAGCCAGATGCGCCACCCAAATAGGCCCGCGTCCGCGATATTTGTAGAATACCGACCAAAAACCCATGCGCCTCCGGCTCTGCCAGAAACGCCGCAGGGACCGTAATGCGCAAAAAAGCCCCGTTATCCTCGGCGCCGCCGCTTTTCTGCACGGCCTCCATAACCGTCGCGTTAATGCGTGCCGGTGGCGTCAGGGTGCCTACTTCCGCGCAGGAACGCCCTGATGGAGAAACAGAATCGAGTTTTTCCCCTTTTTCATTCAGAACAGCCAAAAAGCAGTACCGCTGCCCACTAATGGTTTCGGCCAGCCTGAGCGCATGGACGATCTGATCATTGGTCAGATCCATGTTGCCTATTGTTTCCAGCGCACTCCGCAAGCGGTCCGTATCATGCCGGAACTGCTGGTCCAGCCGCAGAATGGCGGCCACCGCACGCTGGGCGCTGCCGACCTTGACTTCCTGATAATTACGCAGCGCCAAAACCGCGCCAATAGCGAGTACCGGAATGCCGGAAAGGCAGATGAGCACCCGCATGCGCGCACTGGTGGTGATAAACACGCGACCAAGCCCGAACATGAGCGAGGCCCCCATGCGCCGAGCCGTCCGCCCCAGCCATGAAAAAACAGACAAACGGCTCAGTCCTGCTTGCTCCGATCTTCCTCAATCAGCTTCAACAGCTCCTCAGGCACCGGTTCATTCACTACATCATCAAAAAGCTGATGCAGGCCACGCTTCAGCCAGACATCAAAAGCCTGGTCCCGAGACTGCCTGCCTTTGCGGGGGGGAGCGCCGTCCATACTCTTTCCCATTCCGAACTGATGGTCCTGCCGTTGGTTGCCTGACGCCGCCACATGCGGGACAGGCAATTCATCCCCGTCATACCTGCATCTTGCAAGCTCAGCATGCGCCATGTTCAGACTGCTGCGATACTCATATGAGAGGAACCCGACCGTGCCCCAGTTGCCGCTCTGGTTGCCTTTGCGTGCATGCGTTCGCTCTTTTTCCGCCCACCCGCATCGGACACGGTTTCTTCCCCTGTTAACCAGACTTCCAGCTGACGCCGGGCGCGGAAAACGCGACTCTTGGCCGTGCCGACCGCGCAGCCTGACATTTCTGCCAGTTCCTGATAGCTCATTCCTTCAATAACCCCCAGCACCAAAGCCTCCCGCTGGTCGTCTGGCAGACGTGCAAGCGCTGCATCCAACTCCATAAGGGAGAGCCTGTCATCATGCCGGGCAGCAACGGCCAGCGTGGACTGGGGCGCGTCATCAATATCCGTCGTTTCGCGCTTTTTGCGCAGGTCGGAAATAAAGCGGTTGCGCAGGATACGGTGCATCCACGCCCCAAAATTTGTTCCCTGAATAAAACTGTCCTGAGCGGCAAGGGCATTGCAAACGGCATCCTGCACCAGATCTTCCGCTGCAGTACGATTGCGGGTTAGGGCCAGCGCCTGCACACGCAGCTTAGGCAGAATGGCAATAACCTGATCGTGGAATAAGGAGGCTGTCATTTTTTTTACTCCGCTCTTCTTCCGTTTAACAGAGCAATGAACAACACCCCGAGAAGGTTACATGCTGGCTCTCTTTTTATAATCACGAAAACGAGAGCACCACCTCATCCTTCTTCCGCTAGTCCCCTTTCCTACCCTGTTTTTGCGTAAGCTTGTGCAGCATGGTTCTGGCGCGGGAGACGCGGGCTTTGATTGTGCCAACATCCACCTCGCAGATTTCCGCCGCCTCCACATAAGTCATACCGTGCGCGCCAATCAGCACTAGCGCCTCACGCAGAAGAGGCGTGAGTTGCCAAAGCAGAGCCTCCAGTTCCTGCACCTCCTGCCGTCCGTCCGCAGAAGAAGAGACACGCTGGGAAGGCTGCTGCCCATAATGCTCCAGCACTTCCTTTTCCTTTTTGCCACGCCGCCTCTGCTCCAAAAAAATATTGCGCAGAATGGTAAAGCACCACGCCTTCAGGCTCGTTCCCGGCTCAAACTGGGTCATACGGTCCAACGCCCGCAGGACAGTCTCCTGCACCAGATCATCCGCCATGGATGGGTCACGCGCCAAAAAGCGGGCAAAGCCACGCAAGGACGGCAAAAGCGCCAGCAATTCCGTCCTGAAAGTCAGACGCACGTCACCATGATCGGGATTTGGTGTGTTAATCAGGATTCATCCCCTTTCGGCAAACGCCGCTCCGTGGCATCATTGCCTTTACCGTATGTTTTTATCATGACCTAATCATAAGGAGATTTGTCATGTCAGAGTCACTGCGTGACGGACTGATCCGGGCTCTCCCTTATGGCAGACGTTATGCACGGGCCCTGACAGGCAACCAGCCCGAAGGCGACCTGCTGGTTGCGGAAAGCCTGAGGGGGCTGACTTCTCAGCGCCCGGCGGAAGGCTTTACCCCTCTACTCCAGCTTTATCAGGCCATATCACGCCTTTATGCCGTGCACGAGACTGAACGGGCGACACAGGGCCCCGGCCTCTCCCCCACCCAGCGGCAACTGCTACTGCTGACAACGCTGGAAGAAATCAACATAGACACAGCGGCCCGGATTATCGGCCTCCCCCACGCGCAGGCCGTGCAGGAACTGGAAACAGCCCAGAAGCAACTGCATAAGGGGGTGCAAACATCGGTCCTGATTATTGAAGACGAACCGATTATTGCCATGGATATTGAACTGCTTGTGATGCAGTGCGGCCATAAAGTGGCGGGCATAGCCCATACGCAGGCAGATGCCGTGCAGCTTGCTGCCCAAACACGCCCCGGCCTTATTCTGGCGGACATCAATCTGGGTCCCGGAGGTGATGGCATGGCTGCGGTAGCTGAGATAACAGAAACTTTTAAAGTCCCGGTCATTTACGTAACCGCCTACCCAGAGCGGCTGCTAACGGGCGAAAAACTGGAACCCTGTTTTGTGATTACCAAGCCTTTTGACCCCTTAACGCTTGCCGTTGCCACCTATCAGGCCGTAAGCAGTATGGGTGTAGCTCAGACCTGATTTGTTAGGTAAAAAGCTGCCGGAACCCTGATCGACTTCTCTGGAACGGCTGGCAAACTATTATGGCGCTACCCCCTTTACTCCACCTGCAGGACATTACCCTGACTCTGGGCGGGAAACCCCTGCTTGAAGGGGCCGGGTTTGCTGTTGGCAAAGGTGAGCGCGTGTGCCTTGTCGGGCGCAATGGCTCTGGCAAATCCACCCTGCTGAAAATTGCCGCAGGCATTATCCAACCTGATGCGGGCAGTGTGTTCCTCCAGCCCGGCGCCTCCTTACGCTACCTACCGCAGGAACCAGATCTGAGCGCTTACGCCACAACGGCAGATTATGTTGCGGCACAAATTGATGACCCCAGCATGGAATGGCGTACCGCCCCTATGCTGGATGCGCTGGGATTAACCGGGCAGGAAAGCACAGCCCACCTCTCCGGCGGTGAGACGCGCCGTTGCGCCATTGCGGGTGTACTGGCCGCCGCCCCCGACATACTGTTGCTGGACGAACCCACCAACCATCTGGACATGCCGACTATTGAATGGCTTGAGCGTGAATTGCTCAGCCTTGGCTCTGCCATGGTTATGATCAGCCATGATAGGCGACTGCTCTCCACGCTCTCCCGCTCAGTCGTCTGGTTGGATCGCGGCATAACACGCAGGCTTGATGAAGGGTTTGACCGCTTTGAATCCTGGCGCGAAGAGGTGCTGGAGCAGGAAGAACGCGACGCCCATAAGCTGGACCGCCAGATTGCGCGGGAAGAAGACTGGATGCGCTACGGCGTTACAGCGCGCCGCAAACGCAACGTGCGCCGTGTGCGTGAACTAGCAGCGCTACGCACTGCACGCCGTGAGGCCGTAAGGGCCACAGGGACCGTTACCCTGAATGCGCAGTCCGCCGCCACATCCAGCCGTCTTGTGGCGGTAGCGGAAAACGTGAACAAAACATGGGGCGAAAAACACGTTATCCATGACCTGAACCTCCGCGTCCTACGCGGGGACAGGCTTGGTATTGTGGGGGCTAATGGTGCGGGCAAAACAACGCTCCTGCGCCTGCTAACGGGCGGTGACCAGCCAGACAGCGGCACCGTAACCCTTGGCCCTTCCCTGAGCATGGTGACGCTGGACCAGCAACGCCGCTCCCTTAACCCGGAACGCACATTGGCCGAAACATTGACCGATGGCGGCGGTGACATGGTGCAGATCGGGGACGAAAAGCGGCATGTCATCGGGTATATGAAGGACTTTCTCTTCCGGCCTGAACAGGCGCGTACCCCCGTTAGCGCCCTGTCTGGCGGAGAGCGTGGCCGCCTGATGCTGGCCTGCGCACTGGCCAAACCTTCCAACCTGCTTATTCTTGACGAACCCACCAACGATCTGGATTTGGAAACACTGGATATCTTGCAGGACATGCTGTGCAATTATAATGGCACGGTTCTGCTGGTTAGCCACGACCGTGATTTTCTTGATCGCATCGCCACATCGGTCTTGGCCGCCGATGGAACAGGGGCATGGATTGAATATGCTGGAGGCTACAGCGATATGCTGATCCAGCGCGGCCTACAGCCTTTGGAAACGTCACAAACCGTCCCCACTTCGGAACCTTCCAAACCACGCGAGCAACCTGCCAAACAGGTCGCACGCAAACTGAGCTATAAAGACCAGTTTGCTCTGGATAACCTACCCAAGGAAATGGAAAAACTGGAAGCCAAAGCTGCTGCACATCGCGCAAGCATGGCGGACCCGGACCTTTACAGCAAAGACCCCAAGGCCTTTACCAAACACTCTACCGAGTTGCAGAAAATTGAGGAAAAGCTGGCAGAGTGCGAAGAAAAGTGGCTGGAACTGGAAATGAAGCGCGAAGCGTTGTTGTCAGAATAAACCTGCCTCCCCGTCACGCGGGATTGATCAACCGGGCGAGCGTGCCCGGTTTTTTAGTGCCCGGTCCATCGGCAATCTTGGATTGCGATACATAGGCGCCTCAATAAAACAAACAATATTTTTAAAAATCATTATATTATATACGTATTTCATATTCACACAGCGCTCCGACTACAAAAATTCCCGACCTCCCGGTAATTGAATTTACGACAATAAAACTTGTGCCATCCACAGTTTTCTCGATACGATGGTAAAATAAGCAACCCCTTCCAGTTATAACAAAAGTAAACTTTTCTTTTCGTCTCTTTTCCAAAACATCTGCCACACCTTACTCTGACAACAGAAATCCCCTGCTTTGAGGCCGGGTTTTATCTGGAGGTGTCGCCCTTTTTGCACCTCTCCCTTTTCCATCAGGAGACATACTATGGTCGCCCCTCTGCCAACACACACACAGCAGGAACTTCAGGAACGAGGATTTTCGCGTCGGCAGATCGGTCGCATTGCCCTTATTCTGGGTGCCGGTACGGTTATGGCGGGAATGCCGTGGCACAGGGGACGTGCCGATACTCTGCCTGTCGGTGGCACCTACCCAGCCAACTCCATTTTACTCAATGGCAATGAATTCTGGACTGGACCATTTCCCTCCGCACTCCCAGAAGGGCAGAAAGCACTGCTTAACGGTAACCGTTACCTAACGGGGCAGGAACGACAGGCACTTATTGAGTCTGCTGCTGCGTATGACCATATAGCCCCGGAATTGATAACCCCCTGGCCCGGCTCCAGTGACCCTCTATGTAGAACAGTTATTTCCTTCTGCTCCCCCACACGTGGCCTAGTAACCTGCGATCCAACTTACGAAACCGTGTGGGGCGTTGCGGAATGGTTGCAAATCCCCCTCGCCAAGGTGCCTCTACGCCCAGAAAATGGCTATCAGGCAGATGTTCGGGCCATGCTCAAAGCAAACCCGCAGGCGGGCATGTATTATATATGCAGCCCCAACAACCCGACGGGCACCGTAACGCCGATTAAGGACATTGCTTGGCTTGCCCGCCATATTCCACAAAACGCCGTATTGGTTGTGGACGAGGCCTACCTGCACTTCAGCGGTAGGCCGTCTGCAGTTTCGCTACTCGGGTCGTGCCGTAATCTTATTGTGCTTCGCACATTTTCCAAATTATTTGGCATGGCGGGGCTTCGTCTAGGGCTGAGTATGGCTCATCCAGACCTGCAAGACAGAATGATGCGTTATGACGGCATTTACCAAACCACCATGCTATCTGTTCCGGCTACTGCCATTGGGACAGCCAGCTTGAAAGACCCGGCAGAAATTCAAAAACGCCGCACGGAAACACGCAACAATCGCAAAATTATGCAGAACTGCCTGTCTCATTACGGCATCAGGACCATTCCCAGCGAGGCCAATATGCTGATGGTGGACTGGCGCAAAGCTCCGGGCCCCATAACAACCGCTTTTGCACAAAATGGCATTATTATTGGCCGCAGTTGGAGCATCTGGCCAACCTGCTCGCGCATTACTGTTGGCTCGGCAAGCGACGTGCAGGCATTCTGCAAAGCAATGGAAAACATGTCTACACTGCTTAAATAACGAAGATTTCTTACACGTCATATAACAATGGAAGAGAAGATTTCCTTCTCTCCCATTTTTCATTCCCTTTTATTCAGGAATAAGTTTTCTTAAAATACCTCATCTGCCTTCATAACAGCATGAAGCAACACATTGCTACCCGCCGTCACATCCTCAGGCGTTGCACTTTCCGCCTCATTGTGGCTGATACCATGAAGACAGGGAACAAAGATCATCGCTGTAGGGACCACGCGGGAGACATACACCGCATCATGCCCTGCGCCTGAAACAATATCCCGCATGGTGTAACCAAGTTCCTGCGTGCTGTCCTTAACACAAGCAACACAGCGTGTATCAAAATGCACGGCGGGCGAATTCCACGTGGGCGTTACTTCCACCTGCACACCGCTGGTCTGCGCACAAGCCTGCATACGCTGCAAAAAGTCCTGCTCCATAGCCTGCAAGACCGGTTCGGACGGATTACGCAGGTCAACTGTAAAACGCACCTCACGCGGAACAACATTGCTGCTAGCCGGCAACGCCGTAATAATGCCAATTGTGCTCAGCCCATCTGGCGCATAATCCTGCGCCACGGCATTGACCTGCTCAATCATACGGGCGGCTGCCAGAAGGGCATCCTTGCGCATGGGCATGGGCGTGGTTCCCGCATGAGCGGACCGCCCACGCACCACCACCTCATACCAACGCATACCCTGAACACCGGTCACAACACCTATGGTGCGTTCCTCGGCTTCCAGCACGGGACCTTGCTCAATATGCAGTTCAAAATAGGCCGCTGCAGGGTGCTGCCCGCATTGTTCCGCACCAACAAAACCACCACGTTCCAGTTCCTGCCGCAAGGTCACACCTGCGGCGTCAGCCCGGCTGCCAGCAAATTCCTCTGTAAATGCACCGCCAAAAACCCCCGAAGCCAGCATGGGTGGGGTAAAGCGTGCACCTTCCTCGTTGGTCCAGTTGACCACCTCCAGCGGGTGCTGTGTGCTTACACCTGCATCATGCAGCGCACGCAACACGGCAACACCGCCCAGCACACCCAGAATGCCATCAAAGCGCCCCCCAGTGACCTGTGTATCAAGGTGGCTACCCATCATAATGGGAGGCAAGTCACTTTGGGTGCCTGCGCGGCGAGCAAATTGGTTGCCCATGGAATCATAGGTCACTGTGCAGCCGAGCGCTTTACAGGTCTGTTCGAACCAAGCCCTTACCTGTGCGTCCTCGTCCGTCAGCGCAAGGCGGCATACCCCGCCTTTTTCCGTTCCACCAAAAGCTGCGGTTGTTACAAGGTCATGCCACAGGGCCTGTCCGTTAATTGTCAGGTTGGCGTGCTGGCTCATATCCTGTCCATTCCCCGTTTCAAGCTATTTGTTAGTAACCACGCTTAACATCACATAACAGCGCCGGTTTTTCGCCCTGCGCCAGGCAGGCTACAACATCCGCCACGTAACGGGCCTGCATCCCGCGCGAGGCTTCAGACGCCACATGGGGGGTTATTGTAATCCGAGGGTGGCGCCATAGGGCATTGCTCTCCGGCAGAGGTTCTGGCGTGACAACATCCAGAACAGCACCAGACAACGTACCATCATCCAATGCTCTCAGCAGATCTTCCTGCACAACGTGGCGCCCACGCCCAACATTCACAAAACCTGCGCCTTTGGGCAAATGACTAAGGAATGTGTAGTCAATCAACCCATCGGTTGCGGGCGTTGCGGGCAGAAGATTAACCAGAACATCCACATCGGCCAGAAAAGCCGGTAAATTCTCCATACCGTGCTTAACGGTCACACCATCCAGCTCAGCAGGCGAGCGCTTCCAGCCGGATACGCAAAACCCCACATTTGCCAAAACCTGTGCCACATAAGCACCCAGATGCCCCAGCCCCATAACGCCAACTCGGGTCATATTGGAAGGCTGACTGCGTACGTTATTACGCCATAGGCCCTGCTGCTGCTGAACAGCCCATGTGCGGGCATCCCGCAGCAGGCCAATAACAGCCCATAAGACATAGTCCGCCATAAGTCGGGCGGTCTGTTCCCCGCCCATGCGCACGAGTGGCACATGGCGGGGAAAACCCGTATGCGCCAGAAGATGGTCAACGCCAGCGCCAGTACAGACAATGCCCTTCATCTGGGCCAGTCGTTCCATGTGTTCTGGCTTTGGTTTCCAGACCAGAGCATAGTCGTCTGGACGCGGCTCCCATGTGGGGTCATACCACGAACAGACTTCCACCTCTGGTGCAACCGAGGCGAATGCCTGCCGCCAGCTTTCAAACGCTTTTTCACCATCCGCGCTGATCACTATTCGTGCAGACATGTCCCCAAGCTCCTTACACTAATAAACTTACGCGCTTTGCAAAGACTGCCGACGCAGAGGCATGGTCATGCAATGGATGCTTCCCCCACCGCGGGAGAACTGGTTGAGTTCAGGGTCAAGCACTGTCAGCCCCTCTGCGCGCAGCATCTCATTGATACGCACAGAATGGCGTGGGCTTACAACCCTGTCCCGGCCAAGCGCCAGCACATTGCAGCCCATATCCCGCATGGCCTCACGGTAGGTAACTGGCAAAATACGAATACCCTGCTCGCGGAACCAGTCCAGATCCGCCTCATCCAGCACATCCACCGCCGCAATGGCCAGATTTTCCGCAACCATGCAGAAAATAACGTCCAGATGCAGGAAATGTTCGGGGAAATGGATCATCCGGCAGGTCCATCCTGCCTCTTCAAACCAACTGATAAATTCAGCAGCACCCTTTGTATCCGTGCGTCCACCGCTGACCCCAACGGCCAGAAGGCCGGGGCGGATAATGTGAATATCTCCGCCCTCAATGCGCCCTGCGGTGCAGGTGCGCCAGATTTCATCCGGCGCATAGAACGTGCGGATTTCCTTTTCTTCCCCCACCCGCTCCGGGCGGGAAAGGCTGGTCACTACCGTGCCAAAAGGCGTGGTCTGTGAACTGTCGCGGGTATAAACCTCGTACGGCATACCTTCATGCGGCGTCAGAAAATGGCAGGAAACATCCGCCCCCTTAAGGGTTGAGACCAGTTCATCAAACTGACTGCGCAGGATGTTCCGGTCGATGCTGCCACCGCCTGCCATCGTCTGAATGGCGATGTCGTTACTCGGAATCCATTCATAATAATCCGGCGGGCATAGAAGAACATCTGTCAGCACACCGGTTTCGCTATCAATAAACCACCTGTTTGCAGCCATGTCTTAAAAATCCCCAAGGTATCTGTTTTCCCTTGCAGGCTATCCGAGCCTTGTTTCGGACCCAATATGAACCGACATGAGTTTACTTTAGTTTTTTCGCAAACATACCCAAACAACGCAGAAAACCGTCATTTCCTCATTCTCATCAGCGGGCATGTTTATGCTTTGCGCCGGTTCTCTCTTCCCATCGTATATTTTCCACGCCATAATTATTCTGGATAAAGAACAATAACGGTTTGCCAGCATAAAACAGGAGCATTTGGCAGCACCTTCCGCCCTCTTCTTGACGCCCCATCCGACAGGAGCATTCAAACCATGACGGGAAGCAGCCATAAAACACCCCGCCTCAGAAAAAGACCGCGCGGCTTTCAGGGGCATGTTTCAGAAATTGATCTGCGGTTGCTGCGTGTCTTTCACACAGTAGCGGAACAGGGTGGCTTCAGTGCGGCCGAAATTACGCTGGGCAAAAGCAAATCTTCCATCAGTCTCGATATTTCTGCGCTGGAAACCCGCCTTGGTCTGACAATCTGCCTACGTGGCCGCAGTGGTTTTGCCCTAACGGACGAAGGGCGCGAAGTGCTGGAGGCAACCCGTAAGCTCTTTGTGAACCTTGAACACTTCCGCCAGCAGATCAACCAGACCAGTGGGATGCTGAGCGGCACGTTCAACCTGTATGTGCCCGACAACATCCAGACCCATGGCGAGACCCCCCTTGTCAAAGCCATTCACACCTTTACGCAAAGCCACCCCGGTGTGTTCATGAACCTGCACTCTGCCTCCACCAAGGAGGTGGAAGTTGCCGTCATGACCGGGCAGGCAACCGCTGGCATAGCCCTTTACGCACAGGGGCAGGCCCCGCTGGGGTGTCGCCCGCTTGTGGCTGAGGCCTCTTACCTTTTCTGTGGTTCCCGCCACCCTCTCTTCCACATGCCAGAAGAAGACATCACGCTTGATGTTCTGACCAGCCATAGCATGGTCAGTGTCGCTGATGCCGCTACCTCTGATCGATGGGAGGAAATTCGCCCGCTCTTCACCTACCGCGCCAAGGCCGACAGGGTAGATGCACGCGCGCTACTTATTCTTTCTGGCAGTTACATTGGCTTTCTGCCCGAAGTGTTTGCAGCCCCTCTTGTTGCGCAGGGGCTGCTGCGCCGGATTGTTTTTAACGATCTGCGCCTGATCACCTGCTGTCATTTTCTGGCGCGCACGTCTCCCGAAACCAGCCTGATGGTCGAGACGTTCCGTACCCTTCTGGAAGCTTCATATTAATGACCAGCTTTTTTTCTCGCCTGCCATTCATGCGCAGGCTCCGCCCCGTTGCCGCCCTTGCTGGCGCACTTGTTGCAACCGCCGGACTGCATGGCGCAGCACGGGCTGAACAGGTGCCCTCATTTGTGCAGGACGGCACGCTGACCATTTGCACCAACCCCACACTGCCCCCCATGACGTTTGTAAAAGGGCAGGATGTCTCTCACCCGGAAGGGTTTGACATAGACGTAGCACAGGCGCTGGCCACACGCTGGCATGCCCGCCTGTCTGTTGTCACAATGGACTTTACGGGCCTGTTCCCCAGCCTGTCCGCCCAACGATGCGGTCTGGTCATGAGCGGCATTATCCGCACACCTGCACGGGAAAAAAGTTTTGACGCTGTTTCGTATCAGGATACGGCGTTGGTTGTAGTCGGCCGTAAAGGTACTCCGTCCCTGACCAGCATGGATGAACTCGCGGGTAAAAATGTCGCGGTGGAATCCGGCACCAGCTACGTAACCCGGCTAGGCGTGGTTAACGATGCTCTGGTTGCTGCGGGTAAGCCCCCCATGATTATCCAGCAATACCCGACCGAAGAGCAGGTCGTGCAGCAGGTGCTCATCGGGCGTGTTTTTGCCTTTGTCAGTCAGGATGTTGAACTTTTTTACCGTATGCGCCAGTTGCGGGACAAACTGCACGTCCTGATTACCCCAGACATTCCAGATTACCGCCATTTTGCCATTTATATCCGCCAGAATCCGCAGGATAAGACGCTACTTCAGAACGCCATATCGGCGCTGGATAGCGATGGCACGCTGCAAACACTCCGCACCAAGTGGTCTGTTACCGACCAGTCCACAAAGAACGGAGCGGATGAGAGCGCAGCAGGCGGAATGTTTGACTGGGGGGCATTTTTTTCCGCTCTTACGTCCACGGCCTTCCTGCATGGCGCCCTTATTACACTTAGCGTGGCCCTGATCTCACACATTATTGCCATCACACTCTCTGTGCCGATCGCCATTGTGCTGAACAGTCCGCAAAAATCTGTGCTTAAAGTTGTGCTGGAAGGGTACGTTTCCCTGTTCCGGGCGGCACCGACGTTGCTCCAACTTCTCTTTATCTGGAATGCTGTGCCGCAGTTTTTCCCTATTTTTCGGGAGCAGTGGTTCACACCTTTTCTGGCGACCATTCTGGCCCTGTCCATTAATGAATCCGCTTATCAGGTCGAAATCAACCGGGCCGCGTTGAGTGCGGTTGATCCGGGGCAGGAACTGGGTGCAAGCGCACTAGGCCTCAGCCGACGCGATATTTACTGGCGCGTTATTTTTCCGCAGGCTTTTCGCATTGCCCTGCCTCCGACCATTAACGAGTTTATCAACCTGTTAAAAATTACGTCGCTGGCGTCGGTCATCTCGCTACAAGAATTGCTGGCCGTAACACAGATACAGGTCGCCCGGACATTCGCCTTTACCGAGTATTATGCCGCAGCGCTGGTTTACTACCTCGTCATGGTCTTCTTTTTCCTTTTCCTTCAGAAACGGGTGGAACGGCGTTTTTCCTGGTCTGATCGCAAAAAGGTTGTTTCCAATGCAGCATGAATCCACAACACCTCCCATGATCTCCGTTCGGGGCATGAGCAAACTGTTTGGGGAGTTTGTTGCTCTAGACCGACTGGACTTTGATGTCAGCCGTGGCGAAAAAATTGTGGTTCTGGGTCCTTCCGGCTCGGGAAAATCGACCCTGATCCGCACACTCAACCGGATTGAACCGCATGACAGCGGTACGCTCACCATTGATGGCAAGCTGATTAACGACAAGACTGACCCTATTCAGCTCCGCTGCATGGTGGGGATGGTGTTCCAGAACTACAATCTGTTCCCTCACCTGAGTGTTCTGGAGAACTGCATTCTCGCCCCCATGCGTGTCAGGCGCATGACCAGAATAGAGGCCACAGCCCATGCCCGCCGCTACCTTGAGCAGGTGGGTATTCCCGATCAGGCAGATAAATACCCCATCCAGCTCTCCGGTGGTCAGCAGCAGCGCGTGGCCATTGCCCGCGCCCTGTGTATGCAGCCGGAAGTGATGCTGTTTGACGAGCCAACAGCCGCACTGGACCCCGAGGCCATTGTGGGGGTGGTAAGCATTATGGATGAACTGGCAGAACAGGGCATTACAACTGTCTGCGTTACGCATGAAATGGCTTTTAGTCGCCGTATTGCTGACCGTATTATTTTTATGGATCAGGGAAAAATTGTAGAAATTACACCGCCTGAGACATTTTTTACCTCTCCCAAAACGGACAGGGCGCAGAATTTTCTTAACCAGATGCTGCGTTATTGAGGCTCTGCACGGCTGCATGCCAATGAACAAAAGTATGATTTAGTCATTTTCAAACGAATGAAGAGGATATTTCGTTATCAAATAGAAATGAAAAGACCGGTTGCCTTATAAGCCCAGGGCCGGTTCCAACTGGAATAAACAGGAATACGGGCATGAAATCATATTTTTTACGTCGGTCCTTCCGTCTTCTGGCTTCGGTTCCAGCGTATGTAACCCTGCCAGCTCTGCCCTGCCTGCTTCTGGCATCCACCTCCCCGCTGGCAACGGCTGCAACACCCGTGGCCAGCCCACAGTCCGCAGATACAAGCCATATTGCCGCAGGCCACAAACGTGTGGGGGCCACACCACGCCGCAAAAATACGGCTCCTCGCCAAGGTGGGTCCGAGGAAGTAGAGGTCACGCAGTCCCACACCCACCGCTACCTGTCCGAGCCCACCACGGTTAACGTGATCAGTGGTCAGGAACTGCGATCGCTCCACCTCGAGAACCCTAAGGACATCGCATCCTTTACCCCGGGTGTGACAGCAACCAACGCTGTCTCCGGTTCTGCCCCCATTTTCTCCATCCGTGGCGTTGGCCTGGATGACTATGTTGGCACCAACATGGGCGGGATTGGTATTTATCTGGATGGCGTGTTCGCCCCCTTCCCCGTATTTTACACCGGCCAGATGCTTGATGTGGAAAGCGTTGCAACAGAAAAAGGTCCGCAGGGCTTTGACATGGGGCGCAGCACTACGGGCGGCAGCATTAACATTCAGTCTGTAAAACCATCTGACAAATTTGGTGGGTATGCAGAATGGGGATACAGCAGCTACAATACAAACCGTGGCCGCTTTGCCATCAACACCCCCATTACAAGCAAAATCTCCAACCGTTTGGCCTTCAACTATGTTAAAGGCGATGGCTGGCAAAAGGATGTTACCACAGGTGCACGTTATGGCTCGCAGGATTTGCTGGCAATCCGTAACCTGACCAAATTTACGGTCGATGATACATCCTCTTTCCTGCTGAACATCCACTACACGCGCGACAAAGGCACTTCCACGTCCCCTCAGGATCTGGATACGGTTGCCAATGGTGGCGCAGGGACCAACCCCAACCCTCACGCTGTCAACGTTGGGAATACCCCTCCGCAGCGTAACGAAAACGGTGGCGGTGTTTCGCTCAACTTCACCAAAATCTTTGACTTCGGCACGTTCTCATCCACAACGGGGGTTGATTTCTACCGCCGTAACGATCTGGACAACTACGATGGTCTGGGCACCGTTGCTGGTGGTGTGCGCTCCGATGGCACAACGGTCGCAGGCGGCGTTGGCACCAAATACGCTGACTATCGCTGGGATGATACGGCCATTGCGCAGTCTCATGACATGCACCTGCGCATGAATCTGGCTAAAATCTTGCATCTGACCGTTGGTGTGTATGAATCTTACGACAAGATTGACGGGAACTACACCAGCTACCGCATGGATGACCCCGGCAGCATGGTCAACCTTACCAACCACTTTTCGCAGCAGAATCTCTCCACCGGCGTTTATGTAAACACGGTGACCAATGTTACGAAAAAGCTCGACTTTATTGCCTCCGGTCGTTTTTCTTACGACGAGCGCGGCTTTAATGGTGGCTCCATGTATTCGGCCATTGGCGCTGGTAGCCCACGCCTTGCAGCCCCTTACAATGCAACGCTTGACGGTCCGATCAACCATCTTAACGAACGCCACGACTATGAGCGCTTTACCGGGCGCGTTGGCCTGCGTTACCAGATTGTGCCGGGCACTTACGCCTACGGCACCATCTCCAACGGTTATAAGGCAGGCAGCTACTTTGCAGCACCTGTGCTGGCTCCCGCTGCACTGGACTATGTCCGTCCGGAAAATCTGATTGCTTATGAAGTCGGCATCAAATCCTCACTGCTGCACAACAAGCTTATCCTTGAAGGCTCGCTGTTTGACTACGAATACCACAATCGTCAGACGCTGTTCTTTGGGACCTTCCACCCCTATGCGAACTCGAACATAACCAGTAACTCGCTGACCCTCGGCACCATTCCACGCGCACGCACCCGTGGTGGCGAAATTTCCTCCACGCTGCACAACGTTATTCCCAACCTCGATCTGCATGGTTCCTTTGCTTACCTGGATGCGCAGATCAAAAGCCCGGTTGACTCCCTACCCGGCCTAACACTTGACCCAAAGATTGCGCACAACTCTCAGCTTCCGTTTGCGCCCCGTTTCTCTTGGAGTGCCGTAGCACGCTACAACATCAACTTTAACCGCTACCGCACCACGCTGCAGGCCAGCTACACATGGAAGGACAACATGTGGGCCGCACTGGGTGACAGCAACGCCAAAACCAGCAAGATCAGTTCGCTCGGCCTGCGTATGGAATTTGGCCCCAAAACCGGCAAATGGACTGCTGCCGTTTACGTTGACAACCTGCAGGACAACCACGGCTCCACCTATTCCTTTACCGGGAGCGATGGCAACCGTGCCCAGTACATTCAGACACCCCGCTGGGTCGGCTGTGACCTGCACTACAACTTCTGATCCCTGACCAGAAACCGGGAAAGCGCTGATGGATTTTGAACTTTTCCGCACCTTATGGGGGGACAGCCGCCGGTGGGATATTCCACTGGCGGAAGCGCGGGCCGCCGGATTTGACGGTCTGGAGGCCCGCATTCCCCCAACACTGACCGCCGCGCAGGAATGCGCCGCCATTCTACGCGATGAAGACGCACCCTACATTGCCATTGCCATGACAGGTGGCGGTGTTATCCCCAACCAGAGCGCTTCCATTCAGAACCATCTGGATGACCTCCGGGGGGCTGTTGACCGCGCCTTGCACATGAACCCCCGTTTTGTCACCGTGCTAGGAGGTAACGACCGCTGGCCAGCTAGCAAGCAAGTGGACTTTATAGCCCATGCGCAGGAGGTATGCCGGTCGGCTGATGTGCTCTGCTGTTTTGAGACCCACCGCTCCCGTATTCTGGCAACGCCGTGGGTCACGCTGGATGTCATTGCGCAATTACCAGACGTGCTGTTTACGGCCGATATAAGCCACTGGGTTGTCTGCTGCGAACGCCTGCTAGATGACCCGGCAGATGACCTGTCGGCCTTTATAGAGCGTGTTCACCACATTCAGGCCCGCGTAGGGTATGATCAGGGGCCACAGGCTCCCCACCCCGGCGCACCAGAATATGCAGCTGCTTTGCGCTTTCACCAGAGCATCTGGCAGCAAATCTGGCAAAGTCAGCTTGCACGTGGATACGCCACCACCACCATGACCCCGGAATGTGGGCCGGATGGCTATTTGCATACCCTGCCGTTTACCAACGTGCCTGTAGCAGATCTGTGGTCTCTCAACATCTGGACTGGCCAGACCGAGCGCCAGCATTTTCAACACGCCATGGCAGACTGTGGCAGCAAGAAGGAACTGGGTTAATGTCCGCTTCCACAAAGACCGAAACTTTCACCCGTATTCCCGTTATCGACATCAGTGGCCTGTACAGCTCCGATATTGCCCAACGCCAGGCGGTGGCGGAAAAGCTGGGCGATGCGGCTAGGAATGTGGGCTTCCTTTTTATTTCCGGTCATAACGTTCCAGATGACCTGATCGAAGGGGTGCGCAAAGCCGCGCGTGACTTTTTTGCCCAGCCTTTTGACAAAAAAATGGAATATTACATTGGCACTTCCGCCACCCACAAAGGCTTTGTGCCTGAGGGAGAGGAGGTGTATTCCGCAGGTCGCCCGGACCACAAGGAAGCGTTTGATATTGGCTACGAAGTCCCAGCCAACCACCCGCTGGTGCAGGCCGGAACCCCACTGCTAGGCCCCAACAACTGGCCAGACCTCCCCGGCTTTCGGGCGGCTGCGGAAGCCTACTACCGTGCAGTTTTTGATCTGGGCCGCACACTCTTCCGTGGTTTTGCTCTGGCACTGGGGCTGGAAGAAAACTACTTTGATTCCGTTGCCAACTTTCCGCCGTCCAAACTCCGTATGATCCATTATCCGTACGATGCCGAGGCACAGGACGCCCCCGGCATTGGCGCCCATACAGACTATGAATGCTTTACAATCCTACTGGCGGACAAGCCGGGACTGGAAGTTATGAATGGTCATGGAGACTGGATTGACGCCCCCCCGGTCCCCGGAGCATTTGTGGTCAATATTGGCGACATGCTTGAAGTCATGACCGCGGGCGAGTTTGTGGCAACCGCACACCGGGTACGTAAAGTTGCTGAAGAACGCTATTCCTTTCCGCTCTTTTACGCCTGCGATTATCACACTCAGATCCGTCCCCTACCGGCTTTTGCCAAAGGAGATGATGCGTCCTACGAAACCATAACTATTGGCGAGCATATGTGGGCGCAGGCCTTGCAGACCTACCAGTATCTGGTTCGCAAGGTGGAAAAAGGCGACATCAAACTCCCCGAAGGAGCGCGTAAAACCGCGACCTTTGGACATTTCAAACGCGTTGCCTCAACCTGACACCAAACTTTTTGCATTTAAGGACACCGCAACAATGACCACACAGCAGACAGAACAGGAACTGCGCGAGGATCTGGCGGCCGCATATCGGCTTATGGCGCATTTTAATATGACGGATATGGTTTATACGCACCTTTCCGTCCGCCTGCCCGGTGGAGGGCACCGTTATCTGGTCAACCCATACGGGCTTCTGTTTGAAGAGATAACGGCAAGCAGCCTGGTTATTGTGGATGCGGATGGTGTTCCGCAGCAAAAAACAAGCTGGAACATCAACCCGGCCGGGTTTGTTATCCATTCCGCCATCCACGCCAACCGGCCGGATGCAGCATGCGTCATGCATACCCATACCGTTGCAGGTATGGTTATTGCCGCGCAGGACAAAGGCATTCTCCCACTTAACCAAATCAATATTGAATTTTATGGTGCGGTGGCTTTCCATGCCTATGAGGGTATTGCCGCAGACGACAACCTGAGCGAGCGCGAACGTCTGGTACGAGACCTTGGCACACGCAACGCCATTATTTTGCAAAACCACGGCCTGCTGACTGTTGGCAACACCGTGGCGCAGGCCTTTTACCGCATGTATTACATGGAACAGGCCTGCAAGATTCAGATTGCTGCCCAGTCCACCGGGGTGCCGCTACACATTCCTTCGGAAGAAAAACTGCTCCGCACCAAAAATCAGTTTGATACCGACCCCGATCAGGGACAGATGATCTGGAAAGCCCTGCGCCGTAAGCTTGACCGCGAACAGCCGGACTACAAAAACTGATCACATCATCTTGCAACCTGTTGCAGACGGGGGGAGGCATTAATGCCTCCCCTTTTTTGTGTCTACATGCCGCATTCCCACTCCGAGGCATGGCACAAAAGAGGCAGACTTGCCCTTGCCGCCAAGGACGTCCAAAATACCAGCCGAATTGCCACCCGCTCCGGCTCACAAGGTTACTCACCTCCACCGCGCAGACTTGATAAATGCAGGCATAATGACAAAGCCGTCCGACACGCCCTCAACCTCCGCCGGACCATGGAAAAGCGCACTTCGCTCTCTGCTGCGTAACCGTTCCGCCCTTGGCGCGCTTGCCATTCTGGCCCTTATTGTCATCGCCTGCCTGTGCGCCCCGTTTTATGCGCGCCACATTGCCCATACAGACCCGTTCCTTTCCAACGTTGCGGGCACCATTACGCTGAACGGGCAGGAAACTGACATTATGCAGCCCAATGACAATCCGCTGCATCTGGGCCTCAGCCCTATTGGGCCAACTTGGCACACAACCTACTTTTTAGGCGCGGACAGTCAGGGGCGCGACATTATGGCCCGCCTGCTTTATGGGGGACGGAACTCACTGCTTATCTCCTTCAGCGCTGCGGTTCTCTGTCTGGTCATGGCTGGTGTGGTTGGTATTTCGGCTGGCTTTTTTGGCGGCATAACGGACATGATTCTGTGCCGGATTATGGATATTATGTGGGCGGTGCCCGTTTACCTGTTTGCCATCTCACTTTCCATTGTCACAATCACCTCAGGTTTGCGGATCGGCCCTTTTGTTATTGAAGCCGATAACCTGCTTATTCCTATTGTCATTATTGCACTCGTTTATGTGCCCTACGCGGCACGCCCAGTACGTGGGCGCGTTATTGCCCTGCGGCAGGCGGAGTTTGTAACAGCGGCCAAATGCCTTGGAGTGCCACGCTGGCGTATTGTGCTGCATGATATTCTGCCCAACGTCAGCACCACGCTGGTTGTTATGGGGCCTTTGCTCATGGCCATGGCGCTTTTGGCAGAAAGTGCTCTCTCCTTCCTGTCCATCGGTGTACAAGCTCCTGCCGCCTCATGGGGCACGATTATTCTGGATGGTGAAGGGCTGATTTACACCCGCCCAATGGTGGCCATTGCTCCGGGCATGGCCATCGTGGCTGTGGTGCTGGCGCTGAACATTCTGGGTGATGGCCTGCGGGATGCACTGGACGTGCGCGACACATCCCGGCGTGAATAAGAGGACAAACACCCCATGATCATGCCTCTCCTCCGCCGCATGGGCCAGACGGTTTTTGTTCTGTTTGGTATTTCCGCGCTGGTCTTTGCCGTTTTTTTTGCCACTCCGGGTGCCGACCCTACCGCACGGATTGCCGGGCGCAATGCCGCCCCCCAAACCATGGAAAAAGTCCGCAAGGAATATGGGTTTGACCGCCCCCTCCCCGTGCAATACGCCATTATGATGAAAAAACTGTTCATCACGCGTGATCTGGCCTCTTACGCCAACCGTGGTGAACTGGTGGTCCCCGAAATCATGCGTGCGGCTCCGGTAACCATCTCTCTTGTTTCGGGCGCAGCGATTATCTGGGTTGTTCTGTCCATTGGGATGGGGGTGCTGGCCGCTGCGTTTAAAGGATCATGGCTGGACCGGCTGCTCATGATGCTGGGGCTGGTCGGTATTTCCATACCCGTTTTCTGGCTTGGTCAGGTTGTGAACCTGATCACCCAGAACCGTTATCATGATACATGGCTCTTCTCATGGGTGCCGGGGCTTGGTTATGTGCCTTTTACCCAAAGCCCGCTCGATTGGTTTCGTGCGCTGGTTATTCCGTGGTGTGTTCTGGCCGTTATGTTTATTGGCATTTACAGCCGCATTTTACGGGCGGACCTTGTTGCCATCATGGGGGAGGACTTCATGCGCACGGCGCGGGCTAAAGGTTTATCTCCCACCCGTATTCTCCTCCGCCATGGCCTGCGCACTGCCCTGATTACGTTTGTCTCCCTTTTTGGCATGGACTTCGCCCAGC
Organism: Acetobacter ghanensis; assembly: GCF_001499675.1. Classification (NCBI taxonomy): domain Bacteria; kingdom Pseudomonadati; phylum Pseudomonadota; class Alphaproteobacteria; order Acetobacterales; family Acetobacteraceae; genus Acetobacter; species Acetobacter ghanensis. Next base: position 1,937,397 of record NZ_LN609302.1, read on the forward strand.
TTGTTGGGGGTGGTGCATTGCTAACAGAAGTAGTTTTTGGCCTGCCCGGTGTTGGCCGCCTGACCTATCAGGCTCTGAACAGCCTTGACCTGCCTCTTATCATGGCGACCGTCATGTATTCCGCCGTATTTGTCGTGCTGGCCAATGCCCTTGTGGATGCGGCCTACCTCTTCCTTGACCCCCGAGTGCGCGATGCCCGCTAAAACACCCAGCCCACCGCTCTTAGAGGTCCGCAACCTGTGTGTAAGCTTTGCCTCACGCGGGCAGATGATCCCTATTGTCGAGAACGTTTCGTTCAGCATCGGTGGGGAGGAAATTCTGGGACTGGTCGGTGAATCTGGCTCTGGCAAATCTGTAACCGCCATGGCGCTGATGGGGCTGATTGATGCACCCGGTGTGCGTATTACTGGCTCGGCCCGCTTCAAGGGGTATGACCTGCTCGCCATGCCGCCCAAGCAACTGCGCAAACTGAGGGGACAGGAGATCGCCATGATCTTTCAGGACCCGATGACCGCCTTTACGCCGGTTTATACCATTGGCTGGCAGATTGATGAGCAGTTGCGGGTTCACCAAAGGCTCTCCCGCAAGCAGGCCCGCGCACGCACTATGGACCTGCTGGGGGAGATGGGTGTGCCCGACCCGGCCAACACAGCCAACCGCTACCCCCACCAGCTTTCTGGCGGGTTGCGCCAGCGCGCCATGATCGCAATGGCCCTCTCCTGCAACCCGTCCCTGCTGATTGCAGATGAACCGACCACCGCGTTGGATGTAACCGTGCAGGCCCAGATTCTGGACCTGATGCGGAACCTGCGCAAAACCTATGGCTCATCCGTCCTGCTAATAACCCACGACATGGGCGTTGTGGCAGAAACATGCGACAACACTCTGGTCCTGTATTCTGGAAGAGTTGCAGAAACAGGAACAACGCAGGCCTTGTTTGCGCATCCGCAGCACCCCTATACGGCGGCCCTTTTAGCCTCCATCCCGCCCATGAGTGGCCCTCGTCCGGACAGGCTACCTGCTATTCCCGGTGGGCCTCCCCTGCCCGTGGAGCGCCCGGCTGGTTGCGCCTTTGCCCCACGTTGCGTGTATACCCACGCAAGCTGCCTGCCCGCACCGCCTCCGGCATTTTACACCGTTGCTCCCCATCACGAGGTCGCCTGTGTGCTGCCAAAAGAAGGCACGCCTCTCCCTGCGCGCTTTACCACCCCAACAACACCGGTTCTGTGAGGCGTTACATGCATTCTCCCCCCATGCCCCCACAGTCCGGCACAGCCACACCAGTTTCTGATACTCCACTCCTCAGGGTGCGGGAGGTCTATAAAACTTACACGCTAAAACGGGGCCAGACCCTAAAGGCGGTTGATGGGGTGTCCTTCTCTGTCATGCCGGGGGAAGTTCTGGGGCTGGTTGGGGAGTCCGGTTGTGGCAAATCCACGCTGGGCCGTTGCCTACTCCGTTTGACGGATGTTTCGGCCGGTCAAATCGTCTTCGAGGAGCAGGATATAACACGCCTGCCAGAGCGCACACTCCGCCCCATGCGCCAGCGAATGCAAATGGTCTTTCAGGATTCCTATGCCTCGCTCAACCCACGCAGGCAGGTGGGGGACCTTCTGGCGGAGCCTTTGCGGGTACACCACACAGCGGCCGGAGGCCGCTGGTCCAGCACCGCCATAACACACAGACTGAACACGTTAATGGATCTGGTCAGTCTACCCCGTACAGCTTTGGCCCGCTACCCACATGAATTTTCGGGCGGACAACGCCAGCGCATTAACATTGCCCGCGCCCTTGCTCTTTCCCCCGCCTGATCGTGGCGGATGAGCCTGTTTCGGCGCTGGATGTTTCGGTTCAGGCCCAAATTGTTAATCTGTTCGCAGACTTACAAAAGCAGCTCGGCCTGACCTATGTGTTTGTAGCGCATGACCTTGCTGTGGTGCGCCAGATATCGACCCGTGTTGCCGTCATGTATCTGGGCGCCATTGTGGAGTTGGGAGAAACAGACACCGTTCTGCATAATCCTGCACACCCCTATACTCTTGCCCTCACACAAGCAGTACCCCGCCCCATTGTGGGTGTTCCGCATCATGCTCCCTTACGCGGAGAAATTCCTAGCCCGGTCAATAAGCCCTCTGGCTGCCGTTTTCATACCCGGTGCCCCGCCGTGCAACCCCGCTGCCAGACCGACGCCCCCACATTGCGGCAGATTGCACCCAACCACGAAGTGGCCTGCCATTACCCGATAGCCAAATAAGCCTGAACAACGCCAGTCCAGAAAAAATATCAGGCGAGCTGAAACAAAATGCTCACGCCATGCGTATTACGTTTTGGTCTATTGTTGCCAACCATCCTCCTTGGGAGAATTTCAGCCATGACCCGCGCTTTCTTTTTGGCTTCAGCGACTTCCACCATGCTGGCATTCAGTGCCATGAACCCCGCACTCGCCGGGACCAACAACAACACAGCCGAAGCGCAATCTGGCATCTACAGTGTGGAGCCAGCCCATACTCAGGTTATTTTTTCCGTCCTGCATTTTGGATTTACAAATTACTTTGGGGCTTTCTCCAATGCTTCGGGCACACTGAAGCTTAACGCGCTGACACCGGAAGATTCCAGCCTGTCCGTAACCATTCCGGTCACTTCCGTGCAAACCACCAACACACGGCTGACAGATGAACTAAAAGGGCCGCAATGGTTTGATGCCACCAAGTTCCCAAATGCCACTTTTGTTTCAACGGCAGTTAAAATGACGGGGCCCAACGATGCAACCGTTACCGGCAACCTCACACTCCACGGCGTTACCAAACTCGAGGCATTGAATGTGCACTTCCTTGGCGCTGGCACAAATCCGATGGACAAAAAGTACACGACTGGCTTTGAAGCCACAGGCACCATCAAACGGAGTGATTTTGGTATAAAAACGTATGTGCCTTACGTCAGTGACGATGTCAGCCTTCGTATTGCCGGAGCTTTTGAAAAGCAGGATTAATCAGTTTACGCCCCATATGCTCATAGCAACAGCCCAACAACCAGAAAACCATATGGGGCAACTTTGTTAGTATTACACTAACATTAAATTTTATGCCAAAAATACAATGGGACTGACCTGCTGCCATTCCGCCCGCGCATACTTCGGATAATGCTGAATGATTGATATATGTCATTGCTTGTGCTGTATTTAGGGTTGAATCATAGCTAACATAATGCGCGGGCATCATGCGCTCCTGCCCTGCGGCTCTCCAAGCCCGTCTGTTCGTTTTGGCAATTTCAGGCCGCTGAACGATTGATTATGGGACCACCAGACCGGCCTGAATAGCTGAACAGGATAACACCCATCGATGGCAACCCCTCCCCTACCCGGTGAGATCGACTTTACTAACCTTCCTGATCTGGCGGTTCTAGGGCAAACGCTTTTCAAGCGGGTTCCAATTGGTGCGATTGTCGTTCGGTTATCTGACAGTCAGATTATCCTACGCAACCCTGCGTTCCGGCACATTGCGAACGATGACATTACAACCGTCAGCAGCCTGCTGGACACCTGTTGCGTTGACCCCACTCAACGGGAGCAGATCCACCAGCAGATCACACAGGCCAAAAGCCGGGCGGATAAGGAAGAAACCAGCGAAATGCCCGAGCTTGTACTGGACCTGAAAGGGACAGATGGCCGGGTACGCATTGTGCAGCACTACGCTCTACTGTTCCACAAAATGGACATTGCGATTGGGATTTTCCGCGATATATCAGACATCAAGCGAAAATACCGTGCACTTCAGAAAGAAGCTTTTACAGATGAGCTAACAGGCGTTGGCAATAGGCGCGGCCTGATGGAACGCTGGAATGAAGAAATGGAGGATGATCCCAATCAGGTAATCGGCTTCCTGATGATCGACCTTGACCAGTTCAAACCGATTAATGACACCTATGGCCATGCCATTGGGGACCACGTCCTTCAAAGTCTGGCGCGCAGACTGCGCAAAGGTGTCCGCAAAAGTGATTATGTCGCCCGGCTGGGCGGGGATGAATTTGGTATTCTTTTGCCTAATATCCAATCCCGCACCATGCTGGACACAATCAGAAACAAGCTTCTGGTATCACTCAAGCGCCCCGTTATAACCAACACGCTCAAGCTCAATCTGTCTGGCAGCATTGGTGGCGGCCTCTACCCGGAGGATGGTCAGGACCTCCCCGCCATTATGGTCCACGCTGACCACTCCATGTACAGCACCAAAAAGAGCATTCCTGCGAGAAAACGCTCCAAAAAGCACCGCGTGACCGCCAGATTACCTGTAGCCTGAAGGTTTGGGAGGCTGCCTATGCAGCCTCCCTCCCGTTGTTTGTGCCTGATGAATTACTCATCGTGTTCGGATGAATTCAGGACATGGGGAAACGCGGACGGGCTGAAGAAGGCGATAAGAATACCGCAAAGTGCAACCACAATGGCAAGTGGTGTCAGCACCCCAAAGCCCGCATGTGTCAACACGGCTCCGCCTGCGGCAGACCCCAACAGAATACCCACATTACTTGCCGCATTAATGGCGGCTCCCGCCACATCGGCCCGTGTAGCCCGCGCCCGAATGGCGCCAGACATCACAAAGGGAATAATGGCGGAATAGCCAATACACCATAGCCCGACCGCGCCGACAGACACCCAGCCAGAAATGATATGGCCATACATCAGCCCCATACCTACCAGCATGGCCAGACCACTTGCCAACATACCCGCAGCAGGCCGCCGATCCACAACCTGCCCGGCCCCCCATAGCCCCAGAATACTCAAGGCGCCCGTCAGCAACAGCGCGATGCTCAATGCGCCATCTGGCAGACCGTGTTCAAGCAAAAGCGGGGTCACATACGTGTAAAGCAGGTTGTGCGCAAAGAAGAACACAGCATCCACGGCAACAACAATCAGAAAAGCCCGCATCACCTTGCGAGACGCAATGCTGGGCAGGCTCTCCTTAACGGGCACGGTGGACGATACGGGGGGAAGAAAAAAGGCAATGCAGATGGTCAGCATAACCGCAATACCGGTCATGACGTACATAGCCACGCGCCAGCTAGCCAGATGCCCGACAGCAGCCGTGCCCGGAACCCCCAGAATGGCCCCAAGGGATGTGCCACCGTAAACGAAGGAAATTGCCCGCCCCGTCATTTTGGGCGGCACCAAACGTGCGGCGTAGGCCGAGACAATAGACATAAGCAGCGCATGGGCCAGCCCACCGACAAGCCGCCCTGCGCACACCAGCACAAAGGTCGGTGCCATAGCCACCATCAGATTGGACACCACATACCCCGAAAGGGAGACAAGCATCAGCCGTTTGCGGTCAATATGTGCGGTCATAATGGTAAGCGGCACGGCCCCCAGCGCCACCATGAGTGCAAAAGCACTAACGGCCAGCCCTGCTTCCCCTTCCTGTATATGGAAGGTCCGCGCCATTTCTATCAGTATGCCTACGGGGGCGACCTCGCTGGTCAGCGCCGTAAAGGTACAGGCAAACAAGGCCCAGAGCCCGATAGTAGCCCCAGCCGGAAGATCTTTAAAAAGCATGACAACCTGTTTGAATACAGAAATACGGACCAACGCCGATTCTTCGGTGCCCTTCTGGCACTCCTTGCACCAAAACGGAATAGGCGGTTTTGTATAAACAGAGTGATGCGGAACTTTTTCTTATATTCCAGTATTTTACAAATTTTCTAACAGCCCTGCATCCCTTTCCTAACCTGTATATCGGGCCAGAAACGGTGCCGTAACACTGCCTTGTGCATGGGCCACATCCTGCGGCACACCCTGCGCCACAATACGCCCCCCTTTACCTCCCGCGCCGGGGCCCAGGTCGATAACCCAGTCGGTTCGGGCAACCAGCCGCATATCATGCTCTGCAACAATGACCGTATTCCCGCCTTGCACCAGTTCGTGCAGGTGTTCCATCAGCCTGTCGGCATCATATGGGTGCAGCCCGGTTGTGGGCTCGTCCAGCACATAAAGCGTATGGCCACGCCGCTGCTTTTGCAGTTCCGTCGCCAGTTTGATGCGCTGGGCCTCGCCCCCGGAGAGTTCCGTTGCTGGTTGCCCCAGCGTCAGATGGCCAAGCCCACTCCGCTGTAGGATGCTCAGGAGTTGTGCGGGGCCTGCTTCCTCCGCAAAAAAGAGGCAGGCATCATCCACCGTCATGGCCAGAAGTTCGGCTATGGACCGACCCCGATACGTTACGTCCAGAATTTCTGGCTTGTAACGCGCACCGTGGCATGTCGGGCACGGCGCATAGACACTGGGCAGAAACAGCAGTTCCACCATAGTGGCCCCGGCTCCCTCGCAGGTGGGACAACGCCCCTTGGCGAGGTTGAATGAGAAATATCCGGCATCATACCCACGCTCCTGCGCCAACTCCGTTCGGGCATATAGTTTGCGGATCGTGTCAAACAAACCAGTATAGGTTGCAAGGTTGGAGCGTGGCGTACGGCCGATGGGTTTCTGATCAATCACCACCAGACGGTTAATGTGCTCCACGCCCGCTGTAATATCTCCTTCTGGCTCTCCCTCTCCTAAGCTCGGCAGAAGGTCGTTGCCTTCATCCTCCGCAACAGCGGGGGCTTGCCCCAACGCTTTTGCCAGCACAGTTGTCAGCACCTGACTGACGAGGGAAGATTTTCCAGACCCCGACACCCCGGTCACAGAGGTCAGAACCCCAAGCGGAAAAGAAACCGCAAGATTGTGCAGATTGTTCCAGTTTATGTTTTCAAGATTCAGCCATGCGGATGGCTTTCGAGGGGCATGATGAACAATGTTCGAAGCGGCAAACAGGTATTCCCGCGTGTGGGAGGCCGCGATGCCCTTCAGCCCTTCAAGAGGGCCAGAATACAGCACTTCGCCCCCTCGCGTCCCGGCTTGCGGACCAACATCCACCGCCCACTGGGCCTGCCGCACGATATCCAGATTATGCTCGACAAGAAAAAGCGAGTTCCCTGCGTTACGCAGGCGCTGTAATGCGGTTAGCAGAGCCTGAGTATCTGCCGGGTGCAGGCCTGCGGACGGCTCATCCAGCACATAGACCACACCAAACAGGTTGGAATGGATTTGTGTTCCAAGGCGCAAACGCTGGTATTCCCCCGGAGATAACGTCTGCACACCGCGGTCCATCTGGAGATAGCCAAGCCCAAGGTCTTCCAGCACACCAATCCGGGCGGCCATATCCTCCACAATGCGGGAGGCTGCAATGGACGTTGCGTTCACGTTGCGTCCAGCATCTACTGAGCGGCGTAATGTTGCGGCAATTATTTCCAGCGGCAATGCCGTCATGGCGGCAATGGAATAGCCGCCAAATGTCACACGCAGGGCATCTGCATTCAGCCGTTGCCCGTGGCAGGACGGGCATTCCGCTGTTGTCATAAACGCCTCGACCCGACGGCGCATCATGGCACTTTGTGAATGAGCGTATGTTTGCAGAATATAACGCCGGGCCCCTGTAAATGTGCCCTGATAAGCGGGTTCTACCCCCTCCGCCACGGCCTGCTTTATCTGCTCATGCGTTAAGCCGGGATAAACCGGATATGTCGGGGTTTCCTCTGTAAACAATATCCAGTTGCGTGTTTTTTCTGGCAGGTCACGCCACGGGATATCAACATTCACCCCTTTGGTCACAAGAATATCGCGCAGGTTTTGCCCCTGCCATGCCGTGGGCCAAGATGCCACGGCACGCTCGCGGATACTGCGCGTGGGGTCCGGCACCATGCTGGCTTCCGTTACATCATGAATCCGCCCCAACCCGTGGCACTGTTGACACGCCCCCATGGGAGTATTGGGTGAAAAAGATTCCGCCTCCAGCCGTGCCAGCCCCTGCGGGTATGTGCCTGCCCGCGCGTAAAGCATACGCAGCAGGTTGGACAATGTGGTGATGCTACCAACAGATGAGCGTCCCGAGCTGCCACCCCGCTGTTGTTGAAGGGCGATAGCAGGCGGCAAACCGTCCACCACGTCCACATCCGGCACCGGCATCTGCTGGAACAGACGGCGGGCATAGGGCGAAACGGACTCTAGATAACGGCGCTGAGCTTCCGCATAAAGCGTGCCAAATGCCAACGAAGACTTACCGGAGCCGGAAAGCCCCGTAAAAACAACCAGACTGTCACGCGGAATGTCTACGTTAACATTTTTCAGGTTATGTTCCCGCGCGCCACGCACATGGACAAACCCATCATCCCGGCTCCAGTCCGAGTTTTCTGCCTTAGTCACACCGTCCTTGTGGTTCTGTTCCTTCCCCATCAGCTATTCAGTTCCGGATCCTTGAACCTGCGATTAGCAAGCACAGGCAGGGCGGCACGCGTTGTGCGAATACGCTCCTTGTCCACATTAGCAAAAAGCAGATCGGGGTGGCAGCCTGCACGCACGACGGCAACCCCTAGGGGGTCAACCAACATGCTAGCCCCTATGTTGCGTGGACCGCACTCCCCCACAGCAGCCACATAGCAGGTATTTTCCAACGCACGGGCCGTTACCATAACCTCCCAATGCCATTCCTTACCCGGCCCACGGACCCACGCGGCTGGCACGGTCAGCATATCGGCCCCTCTTACAGCAAGAGAGCGTGCAACTTCGGGGAACCGCACATCGTAGCAGGTCATCAAACCCACCTTTATGTCCCCGACCTGCACAATGGGAGGCAGTTCGGCACCGGGAACATAGTCATTCGATTCCTTCATGCTGAAGGCGTCATAAAGGTGGAGTTTGCGGTAGCAGGCGACCAACCCGGTAGCATCCAGCACAATCTGGCAGTTATGGGTCAACGCCGGGTGGGCCGGGGTGGCGATGCAGCAGATCAGGGTTAGATCAGTTCCCGCCAGCGCGTTCACCAGTCCGCTTACAAATGGTCCATCCAGCGGCTGTGCCGTACGCACGGTAATTCCGGCGTCATGCATGTCCGCGGCAATAATGCTTTCTGGCAAAATCAGAAGTTTGGCGCCCTCGGCCACGGCCCGGTGAATAAATGAAAGACATTGGTCAAGATTGACCTGCCATTCCGAAGCAACGGCAAACTGTCCTAGAGCGACTTTCATCCGGGCAATCCTTATTGACAGCGGCATGGGGAACGGTTTTTCCACCCACCGTATTTACGACACTTAACAACCCGTGCGCAAAATCCAACCCCACGGTTTTGGCCCCAGCCCTGCACGCCACTCGTGCTAACAGACGCGCAACGCCTCCATTCATCATCAAATCGTCACACTTGACTATAAGGTATCTGGCGTATTGGACTCTACCCTGTGTTCATACCCAAGGAAGGACCACACCATGCAGCATCGTGCTTCCGTTCTGTGTGCTGCGGTCTGCCTGAGCCTGATCGGGTGGCCGCAAGCAGGGCTGACGGCCCCTGTTCTGCTGCCGGATGGTCGGGACATCCTTCCCCTTCCCCCAGCCGCTGGCTCATATGCTCAACAGGCAGACGTGCAGGCGTATGAAAGCACCCGCGCTCTGAAGGGTAACAGCAGGTGGCAACTTGCACAGAATGATGCCGACCTGAAACCGCAACACGTTATTGATGACTTCTCATGCGCTGCTGGATTTACGCTTAACCCAGAAAAACTGCCGTCCCTTCTCAGCTTACTCAACACACTGGCGGCCCCACTGGAGCAACGTGTCACCGAGGAAAAGGACTTCTGGCGGCGGCCACGCCCATTTATTGGTAATGATGCCGCCATTTGCACCCCAGAAGCCCGCACCAGATTGACAACCAGCTTTGCCTATCCATCCGGCCACACAACATGGGGCTGGCTGGTTGCGTCCATTCTGGCCAGTGCTCTGCCCGATCGTTCTACCCAGATTATGCAGCGAGGCCGCATTTTTGGCGAAAGCCGGATTGTTTGCGGCGTACATTGGAAAAGCGACGTGCAGGCTGGCTACGTGAATGGTGGTGCCATGTTTGCTGCATTACAGGACCAGCCGTGGTTTGTTGCAAAAATGGCAACAGTTCGGGCAGAACTTGGCAGTTTACGCACCCGCTCCACACCCCCCAATACCAAAACATGCACCATGGAGCATGAGGCCGCGACAAACATCTTCTAATCCCTCCTGCCTGCTTTTTATGCGCCACAATCCTCCTTTAAAACATCGCTCGGATGGTGCAGAAACAGAGTGTTGAACAGATAAGACCAAACGGTTTTCCTGTTGAACAGAGCAGAAGGGAAAGACCCCATGGCCGCAGTATCGAGACGAAACTTTGTTACGGCGGGCGCAGTCCTAGCCGGTTCTCTATCTTCCGTAGCAACCGGTGCGCGGCACATGGCCCACGCTGCAGGTGCTGGCGGCTTTATGGCTGCGTCCAACGATAGCGACCCTGCTCATGCGGGCCCTCCATCCAAAAAAGCACCCGGCATTCAAAACATCTGTGCGCTCTGCGAAGTAACGGGCGGGGGAGAAAAAGTTTACGGCATTGCTGTAGAATATGATGTGAATATCGACCCCGGCAGCCTACGGCCGGATACTTACATCGCCTCTGTTTTTCCCGCGGCTAAAGGCTTTATTGCGGGTATGCCGCAAGAGCCGGACAAAAACCGGACAACAGCAACACCGCAACGCCGCGCAATTACAGCGCTCTACACCGCCGACGCCCCCTCTCTACGGCCTGACCGGAAGAATGTGCCGGGACGATACGTTATTGCCGAATTTAACCATGACGCGGACCTAAGCCTCCCCACCACAGATAGTGATAAAGTCACACTGGTTCAGAACCGGAGCCTCCGCACCGTTGCTGGTGCGACCTATGCCGCAAGCCCCACGGTATGGGACAACACAGGCCGCCACGGGAACAACGTTGTTATTCGCGGTGTTGATGATTGGGAGCAAAGCCACTGGTGGTGGGATGACAGCCGCTCGGCATGGCTTGAATACAGCATTTACCTGCCAAAATCCTTTTTGGAAAAAGGGGGAGAGAACAAATCCTACCCTCTGGTTCTGGCCGTAACCCATTCAGGCACCAGCCCTGATGGCACATGCGCGCAGACCCTGACCGAACAATGCATTGCCAGCATATGGAGCCTGCCGGAAGAACAGGCGCGCCATGAATGTGTGGTCATCACACCCCGTTATGAACGCACAACCATGAACGATTACTGGGAACATACGTTTGATGTGGAGAACACCTACAAGCTGGTGCAATCCCTGCTCACCAACACATGGAACTATGGCAACCCCAACCGTGATGACCGGCGTGACAAAATTCTGAAAATCGACCCTAAAAGGGTGTATTGCACCGGCTGGTCCATGGGAGCGATGACCTCGCTGTGGCTGATGGCCAGACACCCCGAAACATTTGCCGCCGGACTGATTATTGCAGGCCAACAAAGACCTGCTGATATGCTGCCCCTAGCCCACCAGAAAATTCTTATCATAACCGGTTCGGAAGACGACAAGGCTACCCCGTGGAATGAAAAATGCGTCCCTCTATGGGAGCAGGTCGGGGGCAAAGTTGTTCGCCCCAAAGAGTATCTGGACCCGGCGCTAATTTTTCCAATTGACCGACAGGAAAAGTTGACCAACCAGATAAAACATTATCTGGCTCAGAACGGGAACATCACCTTCCTAACGTTCCAAGGTGTGGATCATATGGGATCAGCCCGCAAGTTTTTCCATATTCAGGCAGCAAGGGACTGGCTGCTTGAGCAGGCCAAAACATAATCCTTTTCCAAGCCACATTTTACAACACACAGCATATAGCATCCAATATTACGAGATCAGTGCAAATGCGTAAGACATCTCTGCTACTGAGCAGCATCCTGCTCACCACCATGCCAGCCTTTGCCGAACAGGCCACCCCAAGCGCACCACCCGAACCAGAGCTGCAAAGTGCGACTGCAAAAACCACATCGCAGGCGGCGGCAGCGGGTCGGGCATTTCTGGCCACATTCGATGCTAAAACCCGCGCGCAGGTACAGTTCCCGTTTACCACGCAAAAATCCGCAACATTGGCCCGCTTCCGCCGGAGCGCACCAGACCAGCCCTCTCTCCCTGCTACGGATACACAAAATGCCACTCCAGCCCGGCAGGGTCCGGGTATGGGGCCGCCGGGCGGTTTTATTGGCGAGCAATATGGCACAGCCATCTGGTCCAATTATCCCGTAAGCGATGTCCCCCGTCCGGGTATGCAAATTGGAAAACTGACTGCCAACCAGAAAACTGCTGCATTCCACCTGCTGCAAACACTGCTCAGCGCCAAAGGCTACCAGAAAGTGCAGGACATTATGGGGGCAGATCAGACGCTGGCGGATGAAGGAACGCCTTTTGCATCCGGCAAGGCGGTTTATACCATTGCTATATTTGGCGAACCGTCTGAGAGCGCACCGTGGATGTTACAGTTCGGCGGCCACCATCTGGGCCTAAACATTGTAATTGACGGCCCTCATGGTTCCATGACCCCAACCCTGACCGGGGCTCAGCCTGCCCTCTATAAACGGGATGGCAAAACCGTACGTGTGCTAGCCGGGGAAAACGACAAAGCTTTTGCTCTACTGAACGCCCTTACCCCCACCCAGCGAAAACAGGCCATCCTGCCTTATCAGGTCTCAGACCTTGTGCAGGGACCGGGGCATGATGGGGAAACCATAATACCAGAAGGTATTAAAGGATCTGCCCTGACAACAGACCAAAAGACATTACTCATAAGCATAATAGAAGAATGGGCGGGCATCATCAATCCGGCATATGCCGCGCCACATTTGCAGAACATCCATCAAACACTGGATGAAACATGGTTTGCATGGAGCGGTCCGACAACGCACCTCCCCGACCATAACGGTTCGTCCTACTACCGTATTCAGGGGCCTCATGTATTTATCGAGTTTTCACCACAGGGCGTAGGGGGCGACCCCACACTCCATGTGCATACAATATATAGGGACCCAGCCAACAGCTACGGCAGCCAGTTTACAAAACCATGACCGGAAACCGATCAGCCCTGCTCATCTCCTGCGCCGCCCTATTTTTTTCCACAGCGGCTTCTGCTCATAGGTTGGATGAATACCTGCAGGCCACGACCATTAACGTCACGCGGCACCATATTTCACTACAACTGCGCCTGACGCCGGGCGTGGACGTGGCACCGTCTGTGATGCGCCAGATAGACCAGAATAATGATGGTCAGTTTTCCATGGCCGAGCAGCAGGCTTATCGTGCACGCCTCCTGCAATCCTTGACTTTGACCATGAATGGCAAAGCTGTTGCTTTGTCAGCAAGCAGCATGACCTTCCCGCCCCCCCAGTCCATACAAAAAGGGACTGGGGTTATAGACCTTCAACTTAACGCAACAGCCGAACTCAAGGCTGGGACCTACACGTTAGTGTACCATAATCGCGGCATGGGGGCAGAAACAGCGTGGCTCGTAAACTGCCTTGTGCCACAGGACCCGGATATACACGTGGTTCAACAAACACGCTCTGCCGATCAATCCCGCTACACGCTCCAGCTGGCCATTGCCTCCTAACGTGGTCACGGGGGAGAGAGGCAACCATAAGCTTGCCTCTCTCCCTACATCGTTTACCAGCTATATCCTATGCTGGCCTGCGCGTTCCGGCGCTCGCCGTAATAGCAGTAACCTCCGACCGCACCATCGGCAAAACAGTTGGCAATATAGTTCTTGTCAAACAGGTTACGCACATTGGCCGAAACCTTCCATCCGTGTAGCGAATGAGACACATTTGACAGGTCATAAGAGATAGACGCATCAAATAGTGCGTATTGTGGGAGCCATACGCTGCCATCCTGCAACTCGCCACCATACGTCTTGGCGGCGTACCGCATACCGCCCCCAAAACCAAAACCTTTCAGCTTTCCAGAGGGCATTGTGTAAAATGCAAACAGAGAAGCATTCCCTTTGCCCGACTGAATCAACGGTTTTCCGGTAGAGTCATCCTTGACCTTTTGCACACTGATGGCAGCAGTCAGCATAAGATTATGGAACGGCTCCGCATGTGCCTCAAATTCAAACCCATCGGAATGCACCAACCCGCTTTGTACGTAGTCCCCAATAGCACCAACAGACACAAGCACATTACTCTGCTCAATATGGAAACCTGCTGCGGTGAACAATAAGGACGTGCCGGGCAGTTGATACTTCACTCCGCCTTCAAGCTGTTTACCAATAGATGGGCTTGCCTGATGCGTGGTGACACCATCGGGATTATACACATTCCCCACCTGTGGCTGGAAAGAGGTGGAGTAGCTGATATACGGCGCCAACCCAAAATCGAAATGGTAAAGCCCCGATGCACGCCATGTGATCTGGCTGGAGTTCTGCCGCTCATTGGTCGGATCAATATATTGGATCCGATGAGCATGGTACCAATCGTTACGGAGACTGCCCGTCAGAATAAAACGACGCCAGCGGATTTCATCCTGCGCATAAACACCAATCTGCTGCGTGCTGGTCACATAGTTTTCTGCCGGTGTCATAGCCGGTATGGCCATGTGATAATCAGGGTGCAGAACATCCAGATCTGGTGCATCCCCTATAAATTCATTATCCACGGATTTCTGCTGCATATAGTCAAATCCGACCATAAGCGTGTGGTGCAGCTGCCCAGTGCGGACACGCCCCTTGAACTGACTATCAAAAGCCAGATTATGGTTATGTTCCTTGGCACCGTATGCGCCCCGGCTTAGCATATTGCCGCTGGTCAGGTCGCTACTGTCATAATCACCGTAATTGTACACACTACGATAATCAGTCATAATATCATCATAGCGACCGCGCGTGCTAAAGCTCCAGTCGTTGTTAAAACGATGGTTGAAAATGTAGGTTATGGCCCCTTGCTTGCGGTTAAATTTTTCAGACGGGACATCCCCATCGTAAAAATTGCGTGGCAGATAGCCGAATGATCCGGGACGGAGAGACCCAACCAGCGGAACACCGCCGTAGGAGCCGCTCTCCGGGTCATACTGATAATTGCCCAACAGGGTCAGAGTTGTTGGCCCATCCCCACCAAACGTAAAGGACGGACTGATGCTAAAGCGCCGGCTACCCGTTCTGCTAAGCTGCGTATGCTGCCCGTTAACGGTGCCATAGAGCCTGTAACGGACAAGACCATTATCCGTTGCAAAACCACCAACATCGGCATCAACACGGTAAAGATCGAACATCCCGCCGGTTGTTCCCACATCGCCATAAAACTTCTGGTCAGTTGGTAACTTGCTGGACAGCGCCGTCAGACCACCGGGACTGGACTGCCCATAAAGGGCCGAAGCCGGCCCTTTGAGTAGTTCAACGCGATCCAGACGGAACGTATCTGTCTGGGCAACGGCAAATCCTGTTGGGCTATCCTGGACTTTCAGCCCATCCAAAAAGGTTGGCACCGTAAACCCACGCAGATCGAACAGGTCATAACGCGTGCCCTCCCCGCCGCGGGTATCTGCCGTTACACCGGCAGCATAACGCACGGCCTGATTGAGAGTCAGAACCCCACGGGCATCCATCTCATCGCGGCTGATGACCGTGACGGACTGCGCTGTCTCAACGAGTGGCGTATTTGTTTTGGTCGCGGAGGACGCCATGATAGACGCGCGGCGACCACGCACTTCAACCAGTTCATCCTGTATGGCGCTCGCCTTGGATGCTTTGGCGGCAGCGTTTCTCGCTGCTACGGTTTCCGACTGGCCGGAATTATCTGCTTTTTTCTCCTGATCTGCGGCCAATGCTGCATCGCTCAGAATAAACGAGAAAAAAACCGTATAAATAATTTTGCTGCGCTTCATACCCAACTCGTTTTGTGACCGGCTTCTCCTTCCGGAGTGGCAGCTATCGGCATTTTTGTTAATAATGATACTTAATTGCGCTCCTATCCATGTTCGGAATGAGTATCAAGTAGAGCGTCAAGCATTGGCCCAAACACGATAGAATTCTGCCTGAACGCCAAAGTCCGGTTGCCGAACATCTGCAACCGGTTTTCATTAACCCCGTCTGGGGCCTGCTTTGGTTTGAAGCAAAAAAGAAGCCGCTACTGGCTTACCTTCTGCACCACGCCCAATTACGGAAGTGGTGCCGGTATTGAACTGAAGCGGAGTGAACTGGGGGCCACGCCGAATGTGCGATGGAACATTGTGCTAAAACTGCCTGCGTTGTCATACCCGAGGTCAAACGCCACTTTGGCAATTGATTGCCCGGCCGCAATCCGTGAGGCGGCCTCAACCACCCGCACCCGACGACGCCATGCCGCAAAACCCATGCCCATTTCCTGCTGGAAAAGGCGGGTAAAAGTGCGGCGTGCCATGCCAGCCTCGCGGGCCCAATAATCAATATCGTGCCCATCTCCCGGTTGCGCAATAATTGCTTCGCAAACCCGCCGCAACCGATGGTCAGATGGAAAAAGCAGCCTTTCAGCTATGCGCCGCCCTCGCCTTACTTCGTCTACCAAAAGCCGAGCAATAGCGGACATGCGTTCATCCATGGTAAACTGGAAGGTCATCGCGATAATCTCATCCACCAACCCACGGATGAGGGAAGATGCTTCAAACATCTTGCTCGGCAGCAGGTCCGGTCCGATCAGACTGGAGTCAACGTAAACAACCTGAAAAGCCAGATCAGTCCGACAGGTTGCCTGATGGAGTGTATTAGCCGGAAGCCACATACCCTGACCCGGCCCGAGCACAAAGCTCTCATCCTGAGTGTTGATCGTCACGCTGCCTGCCAAAAACAACGATAACTGTGCCCGATCATGCACATGGAACGCATCAACAAAGCCACCAGTATAACAATCTGCAAACCCCACGACGGGCGGGGGATGATGTGGCAGGTCGGCTGTACGCTTCATAATATTATGATCCAGTCCATTTCTGACAACATCCCCTAATGAACAGCTCCGGGTTAAGCGCAAAAATTACTCTTGCTCCTCCAAGAAGGCATCAGGCCTGCGAGAACGATACACGGAACTCTCGGCTCATCTCGCTCTCTATTTCTTACAAAAAGTATAATCCGTCAGAAACATGGACAGGTGCCATACACTCCAACAAAAATGAGCACAACATCAATATGATAACGGCGGACAGAATACCAATGGGCATAATAAATGGACACATACATGCATAGACTTTTTGACCATGGAAACTTTTTAATCGTCCCTAGCGTTTCCTAATATAGAATTAAGTTAATTAGCCGACATTACCACAACCATTACAGTACATATAAAAATAAAAATCGTTATAATTCAATATTTTAAAACGATATTATTACTTATTAAATTCCATAAGAAATATCTACTAAAAAACAAGATCCATGAAGGACGTCACACATGACTGCTTTTTTCAAAAAAAAGTCTGCTCCTATTTTATTGTGGCAGGATGATGCAATCATTCGGTCTGATTTTCTTGGTGTGGACCAAATTTTGCTCCACGCACAGGAACTCTCCCATGCTCACGCAAATTCACTTTTCAGCCACAAAAATAATTTTTTGATCGAAAGATTAAATAATAACGCAAAAACACTTCTGCAATCCAATATCCTTCTCTCTCAGGCATCATTAAATGGGGACCAAATTACGCCTGCGGCAGAGTGGTTTATTGATAACTACTACTTTATGAATGCACAGATACAGAACATAAAATTCGACTTACCTCCTTCTTATTATAATGATCTTCCAAAAATTTCAGATGGACCATTTGCTCATCTGCCGCGCGTTTTCGAAATTTCCTGGGCTTTGGTCGCACAGGCAGACAGTAATATTGACCCAAAAACAATATGTTTGTTTTTAAATGCTTATCAGGAAAGAAGCCCTCTTTTAATCAGAGAAATATGGGCGCTTCCTACGCAGCTTCAGATTATTCTCATTGAAAACCTGCGACGCATTTCGGTAAAAATTTGTCAAAACCTCAAGGACCGTGAACAGGCAAACCATCTTGCCAATACTTTGCTGCCCGATGCCCACTTTAACAATACCAGAATACTGAAAACCCTCTCCAAAATTGATACAGAAACATTAAGTTCGACATTTCTCGTTCAATTTGCCCACCAGTTGCGAGGGCGGGACCCGCAAAGGGACCCTGCATTTTTATGGCTGGACGGTTTACTGCAAGAAAAAGGAACAGATATCGAGCATCTTGTGCACAACGAGCTGCAAGAACAAAGTGCTCTCAACGCAACCATTCGCAACATTATTACCAGTATGCGTTTAACCCGAAATCTGGATTGGAATACCATTGTTGAGAAGACAAGCGCTGTAAGCAAAATACTTTTTAAATATAATAATTTTTCAGAAATGGATTTATCCACACGAAATTTGTATAGCAAATCCATAGAAACCATTGCCAGAGGATGCCCCTACTCCGAATGCGAGGTTGCAGACAAAGCTGTCTCCCTCGCGGCCTCAGCAAGCCTTGCTGAACATGTAGCCCCGCGCCAGAGTGACCCCGGTTATTACCTTTTGGCAGAAGGTCGCCCCTACTTTGAGGCCGAACTCCAGTATCACGCCCCCATAGGGCTAAAGGTCGAGAGCGCGTGCCGCCGTTGCGGCATAACTGGCTACAGTCTCTCCGTTGCAACCCTATCCCTCCTGCTTATTCTGATCCCTCTTTACCTCATGAGCTGGAGCTTTATCTCCCTTTATGCTGTTACTTTTATAATATTAGGATTTATTCCAACAACTGATGTCATTGTAACATGCCTCAACCATTTTTTATTGTGGGCTATTAAAGTCTCTGAACTTCCAGCACTAGAATTAAAGCGAGGAGTGCCAACGGATTTACGGACCCTTGTTGTTGTCCCCACGCTACTAACTCGGCGCTCTTCCATCCATGCAATGGTAAACCGCCTGGAAAAACACTATCTGGCCAGCCGGGATGGAGATATTTATTTTGCCCTTCTTACCGACTGGACAGACTCTCCGACAGAAACACGCGCCGGTGACTGGGACATTCTTAATGTCGCCATACAGGAAATTACACGCCTGAATCAGACTTACCCTTTGGAAGAAGCCGGGCAACGCTTTCTTCTTCTCCACCGCAAACGCCAGTGGAGCGAAAGTGAAGAAAAATGGATTGGGTGGGAACGTAAACGGGGAAAATTACATGAACTCAACCGACTATTAAGAAACGCTTCAGACACAAGTTTTATAAATCTGTCTGAGCAAACAATACCGCACAATGTACGCTATGTTGTAACTGTTGATTCTGATACCCGTTTGCCTCATGAAACCGTGAGACGGCTGGTCGCAAAAAATTGCTCACCCCCTTAATAATGCATATTTTGATCCCACCCTCGGTCGGGTTACCGAAGGCTACGCCGTTCTTCAGCCTCGCGTTACACCGTCCTTACCAGAAGCTTGGAAAAGCACTCTTCTGCAAAGAGTCTTCTCCAGCCCCAATGGCATAGAACCCTATACTGCCGCAGTATCCGATTTATATCAGGATATGTTTTCAGAAGGTTCATTCGCAGGAAAAGGCATTTATGAAATCGATACTTTTGAATCTGCACTAGCCAATAAAATACCGGAAGGGACATTACTCAGTCACGATCTGTTTGAAGGCGTTTTTGCACGTTCCGGATTGGTCACTGACATTGAAGTTATAGAAGAGTTCCCAACTGATTATCTGGTCTTTGCAGCACGCCTGCATCGCTGGGTGCGTGGAGACTGGCAACTGCTGCCATGGATCTTTTCGTGGATGGGGCTCTGCCCAACCATTCGATGGAAACCACAGCCCCTTGCGGGCATTGCGCGCTGGAAAATGCTGGACAATCTGCGCCGCAGTTTATCTGCTCCAACAGCGATTACGGCCCTGTTCGCAGGATGGATGCTTGATTTTCACAGTGCTTGTATCTGGAGCTTTTATATTTTTTCTACCTTAGCTATTCCGCCAACCCTACCTCTTTTGGTTGATATAGTCAGACGCAGGAAAGGCGAAACGGCTTTAAGTTATTTTTCTCTTCTTGCCATCAATATCAAACGTGCTGCTCTCACAATCGGGCTAAGTTTTACATTTCTGGCTGATCAGGCCTGTATGATGGGAGATGCCATAGTAAGAACGTTAGGACGTGTTTTTATAACCCGTAAACACCTTCTTCAATGGGTTACCGCCGCACAAACTGCCGATGCCCCCAAGGAAGCAGTAACCGGATACATCCGCCACATGAGTGGAGCCATTTTGCTTACCTGTGCCGCTGTGGGCATGATGTTCCTTGCCTCCCCACTGATCTGGCTTATCATTCTTCCATTTGCTCTAAGTTGGTGGCTGTCACCAATTATTGCGTGGAAAACAAGCCAGTACAGCGCCTCTGCCCGTAGGTTGGAAGCGACTGATGCCGAAAGTGTTTTTATGCGTATGCAGGCACGCAGAACATGGCGTTATTTTGAAACATTCGTTTCGGAAGCAGATCACTGGTTGCCACCGGATAACTTTCAGGAAACACCTGAACCTCTTATAGCGCACCGAACATCTCCCACAAATATGGGACTGTACCTTCTATCCGTGGCCGCAGCTTGCGATTTTGGGTGGATTGGCCTTGCCGATGCCGCATCGCGGCTGAACATGACCCTTAACACTATGCAACAACTTCCACGTTTTAGAGGACATTTTTATAACTGGTATAATACAAAAACGCTTTCACCATTACCTCCCATTTATGTCTCAACTGTGGATAGCGGCAACCTTGCTGGCCACCTGATCACACTCGCCCGCGCCTGCGAAGAGTGGACACAGGCAGGACGACGAACCGATACATGGAAACTCGGTATGCGAGACGCCCTGACTCTGGCGCTCGAAAATATCCGCTCTGATGAGAATACTTTTGAACTCTCCGAACTATCTTACCTCATCGCAACACTTTTGCATGACCTGAAAAGTGACCATGCCAGTCAGGTCATGCTGATCCATCGAGTACAGATGCTCATTAGCCGGGCGGAAGAATGGGCGCATCTATTTAACAAAAAAACAGCGACGAGTAGTGCGGAGAATCTTCCCCCTCCGGGAACCAAAACGGATACCCTCCTCTTCTGGCTCCGTGCTGCACGGGACTGCATTCAAAGTGAACGTAAGGATATGGAAGCAGAACCTCTCCTTTACGAACAACTTCACGCAATTGCTGAATGCGCACGCACCATGGCGTTGGCTATGGATTTTGGTTTTTTACGGAATAGCGAACGCAAGCTGCTCTCCATTGGTTTTTCCGTCAACGAAGGCACTCTGGACAACAACTGTTATGACCTTTTGGCATCAGAAGCGCGTCTTGCGGTGTTCTTTGCCATTGCAAAGGAAGACATCCCCGCCTGGAAGTGGTTCCGCCTCGGCAGACCTCTTGCCGCTGTTGCTCATGGAGCTGCACTGGTCTCGTGGTCCGGTTCCATGTTTGAATATCTGATGCCATCTCTTATTATGGCCGCACCTTTTGACAGCCTTCTTGAAGAAACCAGCCGTCAGGTCGTCCAGCGGCAGATCGAATATGGACGATTTTGTGGAGTGCCTTGGGGCATTTCAGAATCAGCTTATAACGCCCGAGACCTCGACTACAATTACCAATACTCCAATTTTGGCGTACCGGGTCTTGGTATCAAACGTGGCTTGGCGCTGGATCTGGTCGTAGCGCCCTATGCAACCGCTCTGGCCGCAATGGTTGACGCCCAACAGGCTGCGGACAACTTTCTGGCGCTACAACAAGCTGGCGCCCAAGGCACTTACGGATTTTACGAAGCGCTCGATTATACAAAAACGCGCCTGTCGCCCGGAAAGTCTGTCTCCATCATCCGGTCGTATATGGCGCATCACCAAGGCATGACCATTCTTGCAATAGCCGACACAGTGCTAAAAGGTGTGATGCGGGCACGCTTTCATGCTGAACCCATGATTGGAGCAGCGGATTTACTTCTGCAGGAACGTCCCCCTACCCGCGGCGCCATTATAACTCCTCTTAAAGAAGAAAAATTTGTCCCTGCACTTCAAACCGCGCAGTTGCAGCCCGGCGGTCGGCATGTGCAAACAGCCAAAACAAACACGCCGGTCACTCATCTTCTGTCAAACGGTCGCTACAGCGTTATGCTGACCGCTGCGGGCTCAGGATACAGCAAATGGGGCAATCAGGCTGTAACCCGCTGGAGGCAGGACCCCACGTGTGACAATTGGGGAAGTTATATTTATATACAGCACACTGGTAGCCAGCACTTCTGGACCGCCGGGCAGCAACCTGCTGGTACGGATGTCCAGCATTATGACGTCATATTCAAAGAAGACCGTGCGACCTTCTCACGCCAGGACCGCAATCTGACCACAACGCTGGATGTTCTGGTCTCAGCCGAGGACGACGCGGAACTCCGGCGTGTTTCCATCAGGAATTCTGGCTCATCAGCGCTCAGCATTGACGTAACATCGTATGCCGAGCTTGCGTTATGCTCACCTGATATGGACATAGCCCACCCGGCCTTTGCCAAAATGTTCATCCAGACGGAATATCTTCCCTCATGCAACGCCATTATTGCAACACGCCGGCGGAGATCTCCTTCGGATGCTGAAATATGGGCCGCCCACCTGATTATTGGCGGTCATAATATTTCCATCGAAACAGACCGGGAAAAATTTATTGGTCGTGGACGGGATACGCGGACACCAATTGCCATTACTGGGCCACAAGACCTCTCCGGTTCAACCGGCACAGTGCTGGACCCAATTTTTGCCGCCCGTGCAACGCTTGCCATCCCTCCCGGCACTACGCAGCACATTTCATTCTGGACCATTGTTGCGCCTAGTCGCGCAGCGCTCATACACAGCCTTGAACGACATCAGGACGCAGCAGACCTTGACCGCGCTCTGACACTGGCATGGACCCGTGCCCAAATCCATTTAAGGCATCTCGATATCCGTCCAGCACAGGCAGACCTGTTCCAGCAACTGGCTGCCCATCTTATATTCCCCGGCCCGGCATTACGCTCTTCGGTCAGTAACATACAGCGTGGCGCGGGCAAGCAGGCAGACCTATGGGGGCAAGGAATCTCCGGCGATTTGCCAATCCTGCTTCTGGTTATTGCGGAAAGTGAGGATTTTGAACTCGCTCGGACGTTGCTGACCGCACATGACTACCTGCGGAGCAAAGGACTGGCATTTGATCTGGTTATTCTGAACGACCATCCCACCTCCTACGCGGAAGATTTGCAACATGCGCTTGAGGCTTTGGTCCGCTCCTCCGGCGGAACAGAAAACATTCACCTGCTACGCGGTGCGCTTATGTCCACCACAACCAGAAACCTGATTTTCTCGGTCGCTTACATTGTTCTGACAGGGAAAAAAGGGAGTTTGCAATACCAGATAACGCAGGCTGAAATACCACTGCACACAAAGGCCTTACGGAGCACATTACTCCGCTGCCATGCATTCCAAGGACCGAAAGAAAACCCAAATCTACCCACACTTGAAATGGAAAACGGCTATGGGGGCTTTACATCTGATGGACGAGAATACGCCATTATCCTGCACGGCAAGACCCGCACGCCGGCACCGTGGGTAAACGTTATTTCCAACCCCCATTTTGGCTTTCAGGTTGCGGCAGAAGGTAGTGGCTACACGTGGGCAGACAACAGCAAGGAAAACCAGCTAACACCTTGGTCTAATGACCCGGTAACCAACCCGACTGGAGAAGCCTTTTATATTTGCGATGAAAATACACGGGAATTCTGGTCCCCTCTCGCCGCCATCTGCCCGGATGACAATGCCGTTTACGTCTGCCGACATGGCTTCGGCTACAGTAGCTTCGACCGCCACGCCAACGGCATTGCAACGACCTTAATCCAGTATGTGCCTCCTGAAGACCCCATCAAAATTTCCAGACTAACATTGACCAACACCACAACCCGCTCGCGCATTCTAAGGGTCACAGCCTATACGGAGTGGGTTCTGGGGCAGAACCGTAGCGCCACGGCACCATTTATTACACAGAACAGGATACAGACACGGGCGCGTTGTTTGCGCGAAACAAATGGAATGAGACCTTTGGCGAACGGGTCGCCTTTGCCGATATGGCAAACCAGCAGACATCCATTACGGATGACAGGAGTGCCTTTATTGGCCGCAACGGCAACCTTTCCGCCCCTAGAGCCATCGTTCTTGGCGGGGCGCTAGAGGGCATAATTGGCGCGGGCATTGACCCCTGTGCGGCATTGCAAACAATCATCAAACTCGAACCCGGAGAAAGTGCCGAGGTCGTCTGCCTGCTTGGGCAAGGTGCCAATGTTCAACACGCCCGCCAGATGGTGAAGCGTTATCGAACAGCCGATCTGGACCACATTCTGGCAGAAGTGCACAACCTTTGGGCCCGTATGACCCGCACCGTGCAAGTTCGGACACCTGACCGCAGCATAAATATCCTGCTGAATGGCTGGCTCCTGTACCAGTCCCTATCCAGCCGCATATGGGCGCGTGCAGGATTTTATCAGGCCAGTGGAGCCTACGGGTTCCGGGACCAGCTACAGGACGGCATGGCTCTGGCTCTAGCGGCGCCGCAACTTGTTCGCGAGCATCTGATCCGGGCCGCCTCTCATCAGTTCATGGAAGGGGATGTCCTGCACTGGTGGCTCCCACAGAAAGGAAACGGTGTTCGTACAAAAATTTCTGACGATTGCGTATGGCTTGCCTATACCGTGGCCCACTATGTGCGTGTAAGTGGCGACATAACTGTTCTGGACGAAGACATTCCATTCCTCGAAGCCCCGGCTCTGGGGAACGACGAACATGAACGTTTCCTTCAGCCAGAAATCTCCAGCGCATCAGCCTCTCTTTACACGCACTGCACTCTGGCCCTCGACCACAGCCTGAAAAGAGGTGCTCACGGCCTTCCCCTTATGGGCACCGGAGACTGGAATGACGGCATGAACCGGGTGGGAGAAAAAGGACTAGGTGAAAGCGTATGGCTGGGCTGGTTCCTCCACACTACCCTCTCCGCCTGGCTACCACTGGCGCAGGCAAGGCAGGATACAGAGCATGTGAACAAATGGCAGGATGTTCTGAAAGACCTTGAAGTAGCACTAAAGCAGGCATGGGATGGCGCATGGTATAAACGGGCCTACTTTGATGACGGCTCTCCTCTGGGCAGCAAGACCAACTCTGAAGGACGGATTGATGCCATCGCACAATCATGGGCTGTGATCTCGGGCGCTGGTTCACCCACTTATGCACAGCAGGCCATGCGATCGGTTCAGGAACAGCTTGTCAATCTGGAGGACGAACTCATCATGGTTTTAACGCCTCCGTTCGATCAATCAGAGCCAGATCCCGGCTACATCCGTGGATATCCCCCGGGCATTAGGGAAAACGGGGGGCAATATACGCATGCCGCCCTCTGGACGGTCATGGCCACAGCCCTTCTGGGAGACGGTGATGCCGCTTACGCCATGTTTGCAACACTGAACCCAATCCATCATGCTCGCGATGAGGAGAGTGCAAAACGGTATAAAACAGAACCCTATGTTGTTGTTGCCGATGTGTATTCATCCCCGCTCCACATCGGTCGAGGGGGTTGGTCCTGGTACACTGGATCTGCCGCGTGGATGCAGCGCGTTGGGCTTGAAACCATATTGGGGTTGCAGGTCGAGGGGAACCAACTTTCCATTGCACCTCATATCCCATCTATGTGGTCAGAATACGAAATCGATTTTCTATGGAAAGAAACAAAGTATCAGATCAGGATCATTAACCCAGATCATATCTCCTATGGTGCTGTTTCAATGACACTTGACGGGATCGCCATAGATTTAGGCCAGCCCATTTTAATGGAAGATGACAAAAACACACATGCTGTTATATGCCGAATAGTAAAAATATAACTTGTATATGATTTTTTGAACGAAATCATAAAACTTCACTTATATATTACTATGTTTTGTTTATAAATTGAATTCTATCCAAATGGAAATGTTTTACACATTCCCGTGTTGTTGTGCTTATAAAATTCACATAGGGCAAAAAAAACGCTACACAACAACCGGTAAGCCGATATGTCAGCATCTATTTTCCAAAATGCAGTCCCTCCAGCATTCCCGTGTGGTTATTCTGAAATATTATAGAAAGTGTAGAAACATGCCCAATGCATGACGAAATATGGATACCTTAATTATTAATAATCACCTCTCGATCAATAAAACCGTCTCGCAGAAATTAAAAAAACTAAACCACAGCAAGGAGAAACCCATAAACCTCTCTTTCATCTCCATATGCCCGAAATAAGTAAATTCCTTATTCTGCGGAAACACTCATAAAACCCTGTCAGAACGAACCTGTCGCGGCCTGCTCACTTGGTCATAGTAGCTATCTAGGTGAGCCGACAAACCATTTAGGGAACTCCTCATGGATCTGCATAAAGCACTACCTTCATGGAACATGGATGACCAAGCTACTGGGCAGAAAACATGGTCTCTTATCCAAAAAGATCTGGAAAACATTCTTCTTCGTGCATATCAGGCAGCAGATGCAACATTAACCAGAATGCCCGCTGATGCGTTAGCCCAAGAAGAGCAAAAATTCGCGTATATTGCAAAAGGCGATTTTTGTGATTCCTATTTTACTGTTCAAGAAAAAATAGCCAACCGTCTGGCAGATAGTGTTGATTACATCCGCTACCTGAGCCAAGTCTATTCAGAATATGTAGCGGGTCTGGTCAACAGTTATCTGGACCACAAACCTCGTTTTGGTGCCAATAGAGAACGTTCGGTCAACCTTCTGGTCAAGTCCGTCTTATCTGACATTTCTGTTGTCATTTACCATTACTTTACACACCTTAACAAACAAGCAGAGGATGCGCGTGCGGCTGCACAGGCAGAACGAGAGCAACGGGCGCAGGAAGACCGCAATATTATTGACGTCATTAATGAAGCGCTGGCAGCTCTAGCCAAAGGCGACCTGACATACCGTATCCAACAGCCCCTACCAGAACGTGCCGAGGTTCTGAAACAGAACTTTAACAGCATGGCAAGCCAACTTGCCAATACTATGGGGCGGATATCCGCCAATACAACAGATGTTATGGCCAATGCGGAAGGGATAAGGCAAAGCGCCGATGACCTCTCCCGCCGCACTGAGCAGCAAGCCGCAACGCTGGAAGAAACCTCAGCCGCGTTACAACTGATCACGCAGCGTGTCAAACAGACAACGGATGAAACTCAAAAAGCCCATAGTCTGGTCAATACAACGCAAACTGATGCAGCACACTCCTCCACTGTTGTTAAAGACACGATTGACGCCATAAACAAGGTTGAGGCCTCCTCAGCAGCAATTACAAATATTGTTGATATTATTAATAACCTATCCTTCCAGACGAATATTCTGGCACTCAATGCCAGCGTAGAGGCCGCCCGAGCGGGTGATGTGGGGCGTGGCTTTGCTGTCGTTGCCAGCGAAGTACGTGTTCTTGCCCAGCGTTCGGCTGATGCTGGTAAGGAAATTTCTGATCTGATCAGCCGTTCCAGTAGTCAGGTTAAAACGGGCGTAGCACTTGTGCGTGAAACCGGGAATGCTTTGCAGCGCATTGCTGACCAGGTCGGCGCCATTAATGAACTTGTCTCCAATATTGCCGCGGCTGCGTCAGAACAATCTGCCAACATCTCCCAATTGAACATGGCCATGGATGACATGCAGGTTACGACACAAAAAAATGCGGCCATCGCAGAACAAAGCGCGGCAGCAAGTCATAACCTTTCCACCATGGCGGATGATCTTGCTCAACTTGTCAGCCAGTTCCGGCTGAAGTCTCAGGAGCACTTGGCACTGACCAGTCATCGCCACGACATCTCCCCTATAGAGAAAAAGGTGGCTGCCAGACTTGGCTCATAAAGCACCTCCCTCTTTCAGCCTTTGGAACAGCCCCACTGGCTTGCGTTAGGGAGACACTTCCATGGCAGGAAACTTTAGCACTCTTTGTGTGTTGTACAAACGCAAGCAAAGCACTTGAGCAGTTTTTTACGTCGATTGCAGGCCCTCCCTTGCCTCCAGTGCTTTCCACACGGAGGCAAACATGCACCATGTCATTTACCGCAATGGTCTTGTATTTGACGGGTACGGAGGGCCGCCTTTTGTTGCCGATGTCATTGTTGAAAATGGCATTATCGTAAAAATTGGCCAAGCGCTTGAAGCCGAAACAGACGCCAAGGAAATTGACTGCCACGGCTTATGGGTTATGCCCGGCCTGCTGGATATTCATACCCACTGTGATCTGGAGCTGGAATTAGCCCCAGAATTACCAGAAGTTGTGCGCCACGGCACAACAACAGTTATTATTGGCAACTGCTCTATTGGTATTACCTATGGTCATCAACGCTCAGGCGGAGAGGACCCGATTGTAGATTGTTTTGCACGCGTCGAGAACATGCCTAAATCGGTTTTAAGCCGGGTAGCAGACACTTGCACATGGACAAACTCGCAAGATTATCTCACTCATCTGGATAGCCTGCCGATGGGGCCTAACGTTGCCCCTCTTATTCCCCACTCCATGCTTAGAATTGCTGTTATGGGCCTTGAGGGCGCTATAACCCGACCACCCTCCCAGCAGGAACAACAGCACATGGAACGGTTGCTTGAGGCTGGTATGGCTCAAGGTTACATCGGCCTGTCCACCGATGCTCTGCCTTTCCATTTTCTAGCCAACAGCCCCAACAAAAAGAAAAAGATTCCTACGCAGTATGCCAATTTCCGGGAACTGGCGCGCCTGACGCAAGTTGTACGACGCCATGGCCGCGTCTGGCAGGCGACACCTCCTAAAGATAACGTATTTTCCGCAGTGCGTAGTTTCTTGCTAACAAGTGGCCGCCTTTATGGTTCCCCACTCAAGACAACGGTTCTGGCGGCTTTGGATCTAAAAACCAATCAGTCTGCCAAATATCTCTGCCTGCTTCTGTCCTACCTTCTTAATTCCAGAATATTGAACGGGCATTTTAATTTTCAGGCTTTATCAGCTTCTTTTCGAATATGGAGTGACGGTGTTATTAACCCGATTGCGGATGAAATTCCTGAACTGCGAGTTCTTAATGAACTGGAAGCAGACGATGTTCAGGGACGCCTGCAAATCTTGAGTAATCCAGCATGGATTAAAGCATTTAAAAAAATGTGGCTTACGGGGCGGAACAAATGGTCTTTCCCCGGTTTGCTGCAACGTTTGCGTCTGGAAAATACCGTTCTCACGCGCAACCTGAATGATATGATTGTAGCAGATTGCCCACTAAACCACTGGATAGGGCAATCTTTGCAAAAACCTTACCAGCGGCTGCGCGCATGGCAGTCTGGAATAAATTTTTCGACTGTCCGCCATCAAGATGAAGAAGATTTTTTTGCGACTTTCTTAAATCCGATAAAAGATGAAGCGGAATTTCTCCTACACCTCTTACGAGTATGGGACACCCGACTACGATGGGAAACAACCATTGCCAATGCAGACAGCACAGTCCTAAAAAATATTCTGTTTAGTAAACAAACGCTTCCGGGTTTTAATGACTCTGGAGCACACCTTGCCAACATTGGGTTTTATGATGGGAACCTGCGTTTTTTTAAAATTGCGCAGCAAACAAGTCTATCTTGCGTTGCGCAGGCCGTTAAAAAGTTAACGAGCCTTCCCGCCGAATTCTTCAACCTCAACGCCGGGAACATTCGCGTTGGTGTGCAAGCCGATATTTGTATTATTGACCCGCAAGCTCTACAAAAATGGAACCCCGAGAAAACATACCGCTTTGTTTATCGTCAGGCATTGGACTGCAAACAGGTCATTAACCGCCCTGAAAATGTGGTCAAACTTGTCATGATCAACGGTAAATTTGCATGGAAAAACGGACAATATGCTGAAGATTTCGGCCATCATGCTTATGGGCGTGTTCTTAGAACAAGAGACCACCCAAGCGAGCGTAGTTTTACCTAAAATAACCTAGCATTACTCTTCCATCCTCCACTCTGCTTCCACACTATCGGCTATACGTCGTGCCATGGCAGATAATGGGCGGGTCCGATCATGCACCAGCCCTAGCTTTAAAGGGGCTATGCCTGTTCCCACAAGCGGCGTAAACGCGACCTGCCCCAGCTTCACATCGTCCATAACATCCAGATAGCTTAAAATACTGATGCCAATACCAGTTTTCACAAGAGATGTTATCATTTGTACATTATTGGCCGTCACAACTTCACAAACATTGATCAGGCTTTTTGTTTCCAGCTTTTTAAATACAGTTGCAAGAGCCAGTGGTTCCGCAGGCACAATAACAGGATATTCAGCACACGCGGAAAAGCGTGCCGTTTTTTGTGTCGCAACAGGATGGTTTATTTGACTTACAACACCTAATGGGAACGCACGCACCGCACGCAGTTGCAAGTCTCGTGCCTCCTCCGGGTCCAAAATAAACGCGAGTTCTCCTTCACCATTAAACAGGCGCTGCCCAAGCTCGGCGTTGTCATGAATATGAATGTTCAGAACTATTCCCGGGTAATGCTCTTTGAGTTGGGTTGCCAGTTTAGGCAGGAATGCTCTGGCCAGAGCCTCTGGCGCCAGAATGTCCACATGCCCGCGGTTTAAGCCTTTCAGGTCATCAATCTGGCGGCTTAGGTTATCAAAATCTCGGGTCCATCGGTTGGCATGGGCATAAAGCAGTTCTCCCACCGTAGTAAGGCGCATACCGGTGGAAAGACGTTCGAATAATGGCGTCTGGAGAGACTGCTCCCCCAAAATAATATGCCTATCAATTGCAGAGGCCGCAATTCTAAGCTCCTCCGATGCCTTGCGAATGGAACCATGACGCGCAACGGCCATAAAATACGTTAAAAAGCGTGAAAAAGGGTTCATATTGACCGTTCTCAGTTTGAGAATGCTACCTGCCCAAAACAGATATATCCGATAACATATCGGTTATGAAATAGTCTGCAAGACGGACGAAGAGATATTCCCCCCTTTTCCTCCTTATCAGGAGTTCAAGTCATGACAGTGCAGGTGCGCCCCCCTTCCCCTGAATCCCGCCTCCCCCGTGACCTTACGTTCAATGTGGATGACTGGCTTATTCTGGCCTCTTACTGGCACCCCATTGCTTTGGCGCGCGAGGTAGGGGATCAGCCGTTAGGGGTTACTTTGCTGGATGCTCCTCTGGTCATTTATCGCACGGCCGAGAGTATTATTGTGGCCGATGACCTCTGCCCCCATCGTGGGGTTCCCTTGAGTATGGGTAAAGGAGACGGCAAAACAGTAGCGTGTGCGTACCATGGCTTCCGCTTTGGAGAAAAAGGGCGCTGTGTTCGCATTCCGGCACACCCAGACAAGGGTATTCCCTCCCGCCTTAACCTGCATACCTACCCAGTGGTTGAGCGTTATGGACTCATCTGGACATGCCTGAGGCCTGAAGAAGGCAAAACCGCCATTCCCCCCATACCTCACTGGGATGATCCCACTTACCAGCAGATCAACTGCCCGTGGATTGATATTGCCGGATTTGCCGGGCGGCAGGTCGAAGGCTTTATAGACGTGGCCCATTTTGCGTTTGTGCATACAGAAACATTTGCTGACCCCGACAACCCTGTGGTGCCCGCTTACATGCCCCAGATCACGCCTTATGGTTTTGAAGCCGAATATCGCAGCAGCGTTGCAAATTACCCAATTGGCCGACCGGAGCGGAACAGGACCGGCTTTGAGTGGTTACGGCACTTTCGGGTTCATGTCCCGTTCACAGCAACACTGGAGATACACTTCCCTGACGATGGAAGGCTAGTCATCATGAACGCAGCCTCCCCCGTCTCTGCCCGAAAAACACGCATGTTTGCCCCTATGTGCAGAAACTTTGACAAAGACATTCCCTTACAGGATGTTTATGACTTCAACCGCCGTGTGTTTGAAGAGGATCGCGCTCTGGTTGAAGCGCAAAAACCTGAAAATCTGCCTCTTGATGCCAGTCTGGAAGTGCATGTGATGGCAGACCGCAGCTCCATTGCCTATCGCCGCGCTTTACGGGCCATTGGCCTTAGCCAATTTTTTACAGCCTAAACACCTGACCG
Organism: Acetobacter ghanensis; assembly: GCF_001499675.1. NCBI lineage: Bacteria > Pseudomonadati > Pseudomonadota > Alphaproteobacteria > Acetobacterales > Acetobacteraceae > Acetobacter > Acetobacter ghanensis. The sequence goes on from NZ_LN609302.1 coordinate 1,969,348, forward strand.
TTTGGGCAGCAAAAACAATTTAAAAATTTATCTCTGCTTTGTGGAAAACTTTAGCGACCTCAGCGTTCTCTTAAGACGACCAACAGAACCGCTGGTGGATGCAGGCCTGCTCCACCTTCCCTATGTTCCCACGTAGAATATGCATGAGGTCGCGCCATGATCGACAAAAACAAGAAAAAACAGGCTGAGGAAGAAAAGCTGGACGATACGCTTGATGACAGCTTCCCTGCCAGTGACCCACCCTCCCATAGTGGGGTAACAGGAGACAGAAAACCACAAGATAAAAACAAGGACAAACCAGAAAAATAAGGCTGGGTCTGGCTATCAGGCGGCCACAGAGATACCTGCACGAATATTGGCATCATCTCTTATGGCCGCCTGACCTGTCAGCCAGCTATCCGGATAGGGGGCGCAGATGCAACACTCTCCACGACCTTAACCGGTATGGATTTGGCGGCCGGTGTGCCACTGATCTCGTCAAAATACCCCATCGGCAACAACGGATTAAGTTCAGGATAGTATCCCGCTATGGCGCCTCGCGGCATCGGATAATCCAGTACATTCAGGCCATCAACATAACGCCTTACCCCGTCTTCACTACAGGTTTCCAAACCAATCGTATCACCATTTTTCAGTCCGCGTTCGGTCATATCATCCTTGTTCATGAAGATGACGAGACGAGTATTGTACACCCCCCGGTAACGGTCACTATTACTATAAATGGTTGTATTATACTGGTCATGCGAGCGAATGGTCGCCAGCCGTAACATACCCTTATCGCTGACTGGTTCATTAACCTCCAGCCCCGGCAAGACAAGGAAGTTCGCTTTACCATTGGGTGTTTTCCATACGCGGCGACGCGGAGGAATATCCAGATGGAAACCATGCGGATTTTTAATTTTCTCTGAAAAATCAGCATAAATTTCGGGGTAAACCTCGGCAATCTTGTCGCGGATCAGCGTGTAATCGACCATATACTGCGCCCACGGCGTGCGGGAGGCTGGAAGCGTTGCCATGGCCATCCGGCATACAATTTCCGTCTCCGGTCGCACATGCTCTGTTACAGGCTCAAACACCCCGCGCGATGCCGTAACATTTGCCATAGCATCTTCAATCGTGACAAACTGCTCTCCCGCTTCCGTACGAATAATTTCGGAACGGGCAACAACAGGGAGAATAAGCGCATCCTTGCCATGCACCAGATGCCCCCTATTGAGTTTGGTTGCCACGCCAACTGTCAAATTCAATTTTCTCATAGCGGCATAGGAACGCTCGGTATCTGGCACGGCCTGAATAAAATTACCGCCCATACCAAAAAAGACCTTAGCTGTTCCGGCTTCCATCGCTTCCAGCGCCTCCAGCACATGGTGGCCATGCCCTCGCGGTGGTTCAAACCCAAAAGCGTCCCTTACACGGTCCAGATAAGCATCGGTCGGTTTTTCATCAATCCCAACCGTCCGGTCGCCCTGCACGTTTGAATGGCCGCGGATCGGAGCAATACCGGCCCCCGGCTTACCAAAATTCCCTCGCAAGAGAAGAAGGTTTGCAACCTGCTGGAGCAGACGGGACCCTTCCTGATGCTGTGTGAGGCCCATACCGTAACAGATGATGGTCGCATTGGACTTGATATAAATATCCGCAACCCGACGGATCTGCTCCTCAGCAATACCCGAAATACGGGTAATATCCTCCCAGCTACACTGCATGACCTCCTCACGCACGGCTTCCATTCCCGCCGTGTGCTCATGAATGAAGTCAAGGTCCAGCGCCTTCTCTCCACGATCCTGCGCCTCAAATAGGACCTTCATGATGCCTTTGAAAATAGCAAGGTCGCCGCCTATGCGCACATGCACAAATTCGCTGGAAATGGGGGTTGAGCCGAACGTGCCCATCTGAAGAACGTCCTGTGGCTCCGTAAAGCGGATCAACGCACGTTCTGGCATGGGGTTAATCAGAACAATAGGCACCCCACGTTTACGGGCCTCAACCAAATTTGTCATCATACGGGGCGAATTGGTGCCGGTATTCTGCCCTATAACAAATATCGCTTCGGCATGTTCAAAATCGCCCATAACAATCGTGCCCTTGCCGATCCCTATGGCGGGTGGCAGGCCACGGCTGGTTGGCTCATGGCACATATTTGAACAGTCGGGAAAATTGTTGGTCCCGAATTCCCTGACAAATATGGCGTAAAGGAACGCTGTTTCGTTTGCTGTTCGTCCAGACGTATAAAACTCGGCCTGATGTGGGCTGTCGAGGCTACGCAGGTGCTGGCCGATCAGAGCAAATGCGTCATCCCACTCCACCGGCACATAGCGGTCACTCTGTGCATCGTAACGCATTGGCTCGGTCAGGCGTCCCTGCATTTCCAGCCAGTAATCGCTTTTTTGCATGAGTTCTGTAACGGTGTATTGCTCAAAGAACTCACGCGTCACACGCGCCTTGGTTGCTTCATGCGCAAGAGCCTTGGCCCCGTTTTCACAAAACTCCAGCGTCTTGCGATGATCAGGGTCTGGGAATGCGCAACTTGGGCATTTAAAACCACCCGGCTGATTCATCGCCAAAAGCCCACGGGAGCCTTTAACCAGAACGCTCTGTTCCATCAGCACTTTTGCCGTTGCCCCGGCAGCTCCCCACCCTCCGGCTGGATGATGGTAGGGTTTGTATTCAGGCTTTTTATCGTTGCTCATATTTTAAACCCTTTTGACTTTTTGTTCAGTTTGGAAGGTGTCCATGAGCAGACGGGGCCTGTGATGGATTGATGGATGGATCAGCATTGTGCAAAAGTCCGGCATGAGGCGGCAAAAGTCCGAACTCCCTCATTGCGGGCACAAAGTTTTCATTTTCATGTTTCGAACGAGCAAGCTTGACTAGCGCAAAACGTTGGAGCGGCTGAAGGGCTGCCCATTGTGCGGTTGTCGGCGGTGCTATGCCATCTGCCTGAGCCTGCATTCTAACCGCATCGGGCATCTGTGCGCCTTTTTGCCAAGCTTCGAGCCCACGTGTTGCGAGAGGCCGCAATGGCTCATCGCTACGGAGAGCAATCAGCCGGGCAACCCGTTCACTATAAGCCGCCTGTTCTTGCTCGGTTTCACAAGGAAGATCGGCAAGGCTCCCTCGCTCTTCGCGGGAGAAGCGGCTCCATTGCCTCAGGCTCAGTTTTATACCAACAATATCAAGCTTCTGCCGTGCGATCATGGGAATGCAGCGCAGTGAGGCGGCAAAATCACGTTCAAAATCAAAAAGCATCAGACCAGATTCCAGAACTGGAGGATCGGAAGGCGGGGCGGTAGAGCCGCCCCTCCCATTTTCATTTCGGCACGATCAGATGAAGCAGGGCCGCCCCTCCAAAAAATGCGGCTGTGCTTAAAGACCAGATCACAACAAACCATGCGATGCGCGCACTGGTATGGCGCGGTGCATTCTCTCCGTTACCCTGTACAATCTCAGTGATAGCCATCGGTTTCCGTCACCTTTCCGCGAAAGACATGGTAGGAATAAATCGTGTAGGTCAGGATGATTGGCAGCAGAACGGCCGTCCCAATCAGCTGGAAAAACTGGCTGGATGGTGGGGAGGAGACATCCCACAGCGTTAGCCCCGGCGGCACAACATAGGGCCACATCGTAATGCCCAGACCTGACAGGCATAGAAAAAACCAGCCCAAAGCACATAGGAACGGGCCTTTTGAGTGCCCCTTGCGCAACCCCATTACAAACTGGAAGGCAAGCACAACCACCAGAACAGGCACAGGTGCGACAAACACAATGTTTGGCCAGTCAATCCAGCGGCGTAAGTACGGTGCGTGGAGCATAGGCGTCCAGAGGCTGACCGCCACAATGCCGATGAACAGCCCCACAGCCAGCCGGGCAGCCCACCGGCGGCAGGAAGCCTCCAGCACACCAGTCGTGCGCCAAATCAGCCACGTAGCGCCCAGCAACGCATAGCCGCACATAACAGCCAGCCCACACAGAACACTAAACGGCGTCAACCAGTCCAGCGCGCCTCCAGCAAAGGCGCCGTCAACCACTGTAACGCCCTGCACCACCCCGCCCAGAATTGCCCCCTGACAGAAGGCGGCAATAGCGGAGCCAGCCATAAAGCCGATATTCCACAGCCTCTCACGCCCGGTTCCACGGGTCATAACGCGGAACTCAAACGCCACACCGCGAAAAATGAGTGCCAGCAACATCAGCACAATTGGCAGATAAAAGGCGGGCAAAAGCGTAGCGTATGCACCGGGAAAAACGCCGTACAATACGGCACCACCCAGCACCATCCACGTTTCGTTACCATCCCACACAGGTGCAATGGTGTTCACCATCACATCCCGTCGCTCCGGGTGGCGTTCGAGTGCGAACAGCATCCCGATCCCAAGATCAAAACCATCCAGAACAACGTAAATTGAAATTGCAGCCACCAGAATGACGGCCCACACAATAGGGAGCCAGTATGCAAAGTCCATCATGCCTCAGGCTCCTTTGCCAGAAGAGGAATCAATCACACCCGGATGCATACGGGCGGCCAGTATTTCAGGAGCATGGTCGGCGCTGGCATCGTGCTCACCTTCCTGCGGTGCATGGCCCAACATACGGACCAGAATGCCCATTCCCGACCCGAACACGAGCACATAAACCACGACAAACGCTGTCATCGAAACGGCCATACTGGAGAGGGCAACAGGGGACACGCTGTCTGACGTGCGCAGCAACCCGTAAACCGTCCATGGCTGGCGGCCGACTTCCGTCGTAATCCACCCACAGAGCAGCGCAATAAACCCAGCTGGCGCCATGCACAGCGCGACACGATGGAACGTCGCGTTCGTGAACAACGTGCTGTTGCGCCGCAACCACAGGGACCACAACCCGACCAGCATCATCAGCACACCCAATGCAACCATGATGCGAAACGAAAAGAAGATCACGGGTGATGGCGGCCGCTGGTCACGGGGGAAGTCCTTCATACCCGGCACCTTGCCCTCCAGACTATGCGTCAGGATAAGAGAGCCAAGCAGCGGCACCTTAACGGCATAATCCGTATGTTCGGTCTTCATGTTGGGAATACCAAAGAGCAGCTCCGGGGCACGACCTTCTGAATCCCAGTCCCCCTCCATGGCCGCAATTTTTGCTGGCTGATACTTCAAGGTATTCAGCCCATGCGCATCGCCCGCCATAATCTGGATCGGAGCAACAATCGCAGCCATCCACATGGCCATGGAGAACATAACCCGCACTGGCTCGCTGGAAATTTTTCCTTCCTTACGGGCTTTGAGCATATGCCATGCCGCCGTGGCCCCCACGATGAATGCGACAGATAGAAAAGCTGCCAGCCCCATATGCACAAGACGGAAGGGAAAAGACGGATTGAAAATAATGGCCAACCAATCTGCTGGCATAAACCGGCCCGTAGCCGGGTCTATGGTGTAACCACGCGGGGTCTGCATCCATGAATTGGAAGACAGTATCCACGTCATGGAAATCAGGGTGCCGACCGATACGCAACACGTTGCGGCAAAGTGCAGCTTACGCCCCACTTTGTTCATACCGAACAGCATGACACCGAGAAATCCTGCTTCCAGAAAAAAGGCTGTCATAACTTCGTAAGACAGAAGCACGCCTGTAATTGGCCCGGCCTTTTTGGAAAAAATGGACCAGTTCGTGCCAAATTCGTACGACATGACCAGCCCGGAAACGACACCCATGCCAAAAACAATTGAAAATACCTTGATCCAGTATCTGTACAGATCAAGGAATACGGGACGTCCTGTTTTGAGCCACAGCCCTTCCAGAACAGCCAAATAAGCCGCCAACCCGATTGAAAAGGCGGGGAAAATAATGTGGACGCCTACAGTAAAGGCGAATTGAAAGCGCGCCAGAAGGAGCGCTGGGTCATGTACATGCTGCATCGATACTTTCCAAAACTGATGACCAAAAAATATATGGAAGTAAAAGCAACTTCTCAGGTCATAGCGGGACCGCAGCAATGCAGGATTAAACAACCACCGCCTGCCACGACGTCTCTTTAATTGTCCTAGATCAATTAAAGATTAGGCGTCCAAGATACATTACGCATGTAATCATAAATAGCATTTATGATGATAATATTCTTACACGCTATATAGTTATGACAGGATATAGACAGACCATAATCACCACTGAACTGATGAAGAGTATTCCGCAGTTATCCGATGTTTTTTGTCGTTACGAGGCACGTCCTACACGCCTGCCCACCGGTTTTTAGCCATGATGCAAAGGCATCATATTTCCCACAGCACTGTCATATACGCGGCACTGATCATAGAAAATTGAATGGCGGGCAAGGTCTTGCCAAACCTCATGGGCTCTTCCGTTGGTCGATACGGTTAAAAAAGTAGCCCAAACGTTACGGGAACACCCCCTGAAAAATTTTGTTGATAATGATTATCACAATCACTAATGGAGGCTGTCAACATTTTTGGTGGAGCACCCTTCGCCCATGCAGCATCCCATTCGCTCCGTTTTACTTGCCCCCTCCTCGCTGCTGCTTCTGGCAGCACATGCCATTGCTGCAACACCGCAGGACTTGCAAACAAAGCAGGACCATCCCCCTTCCGCCAAACACCAGCCATCCCCGAGCAAACCGGGGAAAAACGAGACAATCGAAGTCTCGGCATCCCGCCACAGTCTGCTCGCCCGCAACGGGTCTTCTGCCACCAAAACAGATACCCCTATTGAGCAGACACCCCAGAACATTACCGTTATCACACAAGAACGTATGGCGATCCTGAACAGCCGAAGCGTCTCCGAAGCCGTGCGCTATGCTGCTGGTGTTTCGGATTACGGCTCCAAGGATGATCCCCGAGGATACTTTGGAACAATCCGTGGGTTCTCCCCCGATATTTATCTGGATGGCACACGCACCCCGGATGCAACATCCTCCCAGTCGTTCAGCATAGAACCCTGGGGGCTGGAGGAAATGGATGTGCTGCGTGGCGCAACATCCGCGCTCTATGGTTCTGGCCAGCTCGGCGGCATTATCAACGCCGTTAGCAAACGCCCGAACACAGGACAGAAAAACGAGATTAATTTCCAGACGGGCTCTTACAGCCGCGTTCAGGGGGCGGCCGATATCGGTGGCGCAATCAATGCGTCCAAGACCCTTTTATGGCGCTTCAACGGTCTTATTCGCAAGTCGGACACCTACGCAAAAAATATCAAAAATAACGAAATCTATGTTGCCCCCTCCCTCCGATGGAAGCCGGATGACAAGACGGATTTTACCATACTCGCCAGCTTTGAGCAGTTGGATGCCGGCTCCACAGCACAGTTCCTGCCTGCCGTAGGCACAATAACCGCCTCCAAATATGGCCGTATTGCACGTGATTTTCTGTCCAGCGATGCTGATTATGACGTTTATTCCAAGCGGCAGGTCGCTATTGGCTACAACTTTACGCACAAGATCCTACCCAACTGGAGTATTATCCAGAACATGCGTTACGCTCATCTGGATCTGGATTATCGCTTTGTGACAACGAAAGCTCTTTCCAGCGATGAGCGCACCATTACACGGCAAGCGCTCCTTCAGTCCGCCAACTATAACAATGTAACATTAGACACCCGGTCCGACCTCAAACTCAAAACCGGCCCCGTCAAACATGAATTACTGGTTGGTGTTGATTTCCGGAGTGATTTTCTGGCGAACCGCCGTGGGCAGGGTACGGCTCCCTCGCTGGATCTGTATAACCCCGTTTACCGCGCCATTACCTGGCCATCTTACGGCACAACAACCAACACAAACGAAACAGAAAGCCAGACCGGCATTTATGCGCAGGAACAGGCAGACTGGCACAATTTTCATTTAACCTTGTCAGGACGTGGGGATTTCACCCAAAGCCTGACGGTCGATAACCTGACCGGCTTGCGAACACCGCAAAAAAACAACGCATTTACCGGTCGCGTGGGCCTGCTTTATTCATCGCCTTACGGGCTTGCTCCTTATGTAGCCTATTCAACATCTTTCCAGCCGCAGGTTGGTACAACCCGTCTGAATACCCCGTTCCTGCCAACACGGGGACGGCAGATTGAAGCTGGTCTTAAATACAAACCCGCACTGAATGCGCCTTGGGGCGACCATTTTATGCTGACGGCGGACTTTTTTGATCTGGTAGAAACCAATATTCTGACACCAGACCCTGTAGACTCAACCTATGATATTCAGGCTGGGGAACAGCGCACCAAAGGCTTTGAATTCGAGGGCATTGGCCGCCTGCCGTGGAAAATAGATTTCCTCGCGTCTTTCACCTATCAGGACCCAAGAATAACCAAGTCCACAACCACCTCGCAAATTGGCCAACGTCCTGTTGCCGTGCCCTCTCATATGGCTTCTCTATTCCTTAAACGAGATTTCCATATTCTGCCTGACCTTGTCTCAGGCATAGGTGGGGGGCTGCGTTATACGGGCAATACGGCTGGTTCCCTGCCAGAAACATTTGCCGTACCCAGCCAACTGGTGTGGGACATTGTTGCGCATATTGACTACCGACGGACATCCATCCAGCTCAATGGCACCAACATAACCGACCGTCGCTATGTTGCTGTCTGCACCAGAAGTGTTGCCTGTTCGTGGGCACCGGGGCGGGCTATTTTTGTAACTTTAGCTTACCGTTGGTAGAAGTCTGGGGCGTTGTAGCTGTTAATCCTCGGCTCGTCAGGCCTATCTTTAACCAGCCACATCAGCCAGCAGCACAACAGCCGCGTCGTCTGCAATAACTGTCAGGTCCGCGCTCTCGCTAATGGCCGCGGCATCACCGGCAGAGAGGACATCCTTCCCTATGCGGATGGTCCCCGATACCACAACAAGATAGAGGGCGCGGCCGGGCATTGTGCCGTAAGCCGCCCCCTCCCCTGCGGGAATTGCGGCATGGAGCAACCGGGCACTTGCACTCAGGGCCACAGGCGCACCATCCGCAAACGCCTCTTCATCCTCGGGATCATCCTCAGGATCATCCTCAGGAAAACCTGATGCAATAATTCTGAAGCCGCCATCCTCAAGATTGGAAAAGGATGGACGGCTATCCTGCAAGGGGGCTGTTCCCTCTGTATCAGAGAGAAACCAGAACTGAATAAACGAGGCTCCCTTCGCACCAGCCGTCCAATCAAGGGTTGCACAGCCGGTCCCTGTGCTCATCAGGTGCAATGCCCCCGCGCCAATTTCCTCTTGGGAAAAACCAGCCATGGACGCTGCCACTGTTCCACTTTGTAGCCACGTTACAATGTCCACGGCTGCTTCCGGCCCAATACGGTAAGAAGCGCCTGCGGCAAGCGTGCCAAGGTTAACCGCCCGCAGCCGTCCCTCATGCGCACGGTGCGGGTCCTGATAATCTGCAAAGGCAAAGTGGCTGCGCAGCAGTTGCCCGCCGGAGTGCGCCATACCCAGACTGGCGGATCTGACAATGGTAATCACGCTTTTTCCTTACGCCCGTTTTCCAACAATTTTCTTTTCTGGATAAAACGTCTGCCATCCACCACCCAGAGAACGGTAGAGATTGGTAACGGACCCGGCAACATGGGCCGTTGCATCCGCCAGTGCACTCTGTGATGACAGAAGTGCATTCTGGAGCGTCAACACGTTCAGAAAATCAGCAGAGCCCTGCACATACTGGGCTTTAGCAATGTCCACGGCAATCTCATTCTCATGCACGGCCTCAGCCAGTTCGTCGCGCCGCTTCTGCGCGGCTGTAAAATCAGCCATCGCATCGTCAATTTCCTGCCACGCCTTCAGCACCGTGCGCTGGAATAGCGTGGCGGCTTCCTTCTGCTGCGCTTTTCTCAGATGCAGTTGCCCGGTCAGGCGGCCGCCTTCAAAAATGGGCAATGTCGCCGTTGGGCCAAAACCATACTGGCGCGAGGCCCATGAGCCCAGCCCGCTAAACTGGAGAGCCTGAACGTCCAGACTGCCCGAAAGCGTTACCCGTGGAAAGAAATCCGCAATCGCCACGCCAATACTGGCTGTTGCGGCGTGTAGCCGGTCGGCAGCCATCCTGATATCGGGCCGACGCTCCGCCAATTCCGATGGTAGCCCTACCGGAACCGCATCCGGCACGGTGGGAATACCCGCAGGTTTGCCCAGCTCCGCATCAAGGGCACCGGGTTCACGCGCGACCAGAAAGCTCAAGGCATTGAGCATATGCGTAGCCTGCGCCTTAAGAGGAGCCAGACGAGCCATAAAAGTATGAAGCTGCCCCGTAGCCTCGGCCACATCCAGCTTTGTCGCCGCCCCTTGCTGGAAGCGTAGGGTTGTCAGCTTTACGCTGTTGGTTGCCACCTCAATATTATGCTCAAGAATGCCAACCTGAGTCTGGATCGTGCGCAGGTCAATATAATCCTGCGCTGTTTCCGCCATAAGCGAGACCAGCGTATCCCGGCGCATTTCCTCCGTGGCGTGCACAGCGGCGGTTGCGGCTTCCACCTGCCTGCGCACATGCCCCCAGAAGTCCACCTCCCACGAGGCATTCATGCCATATTGTGGTAGATTAAAGGATGGATTGCCAACACTCCCCAGCATCCCCGTAGGCCCAAAACCGCCCGCGCCCGATGCCGTAGTGCCCGCGCCCTCGCGTTCCATGGTTCCCAGTAAGCCCAGCACACCGTTGGTACTGGCCCGCTCCCGCGCATAAGATGCGTTGGCTTCCATATGCGGCATCTGGGCCGCACTGGCGATGCGGCGTTCGGCCTGACTTTGCATCAGACGCAGGTCCGCTGCTTTCAGGTCTAGGTTGGACGCGGCAACCTCATTTTCCAACCGGGTTAGAATAGGATCGTTAAAAAGTTTCCACCATTGCGGGTCGGCTGACGCCATCGTCACCTGACTTTCCGCCGGTGGTTGCGTGGCGCGCCAGCCATCCGGCGCCTTGACCTGCGGTTTGTGGTAGTTTGGCCCCACTGTGCAACCAGCAAGAGCCAAAGCAGAAAACCCCACGAAAAGAAAGCGCTTCATTGCGTTACTGCCAGATATATCGGGTGTCATTGGCATGGGGGCCTTCCGGTTTTGAAGACGTATTAATATTGACCTCGACCGACATGCCGACCCGCACCTTGTCCGCCAGTGGCTGACCGGGGTCAAACGTCAGCTTGACCGGAATACGCTGGACAACCTTGGTAAAGTTACCCGTTGCGTTGTCAGGCTGGATTGGCGCAAAGGCAACGCCCGTGGCGGGCGCAAGTGAATCCACATGCGCCTTCAAGGGATGACCGGGGAACGTATCCACCCAGATTGTTGCACTCTGCCCGGTCTGAACCTTTGTCAGCTGTGTTTCCTGAAAATTGGCCAGCACATAGGCTTCATGCGTGGGCACCACAGCCAGAATACCCGTGCCCGGGTGCACATAATTCCCCACACGCACACCACGTTCGCCCACCACACCATCCATGGGAGCCGGAATGGTGCAGTACGAGAGGTTCAGTTCAGCCTGTTTTGCATCCCCCTGAGCACGCAGCAGCACACCCTGTGCTCGTTCCAACTGTGCTTTAAGCACCGCAACCTGCCGGATGGCGGCATCCACCCCAGCCTGATCACGCGCTATGCTTGCCAGTGCTTCCTTTTCCTGCGCCTCGGAATGCTGCTTCTGCTCAATCGTGCCAGCACCACCTGATGACAGGTTACGATAACGAGCGGCATTCTGCCGGGCAAAAACCAGATCAGCCTCATCCGACTGCACTGCGGCCCGCGCACCTGCAATAACCGCATCCTGCCGGGCAATTTCAGCTTCCAGATTAGCCACGTCTCCCTGCGCGGCAAGGACGTTGCCGTTTGCGACCGCAAGGGCTGCGCGGTAATCATCATCCTCAATATGCGCCAGTTCCTCACCCGCGTGGACCTGCTCGTTATCCTGCGCAATCACGCGGTCAATGCGGCCAGACACCTTGGGGGCAACGGTTGGAAAATCTGCCGTGACGTAAGCATCGTTGGTGTATTGGTCAACACCGTTCCCATTAACCAAGCGTGCTCCGCCCCAGGCAATAACAGCCAGCACACCAGCAGCACAGCCTGCGTAAAGAAGTGGTTTCTTGTAAATCATGGTCAGTTATTCCGGATTAACGGGCGGGAGTATTGGGTGAAGGGGCGCGTGGTGGATAAACACGCCGGGGCAGAACAAGATTCATGGCCGCGTAGCCGAGGCATACCCAGATGAGGATGTAGTAAATATCGTTCATTGCCAGCACGAAGGACTGTTCGTGCACATAGGTATGGAAAACTTCGAGCGTGTTGTGCGCCACATGCACCGCATCGGGCGAAGTCACGGACAACTGCTGGTTAATGGGGTCTCCCATCCCCTGCAGGGCCAGACCATGCGTGCCGTGGTGGTCCAGCAGCATGGTGGAGTGGTATTGCTCCCGCCGCCGGCTCAATGCGCCAAAAAGGGCAAATGCCACAGCATTGGCTAACCCCTTGAGCATATTGACCATGCCGGAAATAAACGGACCATCCGCAGGCCCCATGGCCATGGTTGCCAGCATAAGCGTGGGGATAACCGTCATGGGTTGGCCAAAAACCTGAAGGACCTGCATCAGGTAAAAATTGTCGCGCACCCAGTCCACGGTCAGCCATGTGCCAAGCCATGCTGATGCGGCAAGGCACAGCATTCCTCCTGCAAGCACATAACGGCAATCAACACGCGGCGAGTTGCAGATAGCTGCAATCAACGGCAGCATAATCAGCTGTGGCAGCGCCACAACAAGGGACACGGGAGCAGCCTGAATGGGCCGATACCCACGCACGACCTCCAGATAGGTGGAGGGAATTTCCCCCATAATGGAGCAGATGGCCAGAATACCGATAAGCGAAAGCAGCGCGGCCTGAATATTGCGCGAACGCCAGTACTGAATTCTAAAATACGGGCTGGGGTGAAAAGCCTCGTTTATAACGAAAACAATAAAGGCCGCACCGCCCCAGAATGTCAGGTTCGTAATAACAGGCGAGCGGAACCAGTCCAGCCGGTCGCCCTGATACAGCACAATGACCAACGAACAAATTGCGGGCAGGCCGACCAGAATGCCAAACCAGTTGAATTTTTCGAACCGCTCAAAATGCATAGGGTCTTTGGGCAGGCCATAAGCCATCATCCCTATGGCGAGCGCGGCGGTGGGAATAATCTCCCAATACAGCCAGTGCCAGCCAACGTGTTCGAACCAGAACGCTTCTAGCGGCAAACCAAGGTTAGGGCCAAAGGTTGCGCTCATAGCATACCCTCCAATGCCGAACACGCGGATTGGAGGCGGCAGGTATTTGAGCATCACCGTCATCAGCACAGGCGGCAGGCACCCACCAGCCAGCCCCTGAAAAGCACGCAGGATACAGAGTGACGTGACATCCGGCATGAACGGAGCCGGGATGGAAAGCAGTGCAAGAACCGCCGTCATGAAAATGGAAAAACGGTAGATCGAAAACGTCATGTAGAACCACGGCGTAAAGGCCATGGCGGCGATATTGAACGCCTCATAAATCGCAATGACCCACGTGCCTTCATCGTGGCCAATGTGCATGGCGCCTCGGATGTCGGACAGGCCGATCTCGGTAACATGCTCATTAAAGCCAGCCACATGCACGGCAAGCAGCATTCCCAGACAGCCAATGACTGTCCGCAGGCCAAATGAGGGTATGTAAGACGGCCGCGGTGGAGAAGCGTGAATAGCCGGCCCGCTGGCCGCCTGTGAAGGTGCGGCGTTGTTCATGACGCCACATGTCCCCGAGACAGGCGTTATGGACAACCCTCATTTCCCGAAAACAACGACTTCGATTTTAGGAATGAAAATTTCTGGCGCCTGCACCTAGTACCGTTTAGTTCTGGAAGGATAAACCATTGTGTTCACCCCTCCGTTCCAACACACCGTCAGGAGACCAGAAGACGTTTCCTTGTAATTTTTCCAGATACGGTGATCGGCAGATGCCGGACAAAGCGGACTTCCTTTAAACCAACCCAGCGCCCGAGGACTGCGTTAACCCCTGCGATAAGTTCCTCGGCAGATGGTTTGTGGTCCTCATCGGAATTCATGACCACATAGGCAACCGGCCGCTGCCCCCGCAACGCATCAGGAATAGCCACCACGGCACAGGCATAAACAGCGGGATGCGCGGCAATGATCTTTTCAATCTGCACGCCCGAAATCCGCCGCCCTGCAACCTTGATGACATCATCAGAACGCCCAAGCATATGAACTGCACGTGTTGCATCAATCATGCCCTCGTCGAATGTGCGGTAAAACTTGCCCGTATCATCAAGGTAGGCAGTCGGGGCGTGGATTGCCCTATCCTTCCACACGCCAGCCAGACAGCCGGGTGGCAGCGGCAGGGACAGGACAATCTCGCCGCACGGTTCATCTGGGTGAGATGACACGATAGCAGGGCGAAACCCCGGCGCGGGCCGCCCGATGTCGTTCATGAGCGAGGTCGGCTCACACTCGGGCAGACCAAAAAAATGAGCGGTGATGCTCCATCCGGTTTCAGTCTGCCACCAGTGATTAACCACAGGCTTACGAAAGTATGCGCGCGCCCAGTCCAGCAATGTCGGGTCTGCATACTCTCCGGCCACAAAAATGCGTGCGAGTGCAGGCAGTATTGCCGCAGACAGATGGCGACTTTCCTGCCGCATAAGCCGCATTTGGGTGGGAGTGGTGAACAGGCATTTTACCGCATGATCGTGACAGAGCATCCGAATGGCCGAAGCAGACGCACCCCCTTCCACGATTACGCTGGTGCAACCACTGATGAGCGGTGCGTAAACACCGTAGGAATGGCCTACAACCCAGCCGAGATCCGATGTTGTAAAAAAGGTGTCACCCGGCTTACAGCCATAAATCAACTCCATGGACAAAGCGAGCGCCACGGCATGGCCGCCATTATCGCGCACAATGCCTTTGGCGTTGCCCGTGGTTCCCGATGTATGAAGAATATACAGAGGGTCGTCTGACCGAAGCATAACCGGTTCAACCGGAGCTGCGTGCTCCATGACATGAAAATCGTAGTCACGCACGGGCATAAGTGCTGCCGGACAGGCATCCCGCTGGGCAATAATGCAAGCTCGCGGCCTATGCGCGGCCTTGGCCAACGCCTCGTTCAGGGCTGGCAGTAAAGGAATGGCGGTCTGCCCCTGAAAACTGCAACTGGCGATGATAATGACTTTTGGCCCGACATCATCAATCCTACGCGCCAGTTCCGGCCCCGCGTAACCTGCAAAAACCACCACATGCACAGCCCCAATTCTGGCACATGCCAGCATGGCTATAGCTGTCTCAACCATTGTTGGCATGGCAATGAGCACACGGTCGCCCTTGCCTACCCCCAGCGCCTGCAAACCACCGGCAAACCCGGCGACCCTCCGCCTTAAATCACCATAGGTTACGGTCTGCCATTCCTTGGTGGCGCAGGAATGCCAGATTAGAGCGGCCTGCCCGCCACGCCCATCCTCCACATGCCGGTCCACGGCATTATAACAGGTATTGAGCGTGGCATCTGGGAACCAGTCATACCAACCATCATCCCGCGTCTGGCACGCGGCCACAGGTGCCTGCTTCCATGTGATACGCTGCGCTGCTTCCAGCCAGAATTGTTCTGGCTGGTTCAGAGCCGCGTCATACATTCCGTCATAGGTCATCCATGGAAGCATGGCGTTTTCCTCTGCTCAGGCTACGGGCACGTTTTTGCCGGTAATCTGGCTGGCCAGCCACGCTGCATCGCGCGATACACCGGAGAACCGGCCAGAACCCCACGTGTGCAGCCACGGCAAGCCAAGGAAGTAAAAGCCCGGTGCATCAGTCACGCCCCGATGCCAGACCGGTTTGTTAGCACCGTTAAAAACCGGAACGTTGATCCAGCGATAATCTGGCCGAAAACCAATACACCAGATGATGGAGGTAATCCCGGCGGCTTTCAAGTCGAGCGGGATGTTACTTCCATCGGGCTCCCACACAGGTACATAAGGGACTTCGGTCGGGGCCGAGATCCCTTCACGAGCGATGTAGGCGTCGATGGATTTCTTGATGTCGGCATTGGTCTTGTCCGCATCATCAAGGTTTTCCTTCAGATCCGGCGCGAAGTGCGCCACTTCATCACGGATGGTCTCCAGCGTGCCATGCAGGCCAACGCCCTTCTTTGCAAAGAGGCGCAGATCAAGGTCATGCCCGCCATTTCGGCCCGTGACGTAATGATTGGTCTTGTCGCGTGCACCATCACGCAGAGGGTGATTATCCACCGTAAGATCGTAGAAGTGCATATCCGCCAGCCAATCCACCACGTCGCGGCCACGGTAAAAACGCGAGACACGTGGAGCGGAACCAACGCAAAGATGGACCTTGCGTTTTTCAAGAAACAGATCTTCCACAATCTGTGCGCCGGACTGACCACTGCCCACAACCAGCACAGCCCCTTTTGGCAACTGGGCCGCGTTACGGTAGTCCTGCGAGTGAACCTGATGAATGGTGGGGTCGATCGCGCTGGCATAGCCGGGGATGACCGCGTCCTGATACGCACCCGATGCGATGACCACATGCTTTGCGTGCCACATCTCGCCACCTGCTACCACGCGATAGCCACCACCTTCATGGCGCGTGATGGAGGTAACGGCTGTGTGTTCACGCAGGGGTGGGGTGAAGGAGTTCATGAAGCCCTTCACGTAGTCAATAATTTCCTGCTTCACCATGAAGCCGTGCGGGTCTTTCCCCTTGTAGGGATGACCGGGCAGGTCGCACTGCCAGTTTGGTGTGACCAGACAAAAATTGTCCCAACGCTCATCATCCCAAGCGTGGCAGGCGGTCTTGGCCTCAAAGACGATATGCTCCACTTTTTCACGGCAAAGATACCAGCTCATGGACAGGCCAGCCTGCCCCCCACCGACGATAATGACGGGGATGCTCTTCTCGTTCTGTGTCATGGTCGCTCTCTTTGCCTCAGGATTTAAAAGACAGGACGCGCACCTGCGCGTCAGATTGGGTCAGGAAAGGCGCGCATACCTGTTGGATAGTCTGAAGCTGACCAAGGGCGCGGCTGCATGCAAAACCGTAGCGCGCACGAACCCGCTCACTAGCCTGCGTCAGGGCCGTGTCCGCTTTCTCCAAAAACATCGGGACCGGGTAATCCTGACCGAGCGTAAAATGGTCCTGTATAACCAGCGATGGGGAGTAACAGTCGCTCTCCTTCCCATCTGGCCAGCGCACACGAAAAGTCATTTCGGGCATGATAATGAAGCTCCATAAGCCGGGGCATGGGCGTGCGATAAGGCCGCCAAGCGCCGGTATGCTGGGAGGTGCCGACTGGCGACACTACGCCAGTCAAAACGGCGGGCCGTTGCGGGGCCACTTACCTGAAAACGGTCCGAACTCCGGGCATTCAGGGCATCACGCAACGCGCAAATAAGTGTTTCGGGTTGTTTCGGCTGGCACCAAAACACTTCGAAAGCATGAAGATGCTCCGTAAAGGGCGGCACAGCTGGCACCACCACCGGAACGCCGCAGGCCAGCGCCTCAAGCGGACACAAACCAAAGCCTTCCGTCTGAGAGGGATAAGCCAGCACGGATGACTGCCGGTACAATGCAGGCATATCATCATCCGCAACTGTTCCTGTTACTGTCACAGCATTTTCTAGATTTCTATCGTTAACCCTTGCATCAAAAAGGCGGCGGTAAGCGGAGTGGTCTAGTAGAGACGCACCTCCGGCAATAACAAGGTGTAAATCAGGATAATCCTGATGCAGCGTTTCAAACGCATCAAGCAGTGCAAGCGTGTTTTTACGACGCTCTACCCCACCAACCGACGAAACAAGGCGCGCGGCCTGTGGAATACCATAACGGACACGGAGGCCTTGGTCATGAATGCCCTCCTCCGGTAAAAACCTTGTCAGGTCAACACCATTCCCCACCACGGGCGCTCGTCGTCCATATTCGGCAAGAAGTGTAGCCTCCCAGAGTTGACTGACCGTAAAAAGCTCAGTAGCAGCCGTGAGGCCTCGTGCCTGCCGGGCCGCTATGCCGGGATGAGCAAAACAGTCCAGATGATGGACCGTTCGGGCAAAGCCCCCTATACGCCCCTCCGCCACAAGATCGGCCAGTGCATTGGCGCTTATTGGATCCTGCGCGTGCAGCACATCAAACGGTGCATCATGCCGTAGTGCGTCCGCAATCTCGTCAATACGACGTTCCACCAGTGTCGGCAGGTCGCGCTCAGCCACGGCAGGAATGCAACGGATGGCGCAACGGGGTGTACGAAAAAAGCCCGCTCCAGTCTCATCCGGGGCAATCAGGGTAGCGTCATACCCCGCGTCACACAGGGCTTCCGCCAATGCCATGCCATGCACCACACCTCCACGCGGATTGGTAGAATGGGTCAGAATGCCGATGGAGAAGGTCATGGCGTAACCCCCATGAGCGGCGCGCTAGCAAGGTCCCAGAAGGTTTCCCTCTCATCTGCCGATGCAACATCCACCCGCCGTGTGCTGTTACACTGGCCGATAACAGCGGCAGCAATACCGCGTCCGTGAAAACGGGCCATCACCGCCTCGGCATCTTCGGGTCGGGTTGTTAACAGGTAGCCATAGCTGGGAAACGCCGACAGCCAGCGCTCCATCGGGGCTTCTGCAGGCCGGGGAATGTCATCAAGCGTGATGGTCATGCCCACGCCTGAACATTCGGCCAGCATAAGGGCGGTGCCCAACAACCCGGCCATGCTGATGTCCTTGGCGGCGCGGCTCAACCCGTCCTCGGCTATGCACGGCAGAAGTTCCAGATCACCCCGAAGGCGCACCGCCGCCTCGGTGCCGCACAGTGCGGAACTGGCATCCCAGAACGGGTGCGGGTCATGCCAACGGCCGCGCAGGTCAATGGCTGCAATCAGGACTTCGCCCGGTTGCGCATCGAAGCTGGTCAGCAGATGACGGGCGCGGCCAAGGATCGCGACCGACAGTGAGTTATGGGTGCTGCGCATGTTGGTATGGCCGCCGACAACCGGCACGCCATAGGTGCGCGCACCTTCATGCAGACCAGTTAGAATGGATGCGGCCGCCTCGTACGTATCGCTCCACAACGCATCCACCACAGCTACGGGACGACCACCCATGGCTGCGATATCACTAACATTGACCATCACGCCGCAATACCCGGCAAACCAAGGCATGGCGCGGACAAAACTGTCTTGAAACCCCTCGCTGGCCAGCAGGAGATAACCGTCTCCATCCGGTATGGCCGCACAATCATCGCCAAGGCGCATGACTTTCGTCGCATTCTGGCCAAAAATGGCGGCCACCTGCGCAATGTCCTGCTTGGCGGCCAAGGCGCGACCAGTGCGCAGGCTGTGCAGCATATGGTTTAATGCGCGGGCCATTATGCCACCTGCCGGTTACGCGGTTGGGGCCGCAGCAGCCATGTCTGCTCCTGACCATGCGCCGGATAGCGTGACAGGTCTGCCTGCATGTCGTGATGTGGCAGACCGTGCAGAGTGATGGCCCCGAGACTTTTCCAATACAGGCGACGGAAGAACAGCACATTCTGCTCCTGCACCTGGGCCAGAAACCGCATGGCCCCAAGTCCATGCGCGGTGCTAACCGCCATGCGGATGAGTTCCGCCCCGATCCGCCCCAACTTGCGATGACCCGCATGAACCGCCAGACGGGAACCTCGCCACACGCCGGGTTCGGCTTCATGAATACGCACCGCCCCCACAATCCGGTCCGGCATTCCCGCCACGCAGTACGCCGCGATAATGGGAATGGCCACCTCATCAATCGCATCGCGGTCATCATCAGCAAAAACACGTTGCTCTGTGCAAAAAACTTCGCGGCGCAGAGCGTAATAGCCTGCCTGCTCCCACGGTGTGCGGGCAAGACGGACGACATACTCCGTAGGGATAAACGGCCGGTCTTCCACGCCTTCGAGCACCGTGCTCATTGTTCGTAAGCCGAAAGAGAGGAACAGGCGCCGCACCGGCCACATCCGGCCCGGATGTCGGTGGATTTCATGTTCGCCTCGCGCAGCATCCGCCCGAGTGGTGCGAGCACGGACTTCATAAACTCGGCCGAAGGTGGCGCATGATTTTCCAGCGGTGTGCCGGAAATAGGCACAAACGGTACCACGAAGGGATAAACTCCAAGCGCAATCAGACGCTCGGCGAGGGCCAGAATATCCTCGGCGCTGTCCCCAAGACCAGCCAGAATGTAGGTATTAACCTGCCCGCGACCGAAGACCGGCACGGCGCTGGCGAAAGCATCCATGTAGCGATCGACGCTGACCGTGGCCTTGCCGGGCATGATCTTCTCGCGCACCGCCTGCGTGGCGGCTTCGAGATGCATACCAAGACTGTCGGCCCCTGCGTCGCGCAGGCGGTGGAACCAGCCGTGATCGCGCGGCGGCTCGCACTGGACCTGAAGCGGCAGATCAACCGCCGCACGGATGGCACGGGCTGACTCCGCCAGAACAGCAGCCCCCCGGTCCACCACGTTGGGCGTGCCGGTCGTCAGCACCATGTCGCGCACACCGTCGAGTTCCACGGCGGCTTTGGCGACCTCGGCCAGTTGTGCTGGTGTCTTGTAGGCGATGGTCCGGTCGGCCTCCAGCGACTGGCCAATAGCGCAGAACTGGCAGGAGGTGCGCCGGTCGGCATAGCGGATGCAGGTCTGGTGCACCGTGGTCGCCAGTGTGTCACGACCATGCAACAGGGCAATCTTCCAATACGGAATACCGTCCTCCGTGGTCAGACCGTAAAAACGCGGAGCGGCAGGAAAATGGATTGTGCCGAGCTTCTGGCCATCGCGCACCAATGTGCTGGCGCCACTCTGGTCTGGCGGGCTGGCCTGAAACGGAGACCGCCGCGCACCAGATGTATAAACCGGGACCATAACAGTCTGGCCCGCGATGGTAATTGTCTTGTGGTCAGAAGGACCAGCTCCACCCTTGCGGGTGATCCCCCCGGTCTGTTCTCCTATTTGAAGCCCGAAGGACTGCAGATCCGTAACGAGTTTGCGGCCAGACAGCGTGCCGAGTATTGGGACGGTCATGATGCCACCTCATTATTGGAGGAGGCAACGGGTCCGTCCGTTCCGTGCTCACCAACATAATGAACGGTGCGCGCGGGGCGTTGATCGTGCAGCAGACTGAGCAGTTCGGGCCGCGCATAATGTCCGACGGAATCCATCATTCGTTTGCGCTTGGCAATCAGTGCGAAGTCGAGGTCAGCAATGACCATGCCCTCGCCTTCTGTTAGCGGTGTGCCCAGCAACTTACCTTCGGGTGAAACGATGGCGGTAAAGCAGCCACCCCGTAATGGTCCTTCAAGCGCTGGGTCACCCGCTATTGCTTTAATCTGCTCTTCCGTCAGCCAGCCCGTAGCATTTACGACAAAACAGCCGGATTCCAACGCATGGTGGCGGATGGTCACTTCCATCTGGTCGGCAAAAATCTGACCGACCAACGAGCCGGGGAACTGTGCGCAATGAATTTCCTCATGCTGGGTCATCAACGCGTAGCGGGCAAGCGGATTGTAATGCTCCCAACACGCCAGCGCCCCAATGCGGCCTGCGGCACTCTCTACAACTTTCAGGCCGGAACCATCCCCCTGCCCCCAGACCATACGCTCATGGTAGGTGGGCGTAATCTTGCGGCGTTTGAGAAGGATCTCACCTGTTGCATCAAAAATGATCTGGGTGTTGTAAAGCGTGCCAAAATCGCGCTCATTCACCCCTAGCACCACGACCATACCCGTCTGGCGCGCGGCCTCGGCCACCATATCCGTTACCGGACCGGGAATGACAACGGCACGTTCGTAGAGTTCCAGATGCTCGCCACCAAAGCGGAAGGCGGGCTGGATGAACGAAAAATAGGGGTAGTAAGGCACGAAGGTTTCTGGAAAGACCGCAAGCGAAACACCTTTTTCAGCGGCATCGCGGATGGCCTGACAGACTTTCCGGGCAGTACCCAGACCATCATCACCAAGGACGGGGCTGATCTGGATAGCTGCGGCGCGAACGATACGGGGCATAACTTGCGGCCCTCCCTTTGGTTTTTAGAGAGTCCAGGTATTGAGGATAAAGGCGTTATCGCGCCGGGCTAGCAGAATGATGTCGAGCACATCCTGCGGGTTAATAGGCGTAATACCGGGGATAAGGTTCTGCTCGCCGTAGCCGTAGAGAGCCTGCAATGCAAAACGGCAGGCGTAAACCTTTCCGCCTTCTTCAAGAATTTTCGCAACCTGTTTGTTACAGTTCATATGGCCTGGAAAGGCCTCGTCTCCCAGACGGGGGAAGCCACGCTGCACGCCAAGGGTAACACCCGGCCCATATAGTAGCACCGATGTTTCAAACCCCTTACGAATAAGACGTGTCGCCTGCAGAAGGTTTACGAACCCGACCGATCCTTCATTGGCGACGGTATGGAAGGTAATAAGGGCTTTTTCACCGGGCTTGGCTTTAACGTCCTCGAAAACCTTGTTTTCATAATTGACGAAGCAATCGCCATCTTTATGCGGAACGTGCTCTACTGTCGGCATGGTATTTCTCCCGTGTCATGCAGTCTCCGACGGGAAGCCGGGACTGGCCGCGTTGCCGAAGCAAACGTGACACGGGAGGGCGGTAAGGCAAAATATTGTATGCTCAATGCCTATGGTACAAATGGTTCAAATAAACCTATACGCCATTCCCTTACCAAGACAGAGACATACAAAAAATATTCAGCAATCATACAATTAAGGATGCATGATATAAGTTATTGTTTTATCTATATTTTTCAATCACGCATTCGTGAATTTAATGCCTTTTTGTTTTTACGCGCATCCGTATGGCGGCCCATAAAATCAGGATACTCCACCGATTCCGGACCCTGCGGTCAGGTCACACAATATCGGCAAAGCCGGGGGAGCGTTTATGTTGCAGGACCGACATCACTCCATGCAGGGATTCCTCAAGGCTTGCAGCATCCGGCGCGCTCCCCAGTGCAATCCTTGCCCGCTGCGGAGGCTCTCCATTAATCGTAAACACGGTGCTGGGCACCAATGCCAGTCCACGCCTACGGGCATACGCCACAAAATCTGCGCTACCCCACCAGTCCGGCAATTTCAGCCAGACATGCGGCCCATCGGGATTCATGCAGTGCCCCTCCCCCAGAACCTTGCGGGCAATGGACTGACGCAAACGCAGTTCCTTTTGAATAGCATGTAAAATTGTATGGGCCTGCTCTGTTTGCATCCATCGCGCGGTGAGTGCGCTCAGCAAACCGGCATTGGTAAGCGCAATAGCCCGAATGGCAGCTGTAACACGCCGGGTCATATCGGTATTGGGCAGCGCAACATATGCCGTACGCAGCCCCGGACTGAGCGTTTTGGCAAGGGTCGCCACATAGCTGACACGGCTATGGTCGAGTGCCGCCAACGCTGGCAACGGGTTATCCATCAGCAGGCTGTAAGGGTCATCCTCCGCAATATGCAGGTGATGCCGCTGGGCTACGGCAAGAATATCCCTACGTCTTTGTAAGGACATTGTCGCCGTGGTTGGGTTGTGGATGGTTGGAATACAGTAAAGCAGACGGGGATGATGTTCGGCACAGACCCGATCAAGCTGGTCCGGCATCATACCCTCCGCATCGCTGTCCACACCGGCCAAAATAAGGTCAAACTGTGCGGCTATGGTCCGAATACCCGGATAGGCAATACGGTCGGTAACAATAATATCTCCCGGCTGGGTGTGCGTGCTGACAATTGCGGCCAGAGCACTCTGCGCACCGGGAGAGACAAGAATTTCGTCCGTTCGCCGCTGGCCGATAACGGGCGCAATCCATTTTGCACCAAGCTGACGCTCCTCTAATGTGCCGCCCGTTACACGGTAGGACATCAGACTATTCAGGTCCTGCTGCTTCAGAATAGCTGCAATATCACTCTGGATAAGCCGTTGCAGCGGCGGGTCCTGCGGAATGGGCGGCAGATTCATGGTTAAATCCACCACGGCGGGCCCTGTATGCCGCCAATGACTTTCGCCCGCGCCAACACGCACAAAGGTACCCCGGCCAACCGTTGCATCAATCAGGCCACGCCGCCGGGCTTCGGTCAATGCACGGGTGACGGTCGTCAGGTTCGTGCCGAGATATTCTGCAATCGTTCGCTGTGGCGGCAGTCTGTCCCCTTCCCGCAGATCACCCTTGCGGATGGAAAGCGCCAGAGCGTCCGCCAGCGTCATATAGATCGCGTTTGGGCTTCGGCTGATATCTTCTTTCCAGTGCGCCAGATAGGGATATGCGGACATGGGGTAAAACTTCCATACATTCAAGAGATTTCCATTTGACCACACACCATACAATCAACGCAATCATGATGCCGATAAAGCTGTAACGACCCTACAAATGCTCATGGGAATGACATCCTGCCCGAACTCAGGGCGCCCCCCACCACACGGGCGCCCGTACAATGCCGATGCTGCAGGCTGCTGTGTGGGGCCTCTTGGGAATGACAGAGCTGTCTCGACCCATTTCCAGCCTTTAACACGGATATCTTCTGCTGCTGTGTGCATTTTTTCCGTATCCAGACGGTCCGGAAAACCGCGTAGAGTTGCGCCCTGCACCATTAAAGCCCCCCAGACATCTTGCTCAGTTCACAGGCAGAACCGAACATAGACAGCATACCATTTCCCATAGCGTTATGCTTGTAACGTTATGAACGGCACCGTCACTATGCTATTGAGAAATCAACGGATATCTGATGGGACAGTTCCAGAATCCACCCATTTCCGCAAAACCGACTTCGAAACACAGGGAAAAGCAAACTGATAAGACTTTTCGTCAACAGAACACAGTCACTCAGAATCAATAATTTTATAGTAACAAACATTCATCACAAACGCACCATTAATTATAAAAAATAATGGGAGATCTCTATACATATGGTATACATGAAAACGTTACGTCATCAGAACTATTTGTTTATATCGCAATCAATGAAATAGGAAAAGGCCTTTGGATCCATCATATCGCAGCAATTGTTTCTATCTTTCTCGGTCAAAACAACATAGCAACTCGATGTAAATTTAAGGAATCTACAAAAGGGACTTCCGTTGCATTGATTATAGCACGAAGCGCTTTTCCATATGAAATATAGAATTCTTCCAGCATTTACTGGGGTGCCATTGATAAAATGCGGGTACATACTTACCAAAAACATTGGAGTTTTTGTTGGGCGATCTGTACCTTATATAGGTGTCACTATCACTTTTTACGACGTATCAAAAATTGTTTATAATACTGTTCAGCAATATAATCGTCTGGTTAAATCTGAAGACAGGATTTTTTAAATGCATATTCTCGCAGAAAAATTCAAGAATTTCTTAATATACGAAGAAAAAATTTCTGAAAATGAAATTCAATTGTCAACAAGAATTGTAGAAGATCTTGGTCTGGATGGAATTGAGGCTCATTACTTCATGGAAGCCTATGCAGAAACGTTTTCAATCAAGGGTGGGGATTTTGATCCTCGTCGATATTTTAATGATGAAACAGAGGTTTTATTAATTATCCCTGCTATCTTCTTTGTTTTTTTTCGATTTCTGATCTGGCAACTTTTGCTGGGCAAACCAGTCCGCAAACTGACAACAGTGCCAGTCACATTAGCCATGCTCCAACAAGCAATAGACGATGGTGTCTGGAATTGCGCGCGCATTGAATCTCTTGCTGGCACACAGGTTTATCCACCCCCTTCAAAAAAACCAGGGTGGTTTTCGCGCATTCGTAACTGGACATGAACTGGCACAATTTAGAATTATCGAATTCAATCTAACCAGCGCACAAAGGAAACTCCACGAATCTATTGATTCCGTGGGGTTTTCTGAACGTTGTATGCTTGCAGGAGCACCACTACCAACGACACTTGCGACTGGTGGATCGTAAGATACTTTGGCTTCATCGCAGAATCGGATTCTGTTGACAAAAAATCGTGTCAGTTTGTTTTTTCCTGCGTTTCAAAGCCTGTCTTTGAGGAAATTGGTGGATGCGTGGATATTTGTCGCCCGAGCGCAACTGCTAGTTCCGTCCCGCCAGATATCCGTTTGTTGCTCAACGGTATGGGGGCGGTGCTGCCCATGACGTGACATACATAAATACTATGGAGATGATGGAGCAGTTTGATATGACACAGAACAAGCCTCTGACAGACGTCATGAAGGTATGGGCTGTCGCCATTCGCGAGCAATCAAAAGTCGCCAGACAAGTAATAGGCAACCTGTTGCACGGTCTATCGCTATTCCGCATGGCTACCCGATAAAATTCGAACCTTGACTGGACAGAATACCACACGCGAGCCCGCTATACGTAATGCGACAAAGTGTCTTGAACATCCGACTTGAGGTGACTGCCGCCGGCCTGCTCCAGCATCACTGATGCAGACAGGCAAATCACGAGAGAGAGAAAAAACTTTATGAACTCAGACGAAAATCTGCCATATCATTAGAATTCATAGGAATTTAATTCCTGCATAATTAATTTATTTCGGATATACTTTTCTTTGAAGTATTCCTGCCTTTTATAGATATTCGAGCAAATTTTTTTCATTTCATTGGATAGTTCATTTTTCCTTTTCTGAGGAAGATTGCTATCCCATTCTCCCGCCAGGTACTGACAAATATCTGCATCATAGAAAAAGGAGGTAACGTCATCTGGAAAATTTTCTTCATTTTTTGCAATGACTGGTGAAATATTTACACAATATAACATGGCAAAAAAAATATTCTAATGACCAGTGTGGTTTATCTTTTTGCCCAACGTCTATTCTTGGAAATTTAATGAACCGTGGAAATGTCCAGTATGAGGCGAAGGCCGCCTGTCTGTAGCTATTCCTTAAGCAAACAACCCGTTCAAATGAGGGGTTTTGTTCCCAGCGCTGCCTAGTTATCATAGTCCAAGATGGGTATTAAAATGCCGTCTTATCGTTGATCTGAACGCGCTAAAATACCGAAATTTGTTGCGGGGGGGGGGGGCGCTATGAGTGGCTATGACCTCTTTGAGGTGCCAGAGGGGTATGAAACTGATATAGTTCTACTTATCGCACCGTATTTCGATCCAAAATTCATTAAAAAAATTGCCCAAAAGCTGTCGCCAAAAAAATCAGGATTGTCATTGATGACGGTGTTCAAAGAATAGAGATCGAGAAACTTATTCGTGCCGCTCCCCGCGTTGCCGACATCAAGGTTGCTCTGGGCGTGGCTGCTGGTCTGGTTCATATCAAAGGCTATTACGTTGAATTTGTGAAATCCAGTGGACGTCTCCGTCGCCTGAGGCGCTTTTTTTATGGTTCTGCCAATGCGACCGAAGCCGCGTTCCACGGAAGTCGGAATGCTGAACTGATCGCTAGTGTCAATTTATCCGCAGGTAAAGATAGCGGAATCCTAGATTGCTTGACACATGTCATCGCCGCTGTCGAAAGCAGCCCGAGCGTTATATTAGCCACGACAGTTGGTCCACTGCACAACTCTCCTATCCTACATCTTCCGAAGTTCGAGATTACTACGCCGGGACCAGCTCCGGGCTTTGACGCATGGTTGCAACGAGGGGTGCTGGCAGCGAAATATCGCGACGTTCAGCAATTCCTTACAGTAAGCGTAGTGCTGCAAAAGCGATTGCAGCAGGACATAGTCGCTGCTGTGTTCTCTAGCAGGGGGCTGCTTGAACCGGGAGAACGAAATGTCGTTCGGTTTCGCTATATGCGTGAAGTAGAAGATGGGAGTGCATACGAACTTTCTGAGGATGACGATCATGGGCGGACAAGTGCCACAACCAACCAATGGAAGTCCCGCTACTGCGTGTGGACTCATTTTGACGATTGGCTGTCCGATGACTGCTATCGTGCTCATCGTGCTGACATGGTGTTGAGGAGCGGAGATCGCCGACGGGCAAAGATCAAAGAATTGAGAAATTGCGGAGAGAACAAAGACTGGGAGCAGGGCCGCAAGACCATTTTCCTGCAGGCCTTGAGCGATGTATGGACGGAACTCGCGAAGGAAGGGCGACCTAATGACTATCTAAAGGGCGGTCCCCATGGAATTGACCGAGAGCACTACGGTGATCGCTTCGAGAAGAAACTGCTGACCGACTACCGATTAGCACAAGACAGTGATTTTCGCGCCAGATACATCGACGGTTATGAGTTTCCGGCTATGCTTCGGTTTCGTCAGGACACGGTGTCATGGGATGACTTTGTGCGATCATGGTGTGAATCAGTGGCGCTAGAAGCTGCTAAAAGGAGACCTTCCTCACTTCTCGCCCGGACACTAGTTCTCATCATGGCGGAATTGGGAATTGAGGAACTCGATTCTGCGAAAATCTACGATTGGCTCAGAAAATCGTGGAACAAACCAAATGTGGGCGAACTGTTGATTTTCACTGAGAACTGACCCGGGTAGGGCGGAAATTTTCATCGAGATTTGACCCATGCCTTCACACTCCCCGGCATCATCTGCTGGGGGGGTTTTGGAGTGATTGACATGGAGCTTCTGAGTGTGATCCGCCGGTGGCACTGCCGGGATCATCTTCCGATCCGCGAGATCGAACGCCGGACGGGACTGTCACGCAATACGATCCGGAAATATCTCCGGGCACAGAGTATTGAACCGCGGTTCCAGGTCCCCGAACGTCCCAGCCGACTGGACCCGTTTGCTGACAGGCTGAGGGGATGGCTGGTCCTGGAAGCCGCTCGCCCCCGCAAGAATCGGCGCACGGCGCGACGACTGCATGAAGACCTTGTGGCACTGGGTTATGATGGATCCTACGGACGGGTGGCCGCTTTCATCCGGCAGTGGAAACACGAACAGCACCAGGCACGCCAGACAACGGGTCGGGGTGTTTTTGTGCCCCTGTGCTTCCAGCCCGGGGAAGCGTTCCAGTTCGACTGGGGCGAGGACTGGGCGGTCATTGCCGACCGTCGCGTCAAGCTGCAGGTTGCCCACACCAAACTGTCCTTCAGCCGGGCCTTCATACTCAGGGCCTATCCCCTACAGACCCACGAGATGCTTTTTGATGCGCTTACCGAGGCCTTCCGCGTGCTCGGTGGCGTGCCGCGGCGGGGTATTTTTGATAACATGAAGACGGCCGTGGACCGGATTGGGTCGGGCAAGGCGCGTCAGGTCAACCTGCGCTTCATGGCCCTGGCCAGCCATTACCTGTTCGAGCCGACCTTCTGCAATCCGGCAGCCGGATGGGAGAAAGGGCAGATCGAGAAGACCGTGCAGGATGCCCGGCGCCAGATCTGGCAGGATTTGCCCGTCTTTCCCGATCTGGGGGCGCTGAATGCCTGGCTGGAAGCCCGCTGCCTGGACCGTTGGGAACGGCTGCGGCATGCTGGATTGCCGTGTAGCGTCTCCGAGGTCCATGCAAGCGAACGTCCCCACCTCATGGTGCCGGGGCGTCCCTTTGACGGGTTTGTCGAACAGACCAAGCGCGTCTCACCAACCTGCCTGATCCAGTTCGAAGGCAACCGCTACAGCGTGCCGGCCTCCTTTGCCAATCGTCCGGTCAGCCTGCGGGTTTATCCTGACAAGCTGCGCATTATCGCCGAAGGGCAAGTTCTGTGCGTGCATGACCGGATCATCACGCGTTCGCATGGTGTGCCAGGCCGCACGGTGTATGACTGGCGGCATTATCTGGCGGTCATCCAGCGCAAACCGGGCGCCCTACGCAATGGCGCGCCGTTTACCGAATTGCCAGCCGCCTTCCGGACCCTGCAGGATCAACTGCTCAGGCGCCCTGGAGGCGACCGGGAAATGGCTGAAATCCTGGCCCTTGTGCTGCAGCATGATGAGCAGGCTGTCCTCTGCGCGGTTGAACTGGCACTTGAAGACGGCGTGGCGACCAAGACCCATGTTCTCAATACGCTTCATCGCCTGATCGATGCCAAGAGAACCGTGGTTCCCCGGCTCGATGCCCCACAGGCCCTGGTGCTCGAACACGAACCGTGCGCCGATACAGGGCGGTATGACATCCTGCGAAGGGACAGCCGCCATGCGTCATGATCCTGCGGCTGCTTCACTTGTGGTCATGCTCCGTGGATTGCGGATGTATGGCATGTCCCAGGCCACGGCCGACCTCATCGAGCAGGGGGCACCTGCCTTCGAGGCGGCCATCCCCATCCTCTCACAACTCCTGAAGGCGGAACTGGCCGAACGCGAAGTGCGCTCCATCGCCTACCAGACAAAGACCGCCCGGTTCCCCGCCTACAAGGACCTGTCCGGGTTCTCCTTTGCCGATACGCAGGTCAACGAGCCCATGATCCGCCAGCTCCATAGCGGGGACTTCATCGAGCGTGCTGAAAATGTCGTGCTGATCGGCGGTCCGGGAACCGGGAAAACCCACCTGGCGACCGCGCTGGCCATCCAGGCGATCACCCATCACCGCAAGAAGGCGCGCTTCTGGTCAACGGTCGACCTGGTCAATGCGCTCGAACAGGAAAAGACCGCCAACCGGGCCGGGCAGATTGCCGACAGGCTGCTCCGCCTGGATCTCGTGATCCTTGATGAACTCGGTTATCTCCCCTTCAGTGCGTCTGGGGGCGCCCTGCTGTTCCATCTGCTCAGCCGCCTCTACGAGCGCACCAGTGTCATCATCACAACCAATCTGAGCTTCAGTGAATGGGGAGACGTCTTTGGTGACCCGAAGATGACAACGGCGCTCCTCGATCGGCTGACCCATCACTGTCATATCCTCGAGACAGGAAATGACAGCTACAGGTTCCGCGCCAGCACCGCCGCGTCAAAAAACAGAAAGGACAGATCCTCTTCTTGACCGCCCGCCCGACTGTGCCTGAAATAGCATCTGGCTGGGTCAATTCCTGATGAAAAACCCGGGTCAGTTCTCAGTGAAAATCAACACATTAGGGTCTTTTCGCGGCGTGTTCCACGGACGCTCACGCAAGGACAGCGTCTGCTCCCGGAAAGACAGTCTGATCGTCTCTTGCCCTCTTGGCGAGAGACGTTTCAACTCATGCAAGCGTGGAACCGTTTCTCTACGTTGCGGCTGAATTGGGGGGGCAAACGGACTGTCCGGTTTCGGATAGATACTTAAAAAACCGGACATTTAAGATCGCAAAATAATCGCAACTAAAATTCCCACTCTATTATATAGAATTATTTAAAATTCTTATCTATCAATCGCTTATAAAATTGGAGACTAACAATACCATGATTGACACCATGTCTTGAGCTGAAAGCGCGTAGACTCTTCCCTTCACTATACAATCACGATTCGCCACAACCACAATCGGACGTAATTGTAGCTGGGTCTTGGACAGTACTGCGGTTTCAGAACTACACATTGAAAGTCAGGTTCTGCTAGGAGCGGGCATCCGAATACGGGCATCGCCATCAATGATCCCATTCCTCGTGACCGAGGGGTTCGCTGTTAAGCTCTGCCCTGATAACGCGCCAGCGTGGTATGTGAAGGTCCATCAGCGTGATGAAGCGGTCGCCGTGCGAACCCTCGATGAAATGCGCGACCTCGTGACACACGAGATAGTCGATACAGGCCGGGGGCTTTTTCGTCAGTTCGAGATTGAGCCAAATACGGTGCGCCGCCGCGTTGCATGTGCCCCATTTCGTGCGCATCCGCTTGATACCGAACTCGGGGGTGGCAACGTCGTATACTCTAGCCCAGTGATCCACCAGCGGGCCAGCCCGGTCGCGAAGTTCCTGCCGCTGCCACCGCTGAAACACACGCTCGCGAAAATCACGGTCACAACCGGGAGATGCGGAAAGCTCGATCCGGTCCCCGGTGATTTTCACCGATGAAGCCCCCTGTCGGTTGATCACCTTGAGCCGGTAGGCCGTTCCGAAATGGAAATGGGTCTCCCCCGACACATAGTCGCGTGCGCTCTGGCGGGCCTGCGCAGCGAACTTCGCCTGCTGCCGCTTGATCCAGCCCATCCGCGTGACCACGGCCAGTCTGATGGCTTCATCGCTGACGGCAGGCGGCGCTGCTACGCGGACTCGGCCATGGGGAGGGTAGACGCCGAGGTGCAGGTTCTTGATCTTCTTGCGTACGATCTCGACATCGATCTCCCCTACCCTGAGATGTTGGTCAGTATTCATTCTGTTTGACCACCAGATCGAAGATCAACTCGGCGAGCGCCGGGTCATCGATGTGCCGTGTGATGGCTCTCTTCACCTCCCGCTCCTTGAAGATATTGCCGCGCCAGTCTGCCTTCTTGGTCCGCCGAATGTCGTCATCGACGGCGACGGTAAGTGCCTCATCCTGCCCAAGGTTGTCGAATAGGGCACGCTTGCCGGGGCTGTTGACCGATACAGGGTAATTTCCACCCGTCTCGGGCGCGCGGACCTTTTTCGCCAATTCCACGATCTTGGCGAGGTATTCCGCGTAGTCGATGGCCTCGGCCTTGCGCTGCCTGACCAGTGCATCGAGCAGGTCCGACATCTGCTCATAGTATTTGGGATTGAGCGGGTTCTCGTCGATGATCAGCTTGCGGACATTGTTTTCAATAGTTTCCGCGACTGCCGATTTGTCCCGTTTGATCCGTTCGGGGAGTGCATCAATGGCGTCCTCGCCACACTCCACGATGAGTTCGACGAGCGACATGTCATCGAACGCCGAAACCACTTCGCTGTCGTCGGCCCGAATGTACGTGTCGATCAGGTGCCGCATGGCGGGCTCGAACATCTTGAGATCGACATAATCGCCGCTAGCGAGCTTTACCTCACTGCGGACCTTCTCGAAATGCTCGACCTCAGCCTTGAGGGCTGCGGCTGCGCTGATGTCGTATCCCGCCTCTTCGAGGTCGTTGGCAATCTCGGCATAGGCACGGATCAGGGAGGCCGTGAGCTTGTAGAGCGTTAGGCGCTTCGGCTCGTTCTCCTTCAGCGCGTCCTTGTCCGAGGTGTCGGCGGCGCAGAAGTAGTGGAGGAAGGCAGGCGTATCGCGCGGAGGAGCAACCGGCTCGCACAAAGCCCGCAAAGCTTCCAGCACCTCATCCAGACGCTGCTGGGCCTTTTTCAGGCGGTTTTCCAACAGCCCCTCGACATCCTTGGGGTCATAGCCCTCAAACGCCCCCGAGGTGTAATCGGTGATTGCGCCCTCAATGCTACGGAAGAGGTCTTTGTAGTCGATGATATGGCCGTATTCCTTGTCATCGCCGTCGAGGCGATTGACGCGGCAGATGGCTTGGAAAAGCCCGTGATCCTGCATCTTCTTGTCGATGTAGAGATAGGTCGCTGACGGAGCATCAAAGCCGGTCAGCAACTTATCGACCACGATCAGCAGTTTCATCTGGCCAGGGGACTCGATGAAGCGCTTCTTCACCTCCTTCTCGAAGGCTTCGGGCTCCTTGCCCCCGAGCATGCGGTTGTAGGTCTCGTATTTCCGCAGACGCTCGGTCAGGCCCTCGCCATCACCTTCGCCCTTCACATCGCTTGGGCTGGGCTTGTAGCTGGTGATGATCGCGCACTTGTCCTTGAGTGGCGTTTTTTCGAACAATTCGTAGAACTTACACGCCTCGTAGATGCTGCCCGACACCAGCATGGCGTTGCCGCGACCGCTGGCGAGGCGATCCTTCAACTCCATATCCATCAGGATGTCGGCGACGATCTTTTCGAGGCGAGACTGGCTGGACAGCACCGCCCTCATCGTTCCCCAACGCTGTTTCAACTGAGCCTTGGCGAGGTCGCTCAAGCCCTTCGTCTTGGCCTCGAACCATTGGTCGATCTTCTTGGGGGAGGTAATTTCCTGATCGATGTCACGGGCTTCATACCGCAGGTCGAGTACCACGCCGTCCTCGACCGCCTCGTCAAAGCGGTAGGTGTGGATGTAGGGGCCGAACACCTCAAGGCTGGTCTTCTTGTCCTCCTTGAGGAGCGGGGTGCCGGTGAAGCCAATGAACATCGCATGCGGCAGGATAGCCTTCATCGCCTCATGGAGTTGCCCCGATTGGGTACGATGACACTCATCGACGAAGACATAGATATCGCCCTTGGGCGAAAACCCAGCCATGATCGACTTCTGGATGTCAGCGACAAAGCTCTCGACATCATCCTCGTCCTTGCCGCCGAACTTGTGGACGAGCGAGCCGAGCAGCCACGGACCTGTATCGTTCAGTCGGGCGATCAGGTCCGCGCCGCTCTTGGTGCGGTGAATGTCCTCGTCCACGCCCTTGAACACCTTCTCGATCTGCTCATCGAGTTCGGTGCGGTCGGTGATGATGAGAACCCGAGAATTGGGCACATTTTCGCGTATCCACTTTGCCAGCCACACCATGGTGAGGCTCTTGCCCGAGCCCTGCGTGTGCCAGATGATGCCGCCCTTGCGGGCGCGGACATGCTCCTGCGCGGCGCGGATGCCGAAATACTGGTTATGGCGGCATACCTTTTTGGTGCCTGCGTCGAACACGATGAAGTCGTGCAGCAGTTCGAGAAACCGATCCTTGCGGCAAACATGGATCAGATCGCGGTCAAGCGGGCTGCTGGGTAGGCCGGGGGCTTCCTCGGGCTCTTTCCACTGAAGGTAGTATTTTTCGCGGGTTTCCGTGGTGCCATATCGGAGGCCCTCGGTGTCGTTGCCCGCCATGACAAGCTGCATGGTGGAGAAGAACGGGCGGATGAACATCGACTTCTGGTTGTCGAGGTTCTGCCGGATGCCCTCCGAAACGGAAACCGTGGAGCGCTTGAGTTCCAACACGCCAAGGGCGATGCCGTTCACATAGAGCACGATGTCCGGGCGCTTGGTGCTGCTCTGGGTGTCCGCGCCGCTGACCGTCACTTCCTCGGCAATGGCGAAGTGGTTGGCTTCGGGGTTCGCCCAATCGATCAGGCGGATCGTGTGGTAATTCTCGCCCGCTCCGGCAGAGACCTTCATCCCATAGCGCAGCAGTTCGTAGACGGATCGATTGACATCGTAGGGAATGCGCGAGCTATCGCCCGCAGCCCGCTGCAACTCGGCAATGGCGCGAGTGATCAGCGCGTCATCGTATTGGCCAGCCAGCCACGCGCGAAGAAAGCTCTCTTCGATGTTTCGGTTGTTAGGCCGTTCGTGCCAGTTCCCCAGATAGTCATATCCGAGGGTCTGTGTGAACAGCTTCACCACCCGCTTCTGGGTCGCGCGCTCGATCTGGCCGATAATGCTCATACTAGCCTGATCCGACCAGTGAGAAGTTGCTGCATCATTCCGTGCTTTAATACGGCAGCCTTTGATAACTTTGCTTCAAGCATTTCAATTTCATTGTCCACATCGCGAAGCAAGCTGCCTATGGCCGATTGCTCCTCTAAATTCTCGGGAAAGCAGCATGTGATATTCTCAACATCGGAGTGTGAAAGGTGCTTCACCGTTGTCCCTGCGATCTTCTTTTCGAGTTCTGCGAGGTGGGGTTCTAGAAGGTAATAGAAAAACAGCGCCCTTCTGCCGGATTTGCACTTAATTCGACCCACTCGCTGATTTAGAAGCGCGCCCCCTCCCGTCCAAAGACATGGCCTGAAGTCGCCATCCATGCCGACTAGAACATCGCCGTTTGTGATCAGGTAATCATCGTCAAACGGGCCAGCGTAATAGGTGTCATCTGGCGTTCCATGCAAATCGCGATTTCGAACGAGCTTCGTACCTTGGCCGCCTCGATTGAAGAAACGGGATGCGAAGGGGAAACCAACCTGCATCTTGATCTCTGTGCCCAATTTCCGCTCAGGCCACTCCTCCTTAAACCCCGGCAGGCGCGTCTTGCCCGTGAGAAGCTGCTGCATCGTGGCCTGCTTGATGTCGCGCTTCTTGGCGATCAACGCGTCGAGCGAGGCGATGAGATCGTCGATGTCCTTGAGGGCAGAGGCAATGCGCTCCTGCTCATCGATTTTTGGGAGTTCCAATTGGATGCTGCCCAGCGCCGCCGCGCTGATGTGGACAACGGCATCACCTTGTCCCCGACTTGCCTTCTGTCGGACCACTGGAGGCGAATTCAATAGGTATCCGAGGAAGGCGGAGTTCACTCCTTTCGGGCGTAAAATAATAATGTCGCCGCCAGCATATGCCTCTTCGTGGCCGACGAATGCCACACATTTCCCGATTTCTTCCTTGGTCTCGCCCGAACCTGCAAAAAGAAGGTCTCCATTATGAAGCCGCGTTGCTTCTGCGCTAACCTCGGCGGAAATGTGTGAATGAAAATCACGAACTATATTGTGATGAGTAGTGTATATCTCACCGTATCTCACGCATGGGATATTGCCCGATTGCGCTTGATCACGCCTAACTCCCGAGCCTTTTAGAAATGACCCTAATTGCCCGAGATAATGGGTAACCCATTCATCAGCCGTGATGCGTTGATCATCGATTTCCTTCTCCATGAGGCCGCTCATGCATCAAACCCCATATGTTCAAGATGCTTGGCGACTTTTGCCTCAAGGTCTGCAACGGCATTGTTCAGCTCTGGCAAGGGAGCGGCGTAGCGTTCTGTGAGCGATTTGATCCTCATGGTCAGCGCCTGCGCTGTGCGATCCAATTCGCCGTCCATCGCTTCGCGCAATGTCGCAATCCACTTGTCTTCGACCACAAGCGCCTTGGAATCGGCATCTGGCAGCTTCGCATATTGCTTGACCACCATGGCGTTGAGTGCGGCTTGCGCCTCCTTGAACGCCCGCGCGGCATCGCCATGCTCGACGGACAGCGCCGACCACTGTCGCAACAAAGCGAATTCCTCTTTCGCGTCGGCATTGCCCTTGATCGCCTTGAGACGCGCCTTCACGCTGGCGGCAGTCAGCTTGCCAGCATCGGTCTGGGCTTCCACCAGCAGCCCGTCCTCGCCGGAATGCTCTTCTTCCAGTTCCTCAAGCTGACGCCCCAGTTCCTCGGCTTTGGCCTCCAACTCATCCACCTCGGCCTGTTCCGCAGCGAAGTAGCGGGCAACGATCAGCGCGGGAGGGATGACTTCGGCCTTGAGCTTTTTGGCACTGCGCCCGTTGCCCAGCACGATGTCGGGCTCCTCGGTGAACTTGCCATCGGCGTCCTTCACCAGTTCGCGGATCACCTTCGCCACATCCCAGCCTTCGCTGGCGATCTGGTAGGCGTCGTCCTGCATCATCTCCGACCAGTAGGTCATGATATGCTGATAGGTGTCATAGGCATCGACCAGCGGCGCTTTGCGGAAACGCGTCAGCAGGTCTTCCGACAGGGCGTGGATCAGGTCGGTAGGGTGATGCCCCTTATCGAAGCTTCGCATCGCCTCGATGTTGGCCTCACGCCATGCAGCGAAGATACCCCGCACGGTAGCGGCAAACGCTTCGAACTCGGCATGGGCGTGGATCGTGGCGCGCACCTCGGTCGACTCAACCTTGGCAGCGAGATATCCGGGGCGGTCGCCGGGTCCGAACAGGTCGGCGCGCAGCCCAGGCATCACATCCCAATATTCCTGCAAGGCATCGACATCGCGGGCCGGAATGCCGCCTTTCAAATGGGCTTCGATGTCTTGGAGGTCTTCGGCCTCCGATCCATCGATATAGCGCGGGATGTTGAGATTGCCGTCGTTCTCGTCGATCTCTGCCGAGGGCACCATGCGCGAGAAGCCCTCGATTTGAACCGAGCGCTGCAACACATCGACGATCTTGTGAACATCCTGATCCCGCAGGCGGTTCTTGTTCCCGTCCTTCACGAAGCCCTTCGAGGCATCGATCATGAAGATGCCCTTGCGCGCGGCGGCGTGCTCCTTGTCGAGCACCACTAGGCACGCAGGGATGCCGGTCCCGTAGAAAAGGTTCGCGGGCAGGCCGATGATCGCCTTGATGTAACCGCGTTTCAGCAGTTCCTGGCGGATGTCGGCCTCGGCGTTGCCACGGAACAACACGCCGTGGGGGAGGACGATCACTGCTTTGCCGGTCGATTTCATCGAAGCCAGCACATGGAGGAGATAGGCATAGTCGCCGTTCTTCGCGGGCGGCGTTCCATAGGCGAAGCGCCCGAACTCATCCTCATCGGGGTTCAGCCCGGTGGACCAAGCCTTATCCGAAAACGGCGGGTTTGCGACGATGAAGTCGAACTGCTTGAGCAGGCCGTTCGGCCCCTTGTGATAAGGCTTGGTCAGCGTATTCTCACGCCAAAGTTCGGCATCGGCGCAGTTGTGGATCACCATGTTCATCCGTGCAAGCGCGAAGGTGGCGACATCCTTTTCCTGACCGTAGATCGATAGCCCGTCCGGGGCAGCGTCATGAGCCTTGAGCAGCAGTGAGCCCGAGCCGCAGGTGGGGTCGTAAATGGTGTGCTGGCGGGTGGTCGCAGCGTTGATCCCCACGGCTGTTGATTTTCACTGAGAACTGACCCGGGTTTTTCATCAGGAATTGACCCAGCCAGATGCTATTTCAGGCACAGTCGGGCGGGCGGTCAAGAAGAGGATCTGTCCTTTCTGTTTTTTGACGCGGCGGTGCTGGCGCGGAACCTGTAGCTGTCATTTCCTGTCTCGAGGATATGACAGTGATGGGTCAGCCGATCGAGGAGCGCCGTTGTCATCTTCGGGTCACCAAAGACGTCTCCCCATTCACTGAAGCTCAGATTGGTTGTGATGATGACACTGGTGCGCTCGTAGAGGCGGCTGAGCAGATGGAACAGCAGGGCGCCCCCAGACGCACTGAAGGGGAGATAACCGAGTTCATCAAGGATCACGAGATCCAGGCGGAGCAGCCTGTCGGCAATCTGCCCGGCCCGGTTGGCGGTCTTTTCCTGTTCGAGCGCATTGACCAGGTCGACCGTTGACCAGAAGCGCGCCTTCTTGCGGTGATGGGTGATCGCCTGGATGGCCAGCGCGGTCGCCAGGTGGGTTTTCCCGGTTCCCGGACCGCCGATCAGCACGACATTTTCAGCACGCTCGATGAAGTCCCCGCTATGGAGCTGGCGGATCATGGGCTCGTTGACCTGCGTATCGGCAAAGGAGAACCCGGACAGGTCCTTGTAGGCGGGGAACCGGGCGGTCTTTGTCTGGTAGGCGATGGAGCGCACTTCGCGTTCGGCCAGTTCCGCCTTCAGGAGTTGTGAGAGGATGGGGATGGCCGCCTCGAAGGCAGGTGCCCCCTGCTCGATGAGGTCGGCCGTGGCCTGGGACATGCCATACATCCGCAATCCACGGAGCATGACCACAAGTGAAGCAGCCGCAGGATCATGACGCATGGCGGCTGTCCCTTCGCAGGATGTCATACCGCCCTGTATCGGCGCACGGTTCGTGTTCGAGCACCAGGGCCTGTGGGGCATCGAGCCGGGGAACCACGGTTCTCTTGGCATCGATCAGGCGATGAAGCGTATTGAGAACATGGGTCTTGGTCGCCACGCCGTCTTCAAGTGCCAGTTCAACCGCGCAGAGGACAGCCTGCTCATCATGCTGCAGCACAAGGGCCAGGATTTCAGCCATTTCCCGGTCGCCTCCAGGGCGCCTGAGCAGTTGATCCTGCAGGGTCCGGAAGGCGGCTGGCAATTCGGTAAACGGCGCGCCATTGCGTAGGGCGCCCGGTTTGCGCTGGATGACCGCCAGATAATGCCGCCAGTCATACACCGTGCGGCCTGGCACACCATGCGAACGCGTGATGATCCGGTCATGCACGCACAGAACTTGCCCTTCGGCGATAATGCGCAGCTTGTCAGGATAAACCCGCAGGCTGACCGGACGATTGGCAAAGGAGGCCGGCACGCTGTAGCGGTTGCCTTCGAACTGGATCAGGCAGGTTGGTGAGACGCGCTTGGTCTGTTCGACAAACCCGTCAAAGGGACGCCCCGGCACCATGAGGTGGGGACGTTCGCTTGCATGGACCTCGGAGACGCTACACGGCAATCCAGCATGCCGCAGCCGTTCCCAACGGTCCAGGCAGCGGGCTTCCAGCCAGGCATTCAGCGCCCCCAGATCGGGAAAGACGGGCAAATCCTGCCAGATCTGGCGCCGGGCATCCTGCACGGTCTTCTCGATCTGCCCTTTCTCCCATCCGGCTGCCGGATTGCAGAAGGTCGGCTCGAACAGGTAATGGCTGGCCAGGGCCATGAAGCGCAGGTTGACCTGACGCGCCTTGCCCGACCCAATCCGGTCCACGGCCGTCTTCATGTTATCAAAAATACCCCGCCGCGGCACGCCACCGAGCACGCGG
This sequence comes from Acetobacter ghanensis, assembly GCF_001499675.1. Taxonomy (NCBI): domain Bacteria; kingdom Pseudomonadati; phylum Pseudomonadota; class Alphaproteobacteria; order Acetobacterales; family Acetobacteraceae; genus Acetobacter; species Acetobacter ghanensis. The sequence goes on from NZ_LN609302.1 coordinate 2,009,415, forward strand.
AAGGCCTCGGTAAGCGCATCAAAAAGCATCTCGTGGGTCTGTAGGGGATAGGCCCTGAGTATGAAGGCCCGGCTGAAGGACAGTTTGGTGTGGGCAACCTGCAGCTTGACGCGACGGTCGGCAATGACCGCCCAGTCCTCGCCCCAGTCGAACTGGAACGCTTCCCCGGGCTGGAAGCACAGGGGCACAAAAACACCCCGACCCGTTGTCTGGCGTGCCTGGTGCTGTTCGTGTTTCCACTGCCGGATGAAAGCGGCCACCCGTCCGTAGGATCCATCATAACCCAGTGCCACAAGGTCTTCATGCAGTCGTCGCGCCGTGCGCCGATTCTTGCGGGGGCGAGCGGCTTCCAGGACCAGCCATCCCCTCAGCCTGTCAGCAAACGGGTCCAGTCGGCTGGGACGTTCGGGGACCTGGAACCGCGGTTCAATACTCTGTGCCCGGAGATATTTCCGGATCGTATTGCGTGACAGTCCCGTCCGGCGTTCGATCTCGCGGATCGGAAGATGATCCCGGCAGTGCCACCGGCGGATCACACTCAGAAGCTCCATGTCAATCACTCCAAAACCCCCCCAGCAGATGATGCCGGGGAGTGTGAAGGCATGGGTCAAATCTCGATGAAAATTTCCGCCCTACCCGGGTCAGTTCTCAGTGAAAATCAACAGCCAGCCCCCACAGACCGGCTCCGATGTAAATTGCAATCGGACTGGTCCCTGCAAAACCCAATGTGCAGCCTGCGATCACGAAAAGAGCAATACTCGCCAGGACCAGCGCCCGCAGCCAGTGATCGATGAGGGCGCCGATCAGCCAGATCCCGACCAGAGCGGTGAGACCGAATACCAGCAGCACCATATCCACCCGTCCGCCCATGCCGACCTGCAGCAGGAAAGGCGCGATATATGTGTAGAGGATATTATGGGCCAGGACGAACAGTAGCGTGACAGACAGGATTGTCCGCACCCCCGGCATCAGGAACACATGCCTGAGCGTCAGACGTCGTCCCTGACCTTGGCCGGGAAAGTCCGGCACCGCAGCCACGACCCAGCCCAGCAGCCCGACGGTCAGCACGGTCATGATACCGAAAGTGTAACGCCACCCCACAACCGTCCCGAGAAGAGTGCCAAGAGGAATGCCGAATGACAGGGCAAGCGGTGTCCCGACCATTGCAACAGCGATGGCCCGTCCCTGCAAGGCGGGTGCCACCATCCGGCTGGCATAGCCCGCCAGCAGCGCCCACAGCAGTCCGGCCGATACCCCTGCCAGAAAACGGGCGACGAGGGTCAGAATATAGCTGGTTGAGACGGCCGTGACCGTATTGACGACAGCGAAGCCACCAATGGCCAGAAGCAGCAATCTGCGCCGTCGCCAGCCCTGCGTGGCGCTGGTCAGCGGGATGGCCGCGACAAGGGAACCGACTGCGTAAAGTGTGACAAGCTGTCCGACCATCGCATCCGATACGTTCAGGCTACTACCCATCTGCGGTAACAGGCCTGCTGGCAGAGCCTCGGTCAGGATGGTGATGAAGCCAGATGTGGCTAGGGCCAGGAGGCCCGCCAACGGCAGGCGCTCCGATGTGGACAGGTTGCATTCTGTGGTTTCTGAGGTCATGGAGTCATCCATCTCAAAGCATGCCGTGGCGCAGAGCTGTCTGCCGCTCTGGCCCCTCGTTGCCCTCACGATAAGATGGTCCCTGCTCCGGATTAATCAGGCTATAGTTCCACACACAATGGACAGAGATGTCCGCAATAGCCGGATCATGCGATGGACAGTCTGGGTGCTCTTCCCATTTTCATTCAGGCCGCCGAAACACGCAGCTTCACGGTCGCTGGTCATCAACTGGGCCTGTCTGCCTCTGCGGTCGGCAAGGCCATTGCCCGTCTTGAAGGGCGTCTCGGCGTCAGGCTGTTTCATCGCAGCACGCGAACGATCACGCTGACCCAGGAAGGTCATCTCTTTCTGGCGCGCTGCCGTCGGATTCTGGGAGAGGTCGAGGCAGCAGAACAGGAACTGGCGGATACACACGCCACACCATCGGGACGTCTGCGCGTGAGCCTCCCCATGGTCGGCATGCTGTTGATGCCGGCGGTCAACGCCTTTATCCAGGCCTATCCTGAGATCGAGCCCGATCTTGATTTCAGCGATCGTCTCGTGGATGTCATCGGCGAAGGCTTCGATGTGGTTCTCCGAACCGGAGATGCCGCGGACTCACGCCTGATGACCCGCATCGTCGGTACGTTCCATCACCGGCTGGTTGCCAGCCCCGCCTATCTGGATTGCCGTGGGATACCCATCAAACCGGCTGATCTGGCGCATCATGCCTGCCTGCGCCACAGATATCCCACCACCGGGAAACTGGAAGCATGGCCCCTGCGGCAGGATCGCATGGCTGGGACTATTGAGCCACCGGCAACCGTCGTTGCCTCGGCGCTGGAGCCGTTGATCAGCATGGCCGAAGCCGGCCTGGGTATCGTCAGCCTCCCGGATTTTGTGCTTTACGAGCATCTCAGGACAGGACACCTCGTTCCTGTGCTGTCCGACCATACCGAACATTCGGGGGTCTTCCGTCTTCTGTGGCCGTCCAGCCCCTATCTCTCACCGAAGCTCAGGGTGTTTATCGAGTTCATGACGGCGAATCTGTTCCCGTCCAAATGACCGCGCTCCAGTGTTCACGCACACGTGAAATCAGTCCAACCTACGCTGGAGTTTCACTCCCATTTGCATCCTATGTGCATCCTGCGCGTATATCCCAAACGCAGAAAGCCGCCCTTACGGACGGCTTAACATGCTGATGATATTAGATAATGCATGGTTGCGGGGGACAGGATTTGAACCTGTGACCTTCAGGTTATGAGCCTGACGAGCTACCGGGCTGCTCCACCCCGCGATGGTGATTGTGTTGATTTTGTTATGAGAAGATTTGTGAGGGTAGACTGGAAGACCTGGCGGCGACCGACTTTCCCGCGGCTTAAGCCGCAGTATCATAGGCGCTGGGGGTTTTCACGGCCGAGTTCGGGATGGGATCGGGTGGAACTCTCCCCGCCATGGCCACCAGGTCATCCAGACCACCCTTTAGGGTGTGTGGATGCGGTTGGTGCGTTTTGGTGTTTTAGCGTGTGACGCGGTTATGGATGATTTCTGTGCACGGGCCATCTTTTCAGATGGTGTGAGAGTGAGCCTATTGGGTGATTAGGACCAGTTAGCTGCACGTGTTACCACGCTTCCACATCTGGCCTATTAACGTGGTGGTCTACCACGACCCTCAGGGAGATCTAGTTTTGAGGTGGGTTTCCCGCTTAGATGCTTTCAGCGGTTATCCCGTCCATACTTAGCTACCCGGCTGTGCCGCTGGCGCGACAACCGGTGCACCAGAGGTATGTTCATCCCGGTCCTCTCGTACTAGGGACAAATCCTCTCAAATCTCCAACATCCACGGCAGATAGGGACCGAACTGTCTCACGACGTTCTAAACCCAGCTCACGTA
>NZ_LN609302.1:2650395-2664599 GCF_001499675.1 Acetobacter ghanensis
GGTTCCCCCGCATCCTCCGCCAGAGCAGGCAAACCCCATGCCACGCCCGCACTCCCTACCAGTGCGGCCATAAGCAGCCCGAACAGTTGTTTGTTCTTCACGTCCTGTTTTCTCCTGCACTCAATCTAGTCTTGCAAAAATGGATTACCGGTCCGTTCCGCACCCAGTGTTGAAAGACCACCATGACCGGGCACTATCACAATATCATCCCCCAACGGCAGCAGCTTTTGCCTTATGCCGCTTATAAGCTGGGGGCCATTACCGTATGCAAAATCCGTGCGACCAACGGAACCGCGGAACAGCACATCGCCCACAAAGGCAAAGCGCGCCTGCTCATCCACCAGCACCACATGCCCCGGCGTATGCCCCGGCACATGCACAACACGCAAATGGCAACCCAGAAATTCCAGCACCTCGCCATCCTGCGCAAAACGATCGACCGAGGCGTTCTCCAACCCGGAAAGACCAAAATGCCGGGCCTGATCGGTTATGGAGGATAGCAAAAACGCGTCCCGCTCATCCGGCCCGATTACCGTGGGGTGGGGTTTACCCTGCGCCTCTAGCGCGCGGCACAAGGCCGCAACACCACCAGCATGGTCAAGATGGCCGTGGGTCAGCAGAATGGCCTCCAGCGTCAGGCCTTTGCGGTGCAGAAAATCCATCAGGACATCCGCATCCCCCCCAACATCCACCATAATGCACCTGCCCGTATCCGCATTCCACAGAATGGAGCAGTTCTGCCTGAATGGCGTAACCGGAACGACGCGTAACTGCATTCCGGGATAGGAAACCTGCATCTCTGACCTCATTTTTGTGCTGTGCGCAGTATGCCAAAAAAAAGCTGCCAGATGGAACCATCTGGCAGCCTTGAGCGAGGAATGTCTGGCTTTATCAGCCCGGCAGCACCCAGCCGGTTGCCGGAATATCAAAATGCTTGTGCAGTTCGTGCGCCGGAATGTTGGTCAGATCCTTGATAAGGGTCTTGATCACCTTGGCTTCAGCCGGTTTGCTCAGATGGGCGCGGATGTCGTGCATAATGGGGGCCGGAGCGGCAATAACAAAGCCAGCCACCTTGGCGCCGTGTGCGACCATGGCGTTAATGCGGTCAGCCACGTTACGGGCAAAGCCTTCCTTGGCAGCCGTACGGGGGTCGGTTTCGGGGGGGAGTTTGCCGGGAGTGTCTTCGTGGCCTTCGGCCTTAACGTCGGTCACATCGCGCATTTCGCCCTGATCATCATGCAAAAAGCGTACTTTGCCGCCATCTGCCACAACGTAAACAACCAGGCCGTCTCTTTCTTCAGTCATGGAATATGTCCTCAGTATCAAAATAGTGCAGCCCGTCTCCATTGTGTGCTGTGCAGTAACGCGGCTTCTGGCCTGTTCTGCTGCCAATGGGCAGTCTGTATGCACAGTGATATAGGGAACCATCATGACAGTTCCAGCCCCCCCTCCCCAACTCCTGACACCACTGGACCACGCACTGGCTTGGGCAAAGGCCGGCAAGCCCGTGGCCCTTGCCACCGTAACCGGCACGTGGGGCAGCTCCCCCCGTCCGGCGGGAAGCTGCATGGCCATAGGGGCAGACGGCGCGGTGGAAGGCTCCGTCAGCGGTGGGTGCGTGGAGACCGATGTGATGGCCCACGCGCAGGACATTATGGCCGGAAGCCCCGCACAAACGCTGGAATACGGCGTAAGCAGCGCCCGTGCGTGGGAAGTCGGGCTGGCCTGTGGCGGGCGGTTGGACGTGCAGGTAGAGGCCATAAATTCCCCCGCCTGCCCCACCGGAACCCTGCCCCTAAACCTGCTGGAACAGGCCTGCGCGTGCATGGCCAGCCGCCAGCCCGCCGCCCTTGTGCGCCTGCCAGATGGCGCGCAGCACGCGCTTGTTGTGCAAAGTGCACAAGGCTGCACTGTGCAATCTGGCACCTGCCCGCCCGAAATTTGCAAGGCTGCCCAAAGCCGAATGCAGCACGGACGCAGCGGGGAGGAAGCAGACGCCACGGGGCAAAACTGGTTTGTGCAGCCGCTTGTGCCCGCGCCGCGCCTGCTAATTGTTGGAGCGGTGCATATTGCCCAGTCCCTTGCCCGCATGGCCAGCATGGTCGGGCTTGCCCCGGTGGTGATTGACCCGCGTGAGGCACTGGCCACTGTCCAGCGCTTTCCCGGCCTTGTACCCGGCCAAACGCTGCTGACTGAATGGCCCGATGAGGCCATGCAAACTCTTGGCGTGGACAGCATGACCGCCATTGCCACCCTGACGCATGACGCCAAGCTGGATGACCCCACACTGGAGGAAGCCCTGCGCAGCCCCGCTTTTTATATTGGGGCGCTGGGCTCGCGCAAAACACAGGCCAGCCGCATGAAGCGCCTGCGCGAACTGGGCTTTAGTGAGGAAGAACTCCGCCGCATCCGTGGCCCCATAGGGCTGGCCATCGGCGCCGTGGGGGCGGAGGAAATAGCTCTGTCCATTCTGGCCGAAATTGTTGCCGTGCGTAGGCAGGCCCCCCTAGCGCAGGCGCGCGGATGGTAACGGAACTGGCAGGCACGCTGGCCATTGTGCTGGCGGCTGGCCAGTCCTCCCGCACGGGGGCGCAGCACAAACTGCTGGCGCCCGATGCCAGCGGGTGCCCCATGCTGGTCCGCACACTCCACAACACGCTGCAAAGTGCCGCCGCCCATGTGCTGGTGCTGCTCCCTCCCAACCGGCCGGAGTTGGCCGCCCTGCCCCTCGCCCTGCCAGATTATGGCACACGCCTGAGCACACAAACCGTAGCGGACGCGCAAAAGGGGCTTTCCGCCTCGCTTCATACCGGCGTGCGGGCCGCGCTGGCCATGCAGGCCCGCAGCCTGCTTGTGTGTCTGGGGGATATGCCTCTTGTTCCCACCCACCTGCTCAACGCGCTGCTATACGAGCAGCACACAACGCAGGCCCCTGTTGTGGCGGCACAACGCCACAACAAGCCCGGCAACCCGGTGGTTTGGTCCTGCCGTCTTTTTACCGCGCTGCTTGGCGTAACGGGCGACCAGGGCGGCCGCCAGATTCTGCGCGACCTTGGGCCAGACGTGCGCCTGCTACCCGCCCCCGCCACACTGCTGGAAGACTTTGATACGCCCGACAGGCTGGCCGCGTTTGCACGTATGGCCCCGCCCCCCGGTTGACCGCAGGCCCGTTCGCTCCGAAAACTGCTGGACCGCATGAACGTTGTGTCCATGCGTCTTATTCCTGATGATCCCCAAGGAAGTGTTTTTTCATGAGCAAAATCCTGCGCACCAACCCCAACCCCATTTTGTCCGCCGCGGTGGAATACCACGGCTTTGTGTTTACGCAGGGTGTGGTGGCCCGCGATCTGGAACAGGACATTGAAGGCCAGACCCGCGATGTGCTCGCCCAGCTTGACGCCCTGCTGGAACAGCACGGGACAGACAACACCCGCCTGCTTCAGGCCCAGATCTGGCTGAAGGACATTAACGACCGCGACAAGCTGAACGCCCTGTGGAGCGCATGGCTGCCGGAAGGTCAGGCCCCCGCCCGCGCCTGTGTGCAGGGTATTCTGGCTGACCCGCGTATGCTGGTCGAAATTATGCTGGTCACCACCAAATAAACCCAGCTTTAGCGCCGGGCTGGCTGTGTTGGATGGCGTGGTTTTTTAGCCACAGATCCGCCGAATCAGAATCAGCCCGGCGCATTCCCCCTTGCCGACAAATGCCTCTCCACACAGCGAATTAAGGCAATCCCATGACAGATGATAGGAATTAATTCCTATTTTCCATTTTCAACCAGGTGCTTTTTGGCGAACAGTCACTTTCGCGTTTTTGCCGCGCAATGAGCGCTTGCCTGATCTGCATGGATGTTTATACCTGACTCCGAAACATGTAGCTGACCTAAACTAAAGCAAGCCAGGGAAAGGCAGACACGATGCAGGATGGACGGTCTAAAAAGCTAAAACTTGTGCTGGCCGTTGTGTCCTTTGTTTCTGCCTCTTTTCTCTCCGGTGCCGTGCAGGCCCGTACCACCCACCGCTCGGTGCATCACGCATCCACCCACCACCGCAGCTCCGGCCATGTGATCCAGTGCGTGGCGTATGCCAAGTCCGCATCCGATGTGGTGCTGCATGGCAATGCGCGGGACTGGTGGCATAACGCTGCGGGTGTTTACGAACGTGGGGCCGAACCCAAGGCTGGCAGTGTGCTCAACTTCCGCGCAACACGCCGGATGCCGCTGGGCCATGTTGCCGTTGTGCGCAACATTGTGGACAGCCGCACCATTATTATTGACCAGTCCCACTGGGCACAGGCTGGCATCAGCCACAATGTTTCCGTCATTGACGTGTCCCCCAACAATGACTGGTCCGCTGTCCGCGTTGCGCTGAACAGCAACCGGAACAACTACGGCTCCATCTACCCCACCTACGGTTTCATCTACCCACACGCAGGCAGCAAAGGCGCTACGCCGGACAGCCTGAGGCAGGAAGTGATGACCGCATGGGCCAGCAAAATGCCCGCCACACAGTTGGCACAGGCTCCTGCAAACGCACACCCCATTACGGCCGGGGAGCAGGACAACTCTGTGACGTTTAACGAACACAACTAACCAGTACGGTCCTACTGGTTACAAAGCGTAAACCCCGGTCAGGTTGCCTGATCGGGGATTTTTTTTGCATACGCGCAGCCCCGCCCACAGGCGGCCTATTTCAAGCAGGTGGGCCGGAAGCTATGCGTTGGCGTACTGCGCTCTCCAGCACATTCCAGCTTGCTTCAAAAAAACGATGTTTTTCGTCTTCATTAGCAAACGGTGTGTGTCCGCTTAGCATCTGGTGCAGCGGCCAACCCGTAACCAGCCCGCGCAGGCTCATTTCCATAAGTGAAATTTCGGCCCGGTTTCTGGGGGTATCGGGCCAGCCCAGCACTTTACCCAGCAACATGTTCATCCGCTGGTGGAGCGGCTCTATAGCCGCGTCCAGATCCGCTGTAATGCTGGCGAACTGCTGGCAGTCCATAATGAGTATCCGGTAGGTTTCTACCGTTTCGGGCACCAGCAAAAAGTCCAGAAAACGACGGAGCATGTCCTTTATGGCGTCCATGGGGTCGGGCATGGTTTCCGGCCCATCTTGCAAAATGGCCACCATCCCCTGACAACGGACATGAACCACAGCGCGAAAAAGCTCTTTTTTGGATGGGTAACGCCGGTAGATGGTCGCCTTGGAACACCCAATAACCTTGGCAATACGCTCAACAGACGTGGCCGCGTAACCCCGGCTCATAAACTCGGTTGTGGCCACATCTATAACCGTGCGGTCCAGCTCCTCCGCAGCCTCGTGCGATGGGCGGCCACCCGAATGTGCTACTCCCTCTACCATCAACCTTGCTGACCTATTGCTGTTTGCCCAGAAAGGCGACCGCCGCACAATAACCGCTCCACCCGCAACAGGGAACCCGGCAACCTTTAGGATACAAACAAACCATTCCGGCCATACCGGGGGGCTCGGCAGGGATGGGTCAGTCCTGCAGCAGTTCCATATCCAGCCGGGCAACCTGCCAGGACATCAGCACACCCTGCGCCTGTTCGGACAAGGCAACATCCACACCGCGTGCGTTTTCCATTAACAGCAGGCCATGCCCCTGCCCCACAACGGCTGCACCACCCGTGGTCCAGTATGTGCCACTAAAGTCCTCCGGGCGGGTAATATTGCGTACACAGCCCCGCGCCTGAAAAGCGGCACGCCCCACAGCCAGCACACCGCCACCACGCGCCTCTATACGGTACGTGTGGCCACCCAGTTCCAGCGTGCCCTGCCCCCACTGGTAGCCAACAACAGCACCCAGTTCCTGTACGTTCAGGGTCAGGCGTCCATCATTGGGCCCGCACGTATCTTTTTGTTCCGGTTTGGGGGCTGGTGCCACCTCTTGGGTTTGCGCCCAGACGGGCTGGGCCGTAACGCCGCAAACCGCTGCCAACCCCGCGCACCATGACCGCGCGCGCAAGGTCGCAAAAAAGAGACGCACCCACCTCGTAGCGGGCGCTGGCGCTACGGTGGGGGGCACCCAACCCTGCGGGGAACAACTGGGCATATCAGCCAACACTGGCACGGAATTCTGCATCCTCTGCATGGGGTGAACCACTCTTGTCACGACGAACCCGCAAGCTGGCCGAACATTTTTGCAAAACGAAACAGTATCGTTTTATATCGCCCTCCAAACCCCTGTCAAACGCAAAACCCGGCCATAAATCTGCAAGGCCTCACACCCCGCGCCCGCACCGTACCGAGGCCCAAACACAAAGGGCGACCGGAGGAAAAGCCCCCGACCGCCCTTGCGGTTAAGCATTGCCGTTAGCCGGGCTTATTCCATCCACTCCGCAATATCGGGGCAGGAGCAGACAAGGTTGCGATCCCCATACACGTTGTCAATCCGGGCCACATTGGGCCAGTATTTGGTGGCCGGGTTAACGCCGGGCGGGAAGCACGCCTGCTGGCGGCTATAAGGATGTTCCCAAGGCTCCGCCGTAACGGCCGCCCCAGTATGCGGTGCATGGCGTAGTACGGACTGTTCAACCGCAACATCGCCTTTTTCCACCGCCCGCACTTCTTCCCGAATAGCCAGCATGGCGTTGCAAAAACGGTCCAGCTCGGCCTTGCCCTCGGATTCCGTAGGCTCGATCATAAACGTACCCGCAACGGGGAAGCTGACCGTAGGCGCATGGAAGCCGTAGTCCACCAGCCGTTTGGCCATGTCATCCACAGTCACACCGGCACTGTCCTTAATCGGCCGCAGGTCCAGAATGCACTCATGCGCCACACGCCCTTTGGCCCCGCGATACAGCACCGGGTATGCCTCGGACAGGCGGCTGACAATGTAGTTGGCGTTCAGAATGGCCACCTGTGTTGCGCGCTTCAGCCCCGCATCACCCATAAGGCGGATATACGCCCATGAGATAGGCAGAATGGAGGCCGAGCCAAACTGCGCCGCACTAACCGCCATGCCCACCGCCGGGTCTGCCGGGTTGCCGGGCAGGAAGGGCGCCAGATGCGCACGCACACCAATGGGCCCCATGCCCGGACCGCCCCCGCCATGCGGAATGCAGAAGGTTTTGTGCAGGTTGAAGTGGCTGACATCCCCACCATAATCCGCCGGGCGGGCCAGACCGACCTGCGCGTTCATGTTCGCGCCGTCCACATACACCTGCCCACCGGCTGCGTGCACCATGTCGCAAATGGCGCGCATGTTTTCTTCAAACACACCGTGGGTGGAGGGGTAGGTAATCATGACGGCGGACAGGTCCGCAGCGTGCGCCGTTACCTTGGCCTGCATGTCCTCAAGGTCAATGTTGCCGCCTGCATCGCACTTCACGACCACCACCTTCATCCCCGCCATCTGGGCGGAGGCTGGGTTGGTGCCGTGCGCGGAGGCGGGGATAAGGCACACATTGCGCTCACCCTGCCCGCGGGCCTGATGGTATGCGCGAATGGCCAGCAGCCCCGCATATTCCCCCTGCGCGCCCGAATTGGGCTGGAAGGACACGGCATCGTACCCGCTAATGGCGCATAGCCAGCTTTCCAGATCCTTGAACAGCGTCTGGTAACCCTGCGCCTGATCGGCTGGCGCAAAGGGGTGCAGATCGCAAAAGCCGGACCACGTAATGGGCAGCATTTCCACCGTGGCGTTCAGCTTCATGGTGCATGAGCCCAGCGGGATCATGCTGCGGTCAAGGGCCAGATCCTTGTCGGACAGGCGGCGCAGGTAGCGCAGCATATCCGTCTCGGACCGGCAGGAGCCAAACACGGCCTGCTGCATGAAGGCGGACTGGCGGACCAGCGCTTCCGGCACGGTCGAGGCGGCCTGCCCCAGCTTGAGCGCCATATGCCCCACGCGGTCGCGGTCGGTGCAGAACACGTTCCACACGTCCAGCACAGTTTTGATTGTGCTGGTCTCATCCAGACTGATGCCAATCCGGCCTGCCCCTGCATTGCGCAGGTTCATGCCCATGTCACACGCACGGGCCAGCAGGGCGGGAGCGGCATCGCCCGCATCTACTGTAATCGTGTCAAAGAACGCAGTGGTCTGTACGGTAACCCCAAGTTCACGCAGGCCAGCCGCCAGCGTGGTAGCCAGACCGTGCACACGGCGGCCAATGGCCTTAAGCCCTTCTGGCCCGTGATACACGGCATACATGCCCGCAATAACGGCCAGCAGCACCTGTGCGGTGCAGATGTTGGAGGTCGCTTTCTCTCGCCGGATGTGCTGCTCGCGCGTTTGCAGGGCAAGGCGGTAGGCCGGGCGGCCCTCGCTATCGACCGAAACACCAACAAGGCGGCCGGGCATGCTGCGTTTGTAGGCATCCCGCACAGCCATGTAGGCTGCGTGTGGGCCACCAAAACCCATGGGAATGCCAAACCGCTGGGTGGAACCAATGGCAATGTCCGCCCCCAGCTCACCCGGTGCAGCCAGCAGGGTCAGGGCCAGCGGGTCCGCCGCCATAACGGCAATGCCGCCTGCTGCGTGCAGGGCATCCACCAGCGCGCGCGGGTCAATGATCTGCCCCGACGAACCGGGATACTGGAACAGCGCACCAAACACGTCCGCTGCGTTCATATCCGTTGCGGGGTTACCCACCTGAATGGCAAAGCCCATAGGTTCCGCACGGGTTTTGAGCACGGCAATGGTCTGGGGGTGGCAGTCCGCATCCACAAAGAATGTGTTGGAAGCAGACTTGGCAACCCGTTTGGCCAGCGCCATGGCCTCGGCCGCTGCCGTGGCTTCGTCCAGCAGGGAGGCATTGGCAATGTCCAGCCCTGTCAGTTCGATAATCATGGTCTGGAAGTTAAGCAGCGCCTCCAGACGACCCTGACTAATTTCCGGCTGGTAGGGCGTATAGGCCGTGTACCATGCCGGGTTTTCCAGAATATTGCGCTGGATAACAGCGGGCAGCACAGTGCCGTAATACCCCTGCCCGATCAGGCTGGTGAGCACCTGGTTCTGCCCTGCCAGTTCGCGCAGGCGGTCCAGCACTTCTGTTTCGGTCCAGCCGTCCCCCAGCCCAAGCGGCCTGCCTACGCGAATGGCGGCGGGCAGGGTCTGGTCTGTCAGCTCATCAAGGGAGCTGGCACCCACCGTGTGCAACATGGCGGCCTGCTCGTCTGGCGTGGGGCCAATATGCCGGGCGGCAAAGGCGGCGCCATCGGCCTTGAGCCCTGCAAAAGCGGGCAGGTTTTCAACTTGGGAGAACATGCGGGAACGATCCTGATCAGGCGGTAGAGCGCAAAACAACAGGGAATGACCCGCACCCCCGGCCCACACCACAGCGCGTGCGGGCCAGCAGGTTAGAGGCTGTGCGGGTCAGGCGTAATGAATTAACCCAAAAACGCGGCGTAGGCAGCGGCATCCATCAGGCCATCGAGCTGTGCGGGGTTGCTCAGACGGAATTTGACAATCCAGCCAGCACCCTGCGGGTCGGAGCTGACAACGGACGGGTCATCGCTCAGGGCGGCGTTGCCTTCCACAACTTCTCCATCCACGGGGGCGTAAATGTCGGACGCGGCCTTAACCGATTCCACCACAGCCACGGCCTCACCCGCTTTGACCTGCGTGCCCGCTGGCTTGGTTTCCACAAAAACCAGCTCGCCCAGCTCATCCGCTGCGTGCTGGGTAATGCCGACCACGGCGGTTTCACCATCCACGCGCAGCCATTCATGCTCGGTCGTAAAATACAGGGTCATGCCTCATACTCCGTAAGGCTCCACGGCGGAGCCTGTTTAAAAAACGTGTTCAATCTGAAAAAAGAAAAACTCAGCGCTTGAAGCGGGCAGGCACCAGCGGCAGGGCGGCCACGCGGGTCGCAACCGCACGTGCGCGGAGTTCGGCCGTCAGAGCCGTGCCGGTTGCGGCGTGCGGCGTGGCCACATAGCCCATGGCCACCGGGGCTTCCACCGTGGGGCCAAACGCGCCGGATGTAACCTCGCCCACCCGGTCCGCCATTGCGGCATCGGCAAAAAGCGGTGCGCCGTGGCGAACAGGAGCGCGGCCTTCTGGCAGCAGGCCCACGCGGCGGCGGGTTACACCGTTTTCAAGCTGATCGAGAATAATGTCGGCACCGGGGAAGCCGCCAGCCCGTGCGCCACCCGTGCGGCGGGACTTCTGAATGGACCACTCAAGGGCCGCTTCCACGGGGGTTGTGGTTTCATCAATATCGGAGCCGTACAGGCACAGGCCTGCTTCCAGCCGCAGGCTGTCCCGCGCGCCAAGGCCGATCAGTTTAACCTGCTGATGCTGGAGCAACTGGCGGGCCACGCGGTCCGCATCCTTGGCGGAGAGCGAGATTTCAAACCCGTCTTCCCCCGTATAGCCCGAGCGTGAGACAATGCAGCGCGCACCGTCAATTTCGAGCATACACACATCCATAAAGCGCATGGACGAGGCATCGGCATCAAAGCTGCTCAACACACCTTCCGCATCCGGGCCTTGCAGGGCCAGCAGGGCGCGGTCTTCCAGCTGTTCGACCAGACAGTCGCCCAGATTGTCCTGCATATGGGCAAAGTCGGCCTGTTTGCAGGCTGCGTTGACCACCAGCAGCAGGCAGTCCTCCTGCCGGATGACCATAAGGTCGTCCAGAATACCGCCCGATGTGTTAGTGAACTGCGTATAACGCTGCCGACCGGGCTTGAGCGCCACAATATCGGCTGGCACCAGCCGCTCCAGCGCACGGGCTGCATCTTCCACATTGCCAGAGCGGGCGCGAATACGCACCTGCCCCATGTGGGACACATCAAACAGCCCGACATGCGCACGAACATGGCGATGCTCGGCCATAATACCATCTGCATACTGCAATGGCATGGCATAGCCCGCGAACGGCACCATTTTGGCGCCAAAATCCTCGTGCAAGGTATAAAGGGGAGTATGAAGGAGAGAAGAATCGGTGCCCATGCACGCCGCCTTACAAAAAAGGCCCAAACCCCACATGCACCCGGCCAGAGCGGCAAGGCAAGAACACGGAGCTTCGGACCGGACCGTCCGCTGCCCCTTCTGTGCTTTTGCCTGAGATCGCTATCCCGTCGGCGGGTGCGAGCGCACCTCTCTCCAGAAGTTTTAAAGCGCAGGGTCCTTTTGCCTGAGAGTTTCCGGGGCGGTTGCTCCTTCGGCGCCAGCTTTTAACGGCTGGTCTCTCCCTCTACGCGGCTGCGACCGTGACATTATTTCTCTTGCGAGTCAATCACGGTCGCGGTTTGGCTTACGCCTTGGCGGTTGGCAGATGTTTGGCAATGTAGGGCGGAAGGTTAAAGGACCCTACGTGGATTTCTGGCGTCCAGTACTGGGTTTTTCCCAAAATACCCGCCTGTTCCGCACGGGCGCGCACTACGGCCACATCCTGCCCGGCGGGGTTAGCCCCCTTGGAGGCAATACCCAGCGTCATAAACCCGCCAACATAGGTTGGCACGGCCGCCACATAGGCAGACACATGGGGGAAGTATTTGGCCCGACGCTCACTGGTTTCAAACAGTTCATCCGCCTGCATGAAGGGCACGCCGCACTGGTTGACAATCAGCCCCTCCGCGCTCAGCACGCGGGCACAGTGTTCGTAAAAACTGTCGGTAAACAGGACTTCGCCCACGCCAATGGGGTCTGTGCTGTCCACAATAATCACGTCAAAGGAGCCATCAGCCGCTTTGGCGACGTAGTCGATCCCATCGCCCACAATTACTTCGGCCCGCGGGTTGGTCCACGCATCGCCTGCAATGGAGGGCAGGTGCTGCTTGGAAAGTTCGATGACCGCGCCATCAATTTCCACCATCACGGCCTTTTCCACGCCGGGGTGTTCCAGCACGCGGCGCAGCACACCGCCATCCCCTGCGCCAATAATCAGCACATTGCGGGGGGCCTTGTGCGTAAACAGCGGCACGTGGGTTAGCATTTCCTGATAAACGAACTCATCGCGCTCGGTAATCTGCACCACGCCATCCAGCAGCAGGACACGACCGTGAGAATCGCTTTCAAATACAACAATATCCTGAAACGCGCTGCGGGTGCGCGCCAGTTCCTTAACAACACGGAAGCGCTGGCCCCAGTTGTCGTACAGGGTTTCTTCAATCCAGTTTTCAGCCATGACAGCCATCCTTGCAATGCACGGTACGACCGCCCTGCCCAGAGCCTGAGCAAGGCGACCGTTCTAATACCGAAGGAATGTTCAACGCAGTGCGTGCAGAGCTTAGCTCTGCACGCGGCCGCGGCGTTCTTCGCTCACATCCAGTTGCTCGGCCTGAAACAGGCGCTGCATGACCGGAATGGCCAGATGCGGGTCACAGGCCCCACACATAAAGATATCCACCGCCGCAAAGTTGCGCTCGGGCCATGTGTGGATGGAAATATGGCTTTCCGCCAGCACCACAACACCAGACACACCGCCATTGGGTGTAAAATGGTGGAAATGGCTGTGCAGAATTGTAGCCCCTGCCGCCAGAGCAGCCTCACACAGGGTGCTGTCGATCTTTGCGGGGTCGTCCAGATTAGTGGCACCCCACATGTCAACCAGCAGGTGTGTCCCTGCAAATTTTTCGCCGTCTTTTTCGACGAAATAATCTTTACGGTCTTCATCTTCGAATGAGACCGGAACAGAAATTGCCTGGTTATTGCTCGGGAGTTCCGAGACCATCCCCAGTTGAGCAAGTGCGTTCATTGACGTACCCCCAAACCAGTAGACGGCCTGTTGGGCGAAATTAATCGCCCCCTTGGGCCAAGAGCGCGCTAACTAGGGCTTTTTGGCCCTTGGGTGCAAGCACTATTTTGGGTCTTTAACAGATTTGTCAAACTGCGTTGGCACGCGCACCACACCCAAAGACACCACCGGCGCTTTTTGCACCCGCCTAAGAAGGGCCGCAAACAGCGCCTGCCGTTCCGCCCCAAGGGGCCGCCCACCCACCCAAGCCTGTAGGCTGCGCACGGTGGCGGCATCGCCCGCAGCCGTGGCGTCCGAGGCTAGCCGAATCACCAGATCGCGCTGCTCTGTGGTCAATTCCCCCTTTTCCGGCAGGGTGCGGCTGGCAAGGCGCCCCACAACCAGCACAGCGTCTGCCCATTGCTGGTCCTGCTCATACAGCGCTCCCCGCACAGACAGGCCGGTATCCGACTCATCATCCGCCAGAAGTGCCTGCGCGCCCTCCCTATTGCCATTGGCGGCGGCCAGCCGGGCCTCATCATACCTGCGGCGGGCGGCAAGGTCGTCGGGCAGGTTTGGCAGGGCGCTGCGCTCAAGGGCACGCAGGGCAAGCGGGCGCTGGTTACTTTCCAGCGCGGCCTGTGCAAGCTGTTCTTCAATATCCGCCCGCATCAGCGGTTCTATGGCCAGCACATCAGCCTGTTGCAGCACGGGCACCGCCTGCGCCGCCTGCCCTAGCGCCAAAAACTGCCGCCCAAGCCCGGCCAGCAGCTTGGCCTTGAGCGGGTCATCGGGCAGGTGCCCCATATTGGCGCGCGCCAGCGCAAGCTGTTGACCCTTGGCCAGTGTGGGCACCACCTCCGCGTTACGCCCCCTCCGCGCTGGTGTGGTGCGGCCTGTGCGGTTATTGCGCCCCGCCCCACTGGCTACCGCGCTGTTTGCCGCCCCATGCGGGGCGCCAAAAATAAGCCCCGACAGCACAGTGCGCCATGCCTGTGCCAGCTTATCCTGCGGGACCATGGCGGATGCACCAACCCCACCCAACACGCTCACCGCCCGCACCGGCTGCCCCGCCTGCGCCAGAGCCTGCGCATAGGCCACACGTAATGCCGCCACAAAACCGGCCTGCGCCTGCGCGGCCAGTGGGTCGTTGGTATTATGGCTGGTGGCCCGGCCGCCCTCCACCGTTTGTGCGGTAAGCAGTTGGGCGTAGGCCTCTGCCGCCATATCCGGCCCGATCTGGTCATGCGCAAGCAGGAACCCCACCAGTTGCGCACGGGCTTGATCGGCCATGTGGTCATCCCCCGATGCGGTCAGATTCTCCAACGCCACACGCGCTGTTTCCTCCTGCCCACTGCGGGCCTGCACCACAATGCGGTCCAGATTGTAGGCCGGGTCATCCGGCAGGGTGCCCAGCACCGCGCGCTCATCCATGCCACCAAACTGCGCCAGATACTGGGTGACTGCTGGCAGAAGCCACGCCCGTACGGGGGCGGGGTACTGCTCCAGCCGGGCATACCCCCGCGCCAGCAGCACGGATGTTGGCAGGCTATCTGCC
>NZ_LN609303.1 GCF_001499675.1 Acetobacter ghanensis
GCGACGTGTTATCTGGATTGTCCCATGTCAGGGTGTGCACCAGCCGGGGATACCGGCGCGTCAGGCGGGTCATCAGCGGCACATGGAAACTCTGGTGCATGGGCTCCAGCCCGAAAGACAGCAGCTTTCGGGTCGTGCGGATCCCAAAGACCGGTGGTGGCCAGCCCCCCGTATCGCGACGTGCCGCACGTAACCAGTCCCGCAATGCCGCACGATCGCGCGCAGGCCCACGTACCTGGACGCGCACATCAGGTAGCCCCATGTCGCTCATACGCTGCCCTCCCTGCGGGTAACGGCAAACCAGTGGCGATACCATTCCCCATCATCCAGCGGCGGGGGCGGGGCATTACGTTGCACATGCTGGCTCGGCAGGCCGGGAACCGCCCGTTCAACCAAAGCACGCATCATGCAAGCTAATGCTGTGCGATTGCACTCGGGCATGTCGCTTCCATAGCAGACACGCACCAACTCGTCGGCCAGACGCTCACGCGCGCTCCAGACCCTGTCGCACGGAGCAATCGACACCGAGATCAGGGCTGCCTGTTGCCCGCTTGCCAGCACATCTGCGGGCATGTTCGAGGGTACACCTTTCCAAAATGGAGTGATGGCGATCTGTGTGTGCATTGTTATCTTTCTCCTTCATCCCTCTGCCGCTGCATGGGATCGGGACGGGGGCAACGGACGCGCGCAGCGCGAGCCTGCGACCGTTGCGGCCGCCCCGATCCCATGCGAGGCGTCACAACACTTTGTGGCAGCCTGATCGCCTGTTCTTTTCTGCTATGGTTTTTCTGATGCTTTTTCTGCGCACCTTTGTTACCCGTGCCCGCCGCGCCGTTTCACTCTGCTGGCATGGGGTGTCCGTTTTCGGGATGAGCCTGCTCGTGCTTTACGGCATCCTCGGCATCGGCCTTCAGGCCAGTCTGATGGTTGTCGCCAACACGTCGCGCCTGAGCCTGCCCGCCCTTTACTGGCTTTCGCATCAGAGCAGCGGGCAGCTGCTCGATGCGATTGCCCGCAAGAGCCAGATCATCGACCAGCTCTTTCACGGGATCAGCGGCGTCATTGCCCTGGGTGCTGTAGCGCTGCGCCTCTGGCGTCACCACCGTCACGCCGCAAGCCGCATGTCCACGGGCGACGCTTGCGCTGCGGCCAGCAAAAACTCCACGGCAGTCGATGCGTGACGCGCCGCTGTAAAAATAGCCCGCTTGTCCGCCTTCATGATTTTGATCCAGCTCTGAAGATACGCCGCATGACGCGTGGTCGGCGGCACACCCTTCACAGCACAGATCTGTGCCGCAGCCAGTTCGGCGACAAGCTCTTCCATCTGGTACGCCGCGTCACCAAAACGCTGGCCGAACGTCCTGTCCAGACGGTGCACGGCACCTGTCCAGTGCGCCAGTTCATGAGACTGAACCCGGAACAGGTCAAAGGCGTTTTCAAAGGCCTGCGGCTGCGGACACTGGATGTAATCGCGTGAAGGAACATAATAGGCTTCATCGCCCCCAAACCGGATGTCAGCCCCGGTCGCGGCGACAAATGCGTCCAGTGCCGCATTGGCGACAATCGGCGTGCTGATGACATGCTCCGGCACGTCGACCCCCTCGATCTGGTCGAGATTGAATACGGTGTAACGCTTCAGAAACGGTACCGCACGCGGATCTTCCTCACTCCCCTCGGAGCGCTCACGCTCACTCTGCGGGACATAAGTGGATGCTTTCACGATCATGGTGCCACGTTCACCGCGGCGCACATGCCCACCCACCTGCATGGCCTGCCGATAGGTCATCCAGCGGCTACTCGAATAGCCCTTCATCGCGCCAGAAAGCCACAACAGGATGACATTGATCCCCGAATACCGGTTGGTCGTCAGGGCGTTTGTGGGCAGACCGGCAGCCCCCGTTGTCTTCCATGGCCGTGTCCAGGGCAGCGTGCCACTTTCCATCTGGGCAAGAATGGTCTGCGTCACCTCGGCATACAGGTCGAGACGTTCGCTAAGGGCATCAGTGTTTGTGGATGTGCTGTTTCTGGCCATGTGTTTTTTCCTTCCTGACGTCGCCGCCCGAAGGGGCGGCTGATACGCAACCGGAAGGGGTCGCCACAGGTAGGCCAATCACGCGCAGCGCCATAGCGCAGCGAAGGACCGCAGGTTGATTGGCATGCCGGCGGCCCCAGAAGGGCGTGTCAGCCGCCCCTTCGGGCCGCCACGTCCCTTCTGAGTGTTTCCGTTGGTTTTATTCCCTCTTTTTTCCTGGCATGTCCTTGTCGTGAGCCGGATTGCCTACATTCCCAGCGCACGCCGGTAGATATCGAGCAGCGTTTCCTGCTCTTCCACTTCCGAAGGTTCCTGTTTGCGCTGGCGGATGATCTGGCGGATGACCTTCACATCGAACCCCGCCGATTTCGCCTCAGTGAAGATGTCCTTGATGTCGCCGGACAGCGCCTTGCGCTCCTCCTCAAGCCGTTCCACCCGCTCGATGATCGAGCGTAGCCGATCTGCGGCAATCCCGCCTACGGCTGCATCCACACTGGCGTCCATGGTGCTGTCCTCAGCATTGTCCTCATGAAAATGTCCATCCAACATGATCTGTCCTTTCGTGTTAACGCGGCCCGTCAGGGCCGCGGATAAAGCCGATGGCCGTCTTCGAGCAGTTCCAGCCACCGGGATTCCCGCGCGTTCAGTGTCTCACCTGCATCCAGACGGCGCCGCAAAGCGGTGCGATGCTCACCCAGATACCCCGCAAGCTGGCGTTCCGACCAGCCGATCACCAACTGAATCCGCAACACCCCCCACCGCCCCAGAGGTGGCCGGTTACCACCCGGGCGGACAGTGATCGCCAGCGGAGAGGGATAACGGACATGAACCGCCTGCAGGGCGATCAGCCATGCCCGGAACGGTTCAGGCATCCCCCCTTGACGCATCCACCGCGTAATCTCGTGCCGCCCATAGCCCGAGCGCCGCGACAGCTGCTGGAGCGGCCAGCCAATCCGCATCAGAGCCGTGCCGATCAGCACAGCATCGCCATGGCTGACAGGCCGCTCCCCGGGTTTATCCAGAGCGGTCACAACTTGCACACCATTCTGTCCACAGATTCTGGGGATAACTTCCGGTGCCATCCTGCCAGCAGAGGTGAGGCGGCGTGCATTACACATCCTCTTCCCCACCCACGCGCGCGAGCGCTGGCGCGAAGGCGGGCCAGCGATCAGGAGACGCGACAGCATCCCAGCTCCACCAATGCTCCTGCCCGTAGACCTCGTCGTAATAGCGCGCCTTTTCTGCCCGGCGGGCCGCATAGGCTTCATCCGCCCGCCCGAACACCTCCATGGGTGTGCCGCGCGCATCTTCGGTATCCCTCAGAACAAAATCCGGCAGAACCACATCACGCCCAGCATCGAAACGTAGAGGCCGGATAAAACTCCGGCGCTCATCTACCAGTGCTCGGGCAATCGCCAGTTCATGGCCACTCGACACGGGTGTGAGCGTATCAGGCTCGACCTCCATAAGCGCGATGTCATCCGCGCGACAGCGCACCAGTGTGACCCCCCGATCCAATCCCACCCGCACGGTGGCCGTCACCAGCCCCACAACCCGGATAGCCCGCTCTGCGCGGGGTAACGCCAGGGCAGCCATGGCCATCGGATAGCGGCGCGTGAGACGCTCATGCCAGACGGGCGCTGCACTCACGCGGAGATTGTAAGCACTGGCGCCATCAAAGCGCAGCGAGCAGAACTGCCGGTCGGCTTTCCAGTCCACCAGTGCAATGTCGTCCACAATGCCCAGCAGCAGAATCCGCCACGTGTCGCCGCAGCTCCGCGCGGTCTCGCGCAACAGCGCAGGACCATCCTCATCGCCATAGCCAATCATTGCCAGTCGGTCTGACAAGGTCTGGTTGCGGGCGGGCACAATCCGCACAGCGGCTCTGTCGAGTGCTTCACGGACGAAAGACCAGCGCCGCCGGGCGCGGCCCAGAGCAGGGCTCCAGCCATTCAGACCAGCCTCCTCCCAGAGCAGATGCAGCAGGCCCAGCTCGGTCATGCGCGCCTGTCGCACCGCTCCCTGCCCGCCCCCCTGTCGCGCGGCCTGCGCAGGCTCCGCCGGGACGGCCGCCACGTCGAGACAACGCAACCCCCGGCGCAGAGTAATGCCAATCCTGCCATCATCGCGCTCGCGGACCACACCATCGGCGTATCCTCCCCGACCATCACGCCGCGGGTCGGCCTCGTGGAAGGAACAGGCGACAGCGTGCAAAGCCCCCTGATTGCGCAGGCGCGCCAGATGATAGACCTCAACCTGACGGCCATCACGCTGGCGCAGACACCGGTGTACGGACAGCCCCATCGGCTGCCCCTGATAGCGACAGTCGCAGACCGGTCGCTCGTCTCCACCCCATGCCTGCGCCAGACGGCGCTGCCAGGCGCCTGCCCTCTGCGGGTCGGTGTCCCATGACCGCCGCCCCCGCGTCCCATCAGGGAACGTCACCCAGTCACGCATGACGCACATCCGCAAAAATCCGACCAGATGCGCCGTGCCGCACTTCCATCGCCATCCGGCGACTGATCATGCGGTAATGACCGGAAGCCTTCGCTTCACAGATCAGCCCGGCTTCCTCAAGCTCCACCAGCGCCGCACGGATCTGGGGCACAGGCAGAAGTAAGTCGCCAGCCAGTTCAGTGGCATCCGCACCTGCGCGACGTTCGCTGGACAGGACACCGATAATGAGGTCAGCCGTCACATCCGCACGCACCGCACTGGTCTGTGGCATCCACGGCACGGCCGCATAGACACTGTGGCCAAGGGATGCGACTTCGCCCGCATCGAGGAGACTGCGCAGCACCACGGGGAAGGCCCCCTTCATTTCGGCGGGCACGCAGGCACGCAACTCAAGTGCTGTATGCGGGCTTCTTTTGAGGGCGTCACGCACCCTGGTAATGATCTCGCGACGCGCCTGCTGCTGTTCGGCATCGCTCAGCTTGTCCCACATACGCGGGGTAATGGTCTGTTTTTTCGGGCCATGTGGCGCCTCCTGTCTGTGGATCAGGGCTTGAGTATCGCTGGTTCCGTTGTGACGGCGTGCGGAAGCCCCGCCTGGGCGCGGGCCTGCAGCAGCTCCGGCCAGATCCGCAGAGCGAGATCGGTCAGAATGGGATCAAACTTCACACCCCGCCCCTGAGCACGAGGGTGCGGACAAGGTCGGGCGGCATCGCCGGTTTGTAGACGCGCGGAGACGCCAGGGCGTCGATGAAATCCGCAATGGCGACAAGCCGGGCCAGCAAAGGTATGGCCGCACCGGACAGCCCGATCGGATATCCAGACCCGTCCCAGTTCTCGTGATGGAGCAGCACGCAGTCCGCGACATCCTGAGGCACCTCGTCCAGAGCCCGGCACAGGATCTCCAGCCCCAGAATGGTGTGCAGACGCATGATCGTCCATTCGGCAGGCGTCAGCCGCCGGGGCGCATCGAGAACTTCCGTCGGGATATGACGTTTGCCAATGTCGTGCAGCTGCGCGCCCAGAGCGAGCAGTGCTGTCGAAGGCAGGCCCTGATGGGCGTAACCAAGGGCCTGAGCCATGCCGGCGACACGATTACCGTGGCCATCAAGGTCAAGACCGGCCTGTTGTGCCAGCGCCCGGAGCTGGCAGTGTTCCGAACCAGGTGACAACTCTACCTTGGTTACGGACGGGCATATGGGTGTCATGCATACCAGTCTGCCTGAACCCGTTGTGACGCTGTTCTGGAGGTGCGCTAGATCCCCAGGGCCTCATCCAGTGCGGCCCTGTTCGCCAGAGCTTCAGCACGACTTGTCGCCTTGCCCAGCCAGCCCGAATACCGGGCCTCGGGCGGGATGTCTCCGACAAAGGGCGACATGTCGGCCGAACGGCCATTGCGCCACGCGCACCAGCTGATGGACACACGCGCCCGCCCGCGCGTCAGCGCGACATAAGCCAGCCTGCGTTCCTCGTCGAGATTGGTCGGCGACAGACCGGGAAACAGCGTGTCCTCCCACCCCATCAGGAAGACATGCTCGAATTCGAGGCCTTTGGAGCCGTGGATCGTCATCAGGCGGACACGCCCCTGCCCCGCCTCGGTGGAGGCCGCGGCACCAAGGGCTGCATGATCGAACAGGTCCTCGACACGGGTGAACTCCATGGCCAGAGAGAACAGTTCGTCGAGGTTTTCGAGGCCGGCACCGCCGTCCTCCCCCGCTGCGCGCAGCATATCCAGATACCCCGAGCGCTCTGCCAGTATACGCATCCGCGCCCCCAGTGCGGTCTCGGTGCTGTGCGCCTCCTCACGGATCATGCGCAGGAATGCGCGCACCCGCTCGGCTGTTTTGCTCTGGCTGGTGGCATAAATCTTCTCGGCCGCCGCAAACAGCGAGACGGCTTCATCCCGGGCCAGCTGCTCGATCCGTGCCAGTGTCCTGGCCCCCACGCCTCGGGCAGGCTGATTGATCACCCGCCGGAAGGCTTCATCCCCCTGCAGGACATCGGGATTGTCGGCCAGACGGAGAAGGGCCAGCACGTCCTTGACGACCGCACGCTGCCAGAAGGCCGTATCGTTGACCAGTTCGTAGGGAATATGCGCGCGAAGCAATTCCTCTTCGAGCATGCGGGAGAGAAAGTTGTATCGGTAGAGGATAGCCATGTCCTCCAGAGCGACACCGAGCAGCTGGCGACGACCGATCTCGCGTGCCAGACCCTGCGCTTCCTGCTGGCCACCGGAGAAAGCGACAATCTCGATAGGGGCACCCTCATCCTGTTCGGTAAACAGGGTCTTGTCCAGCCGACTGCGATCACGGGCGACAACACTGTTGGCCGCGGCGAGGATATGCCCCGTGGAGCGGAAATTCTGTTCCAGCGGGATCATCCGCCCATTGGGGAATTCGCTCAGGAAGTCGCGGATAAAACCGACACTGGCGCCGCGCCAGGAATAGATCGACTGGTCGTCGTCGCCTACGGCGAAGAGCTCCCCGTGATCACGCGACAGGAGTTTTAGCCAGAGATACTGCAGGCGGTTCACGTCCTGGAACTCGTCGGCCAGTATGGCGTCAAAGCGGCGTGCTCAATCGAGACGGTACTGCTCGTCGCGCAGCATGGTTACGGTCGGCCACAGCAGCAGGTCGCCAAAATCAGCGCAGTTCACTTCCCGCAATGCCGCCTGATACGCCGGGTAGAGCGCGGCGGCCATGTGCCAGGCCATCAAATCTTCTTCGCTCTTTGCCCCAAACCGTGCGATCTGGCTGTCCAGCACCGCTTCTGCCTGATCGGGTAGCACCAGACTGTCCTTCATGAGAGCAATCCGCTGAGCAACCGAACGCACGCGGGCACGGAACGTGTCCGCATCACCCGGGTCCCATGCCCCGTCATCGGCAGCCCGTTGTAACAGGCGCTTGACGATCCGGCGGCTGTCCTCTGCATCGCAGATGTCGAAGCCCGGGCGCAGCACCGCAATCTCGGGATCGGCGCGCAACTGGCGGCGACCATGCCCGTGGAACGTGCCAATCCACGAAGGGGCCGCCCCCAGACCCAGTACGGCGTTAATGCGCGTGCGCATTTCATCAGCGGCCTTGTTGGTAAAGGTCACCGCCAGAATGCGGTGGGCTGGCATGCCACGTCGCACGATCCTGTCCACCACGCCGGCGACAAGGGTCTTGGTTTTGCCAGTACCTGCTCCCGCGAGCACGACAACCGGGCCTTCCTGGCATGCAGCCTCACGCTGCATGGCCGTAAGGCCAGCCAGTGCATCCTTAGTCACGCCGCTTGAGGTCATAATGCCTGCCTCCCGACAGTATCGCCACGGAATCCGCCTGATCGGCCAACAGCCCCACCGTTCGGCCAGAGGGTAACAACAGCTCCACGGCCTGCTCCATATCCCACACTCCGTTGGAATCCAGCGTGCCGTCGATGATCAGTCCCCGGTAGCATTTATCCTGAAACCGCAACTCCACGAACGTATCAGGCATAGGACTACACCCATGAATTGCAGAAAATGCGGCCCAATGTGCCCGCAGCGCAGGCCGGGCCGCCCATGCGACGCTGGCAGCCAGCAGCTCTTCGATGAGCGCAATACAATCGGGACGGCGCGGCCCGACACCCGGCGCCCGGCCCTGTTCACGTGCGGTCACGGTCGCGCCATCGACCTTCAGGAACGTGCCTGGGTGACGGGCACGCCCCGTGAACAGCACAAAGTCTGTCGTCAGGTCCCACTTTCCCTTGGAGAAACAGCCCGCGACAACCAGCCCCGACACCTTCCTGCCCGTCCCGTCCGTGAAGGAAGCGATCGTCCAGGGGATTTCGTGGCCTAGCCCCGGTGTACGCTCCAGCCAGCTGGCGAGTTCGGGATGGCTAAATAGCGCCTGCTGGGCCGCACTCACGTCTTCGCCAATGTTGGAGAGGAAATCCAGCGGATCACGGTCGTCATGGGGGTTGGGCTCGTGCGAGCGAGGGGTCATGTTTGTCATGGAGAAGTCCTTGCTAAAGTCGTCGCCGGATCCGGGGCACGGGACATGCGCACCACGCCGGATCAAGCGTCAGTCATGATTATCTGTCCAGTTCAGGTGTGTTTCACGCAGCCTGTGCCCGGTTTTTGAGTGTCTGGTTGAAATCTTTGGCGCGATCGGGTGGCAGGCGACGCATGAAGGCGACACCCGCGTCATCAGCCAGACGGTAAAGCGTGTCAGCGAACGCGTTTCCGGCATCATCGTCATCAGTCGCGACGACCAGCACCGCATCCGGCAGGGCCTTCATGGCCGCCAGATGTGTCTGGATTGCGGCAATGGTCTCAGGCCCCATACCCCCGGCGGTGGAGGCGTAGAGCGTGCCAGGTGCGCGGACCTGATCCAGTGCTGCAAAGGACAGCGCATCGATTGCCGCTTCGCAGATCACCAGACGACGCACCGGCTGAACACTGCCCGGCTGAAAGCGGAACAGGGTTTTGACTGAACCACCCAGACAGATATGGGTTTCAGGCCCACGCAGCTCCGCCCCGCAGACTGCACCCTGCGCGTCCGTATGGGCGAACCATGCCGCATGATACCCGTCACGCAGGCAGCCCTTGGCGACTGCCGCACGCACGATGGCTTCGGGCAGGCAGCGCTCGCGGATCAGATAGTTCCACACCTTCCCACCCCGGTAGAGCGACTTGCGCTCCGCCCATCGTTCGCCAGGGCTGCGCTCATCCGTCCGTTCGGCCTTTTGTGCGACATAAACCGCTCCCTTGGGCTCCACACCGACCAGCGCACCGAGTGTCGTGCAGACTTCGTGCCATTTCATGGCGGGGTCGAGACGACGGCACAGTGCAAAAACATCGCCGCTGCTGTCGGGCGTGCCGCGCGGGCTCTGGGGATCCCACCAGCCCTTGCCGCCATGGTTGACGATGATGTGTTCGTTGCCTTTGCGATATTTGAAGCAGCGCTTGGTGCTTTTTTCCAGCACCAGAAGAAAGTGATGGTTTTCGAGCAGGGTTGCGCAGGAGACGCCGTTGACAATGGTCTGACGATCCTGTTCGGACAGTTCAAAACGTTGATACATCTCGGGGTCTCCCTTTACATGGCCACAAACCAGAAATCGTTCTGGATACTTCGCCTTTACTTCCTTTTTTATAGCACGAATGGCCATACCCACCAAGGAAAAACGACAGAAAACAGCCATTTTTGTGCGGTTTTTACTATTATTTTTCTTAAAGTTCTCCTCATTTTTTACTTCGTTTACTCTTTGATACTCATCCGCGACATGAAACCGGAAGTGTTCGCACGCGGCAGGCCAATCAATACTGGCTTCTGGCAACCTCACACTGGCGCGCAAGCCCGAACAAAACGCACGTCCCAACCACGACCAACCGCACGGGAGACAAAATCGCCCCACCCCACTCCTTGCCTCCTGAGCAAAAAGGCCCCGTCCCCGGCACAAGGGACTGACTGCACCAGAGGGCGCGTGGGACGCGCCAGCCGTAGGCCGCCGTAGGCGTCTGGTGAACCCACAGACTGATCGCGCGAAAAGAACACCGCCCAAACCAACGCATCTGGAAAAACCACGCCTGGATCACACTCTGTCCAGTCTATGGCAGCGCGTTGTGGCGCGCTTCTGCACCCTACTTCTCTCGCAGCACCCCCTTGAGACCCCGGACGGTTACGGGTCTCATCGGGGACGCTGCATTCCCCTTAGGAAGCCGGTGCTGGTACTCCCTTCAAAGGCACGCTATGCTCAGGGCGTGAGCCGCATGAAGAGCATGGCATGGCATGGAACAGATCCCGCTTTTTCCCCTGGAGGCCCGGCTGACGCGCATAAACGCGGCGCGAAACATCTGGCGATTTTACGAGATGAGCATCCAGCATGATCTGTTCGGGGGTGCTGTCCTTGTCCGGCGCTGGGGCAGGATCGGTACCGCAGGGCGGCTGCGTCTGGACCTGCACGCCAATGAAGGCGCTGCTGCCAACGCCCTTGGCCGTCTTCTGCGCCTCAAGATCAAACGCGGCTATCGCTGGGCCTGCGCGGCCTCCTAACCCCTCAGGTAAAGGGGTTGGTCATCGGATGGGTCCTCGGAGCAACCTGCGCGTGATCAGGCAGCGCTGGTTCAGCCTCCAGTCGTGCGACAACCGCATTAAGCAGGACGGCAAGTGCGCGAGCATTGTCCAGTCCGGCCCGGTCACGCGTAATGTCCAGACGCCCATACACGCTGATTTGTGCAGGATCATTTTCCACGGTCATCTGATCAATGGTCTGCACCTGTGAGTCAGGTCCAAAGGGGGTGAAGGCGTTAGATGACGGCATGAGCTTACTCCTGCTCCTGTTTGAGCGCATCTCTGAGCGCCTTCATGCTGGCACGCGCGAGTTTGCGTTCCAGACGTTTCTGCAGACGCTCCCACTCACGGTTCTCCTGCGAGCGGGGCGCATATGGACTGGCCTGAGGCTCGGGCAGCGCCATGGCCTGCGCTTTCACAGCCTCTCCGAGACCGGGGAACGGGTCAATCCCGATCCGGGCTGTCAATGACGCGACACTCAGCGTCTGACAGGTAGGATGATCCGTATTTTGGCACAGATAGGCCCCGGCTTCGTGCCTTACGGGATCGTAGACCGCTTTCCATGTCGCCGTTGGCACCAGCACATTGTCACCGATGGCGCGGCGACTGCCGGTAAAATCCGGCCCCGTCACCACGTAGACCCCACCCTCGCGCAAGGCCATGATCCGCACAGCCATTTCCACCCCCGTCCAGATCCCTTCATTGAGGGCTGCGGTCTGGGGCACGACATTGGAGAGCGTATAGGTCTGTTCCTGCGTCTCAACAGTCCCCGCATCGGCCGATGGCGTCATGTGCCCACGGTCAAAGCCTGAGCATCGGTAATCCGCAAGCGTTGCACCATCTCCTGCTGGCAAACGGTCATCCGCCACAAATGTGTTTGTCGTGCGGCCAATTCTACGTCCACCCCGCACGGCCGCCGCATCGAGATACTCCGCCGACCAGAGCGGTTCATGCACCTGCCCGGAATTGAGCACGGCATAGGCTGCATTACACAGTAACGTCGTGCGGGGCTGAAGTTTTTCGTTCAAAAGAGTGGGGAGTGCATTCTCCGGCCCGAACTGGGAGCAGGTCTGCGCGGCACGAACGGGAGCGGCCGTCAGGATCGTCAGACCTGTGAGCAGGGCCACTCCTGACACACGCAGCGGTATGCGGAACACGATCTTTCTCCATTGAAGCCGACTGTGACCGGTATCATGCCGCGTCTGGGCCATAGGTACAAGGGCGCGCGCGCTCATGCGGCCAGATCCTGCAAAAGCGTGCGGGCCACACGCCCAGCCCGAGCCGCCCGGCGGCGCAGAGCCGCACGCTCGGAAGCCCGCAGAAACCCCTCGCCCGCGTCGCTTTCCAGCTGCGCCTGCTCACGCAACAAAAGCCGCGCGGGTTTCATGCGAGAGAGCGGCTGTGCGCGATGCATCTCCCGAGGCCCAAATTCCACAAATGTCACATTGGAGAGTGTCTGACGCACCATACTCTTTTCTCCGTAAAGCAATAAAACTGACAAGCCGCACAGTCCCCGCCCGCATGACAGGAACGTGGCTGCCAAAGACAGGCCTAAGCCGCCTGCCGGATCTGAAACCCCCGGTGCCAGCGCACCACATCGGGCAGCGACGGTCGCACCAGCTCTGCCGTCTCATCATCCACGGCAATCAGGCTGCGCACAGCCACCTCATGCACCGCGCCATCGGCAAGGCGACGGATCAACGCGCGATCCGAACGCCCCGAGATCACTCGGTCTTCCCAGCGCCGTGTCACCGAATTGAACCGTGTGGCTGCACAGACCCCGTTGAGGAAGGCCAGCACCTGCCAGCGCACGGATCGTCCATGGTCGAGATATTCGGGAAGACGATAGAGCGCACCCGCAGCAATCGGGCCAACACGCAGGGGGTTGTCACGGGGCGCAAACCAGCGCCCCGCATAATACTGTCTGAACATCTTTTTCTCCGATGAGCACGTCAGCGCAGAGCCATGAAGGCCTGTCGCGCCATGGCAATGGGATGATCAGCGGCAATGGCGGCCAAAATGTCAGGGCCCACCAGTATTCCGCATATCACCACGACCAGACTGAATGTTCCGAGCACGAGCCCGACCACGTCTCTGATGTCCTGTCGGGTCTGAGGAGAGAGCTTCATGCGCCTTCTCCTTTGCGAACGTCCTTTGCAGACGAAACACATTTGCCGCGACTGGCCCGGGCCAGTGGTAAAAACTCGTTGGCGCTGGTTCCGGGGAGGTCAGGCAAGGGCACAACCTGCGTCTCGTTTTCTGCCCGGAAGAGGTGGGGGTGGTTTGCCATCCGGAACTGGTTAAGTCCGACCTTTTTGTAGGTTTTCCCGTGTGGGGTGGCCGCAAACCGGAATCGTGTTCCCACCAGAAGGTTCTTGAAAGTGACAGGATCAGACATCGTTTTCTCCTTTTGGATTTTTTTTCTGACCCTTTCAGCCGCCTCATAGTCCGGCGCGCAGGTTAAGGGCGGCGCTTGCGCCGGGAGCCTGCGACGAACCCTTAGCCTGCGTGACGGACTATGAGAGGCGATTTTTTCTTCTGTGTTTTTGTTTTTCTTTTTTATTTCTTTGTTTTCCTTTTTATTTTCTCTGGACGTCATAAGTCTGAATGCCGTCAATCTGCAGGCCGTCACGGTCGAACAGGACATAGGCACAATCCTGTGCGCGCGCCGCGTCGAGAATGGCCGCAAGGCCAGGCGAGGCGTGTTCCGCCGCCTGAAGCTCCGACGACGCGTAAATCAGCCACCCATACGGCCCAACGAGACAGGACAGACCTTCCACGCCCCCTGTCTCGATATAACGGTCGAGAAGCGCTCGATCCCTGGGCGAGAGATGGGCGGTGCTCACATCGGCAAAGTGCTCAACTGGCAGGTTAGGTCTCGGCATGACCGGAAATCCTCAGTGCAAAAGGACAAAGCCCCGCGTGAGCGGGGCAGACCGCAGGGCCACCCGCTTAGGCCCTGCATTGGACAGGAAGCCCCTGCCCGTTCCCCTCAGGCGGCGAGATCCCGCGGCGACGCGCGCAGGGCGTCCTGTGCGACACGCCGCGGATGATGGCCCTCGGCGTAAGCCGCACGCAGTCCCGCAACAGTGGCAATATCAAGGAGCGTATAGGTGGACTGGCTCAGGCGCTGCACCCGCGCATTGGTCGCGCGCAACCAGCCATAGAAGCCGACATGGCCAGCGGCCGGGGCCGTGAACTCATCCGGGGTTTCGTCGGGCCAGATCGGTGCACACTCAGCAAACTGGAACGGGGTATTCGGCCCACCCCACATCCGCACCCCGTCATCATCGGGCATCGGCACAGGACTTTTGAAAATCTCGTGCACCCACGCATTCGTACCCAAAGACCCATCGCGATACGCCGCCTCAAAACCTGCGGGTCGGCGCTGCCCACGCGGCACCAAAATTATGATCATGAAACTTTCACGCGGACGGTCTGCAGCGACACGCTCCCCATACTGGCCGACGGCGTTACGGATCTGATCCAGACGGTGGCGACAATTTCCTGTAGCCGGATAAAAGTTTCCAAGCAGTTCCATGCTTGTGGACGTTCCCAGATCATCATGCTGACGGGTTGCGCGGTTTGCACTAAGTTTGAGGCGGGCCATGATGGCTTCCTTTTCATGATTGGGTTTCAACCCTTGCGCGTTCGCCACGTCTGGGAGGCCGGGGCCAGAGCTTGTCTCTGGTGGCGGCCTCCCAGACGTGGCAGCGGGTTTTACTGTTGTGGTTTGGTGTTCTTCTTTGTGTGTGGCGCTCTCTGCGCGCAGCCCACCGAAAGACCTCGGGAGTCAGTGCGTGGCTGTGTCCATTTTGGCGCACGCACTGGCGCGGCCTCGCTCAGTATTCGGACGTGAGCATGACGACTTTGCCGAGATCGCTATCGGCCACAACGTAAAGCTTCAGTTCCGCCAGAGGGAAATCCGTATAGTCCAGATGCTGGCGATACAGGATGTTGGCCTCACGCTCGCCATTCCCATCCGTGCACACAACCTCGGCGCACTGTTTGGTGAGGTCCACCCTGAGCGTCCAGCATTCGAACTCGGCACGCCTGACGGCCGGAACCAGTCGCGCACTCGCCACGATGTCCAGCAGCCACGCAGCACCATTACGAGCCAGATATGCAGCGCCATCGGTCAGGATCAGACCCATCGTGTAGCGATAATACCGGGTCGTGCCGATAAACTGTGCCAGGACCGCGCCCGTGATCGCTTCAGATTGAGTGGTAGCCAGTGTTGCAGACATGTCTTTATCCCTTTGTATTTCTGACACCCTGCTGCCTGTCGGGACGGTGGCCGTGCGCTCAAACGCGGCGCGCAGCGCCGGGAGCAAAGCCCCACCGTTTGAACGCACGGTCCCGGTCTGGCAGGCCCGCTTTTGTCTGTATTGTTGAGTTTTCTGGCGAGTATTTTGATCAGCGCATTTGTGTCCA
The DNA here is from genome assembly GCF_001499675.1 of Acetobacter ghanensis. Classification (NCBI taxonomy): domain Bacteria; kingdom Pseudomonadati; phylum Pseudomonadota; class Alphaproteobacteria; order Acetobacterales; family Acetobacteraceae; genus Acetobacter; species Acetobacter ghanensis. The sequence goes on from NZ_LN609303.1 coordinate 14,953, forward strand.
TTTTTGCGCGGTTATTCTGTTTTTTCTTATTGCAGGCTGGCGATTGGGCCTCCCTGCATTGGCTTAGGCAGCAAAACGGCGGGCTGGAGGCGCACCACTCAACACCGCGCGAGCGTGGCGTGTTCGGCTCAAGGAAAGCTTCAGGGGCTTGTCGTGGCGACCGTCCCAGCTCAGTCCCTCACAGGGGATCAGCACCCCTGCCCTGCGCGCATCCTGATCACGCTGGAAGCACACACGCTCGTTCCCGCCCTCAGGTCGGCAGCAGGGCTGGCCCGCAGATGCCCTGCAGCCACGACATGCCATCTGGTAGGCCGGATCACCATCAGGCCATTCATGATGGCAGCGCCGGCACGTTACAGAAGCATCGACACAGGCCCAGCGTGACGGAGATGGCATTTTGGACGCAGGAGGCAGGAAGGTAATCGGACGCATGGCATTCTCCTTTTCTGAATACCTGCTGCTTGCCGGGACGGCAGACACGCGCTCAAACGCGGCGCGCAGCGCCGGGAGCGAAGCCCACCGTTGAACGCACGGCCCGTTCTGGCAGGCGCGCTGTCTGGTCTGTGTTTTTGGGTTTTTGGTCTGGAACCGGCCGCCGTCAGGCGGCGATCCGCACCACCTCAAGGTGGCTATCCAGATGGGCTTTGACAGCGGCCCGCGCGTCAGGGTCAGCATCATCGGGCACCAGAACCCTGCCTGCCTGTTCAAGCAGGGCGTCTTTCACCTCAGACGCGTCTTCTTCCTGTCCTTCAGGGGCATGGGCCTCGCCTGCGTCAGCGGTTTCTCTCGGCGTAGTCTCAGCCTCGTCCGGCCCTTCCAGACCAGTTTCATACAGTTCTTCTTCAACGGTAAGCAGGTGATCAAATTCACCCTCTTCCTCATCGTCTGCCTCATGACCACCTCTCAAAGAGGCCAGCCTTTCAGCGTTACGCAACATAACAGTCAGTTCCGCTTTCCACTCATCGATCGCAGGACCGAACCCTGCCTGTTCGGGCACCCAACGACCGTCCGCTCCCACATGCGCCATGATGGCAGTCCGCATCTCCTTGCCAGTGTTGCGGGGCAGGAGTTTCAGCGCCTTACCCGCCTCCATGATGGCAGGTTTGCTGAAGCATTTGAGGAAATCGTCGAACGCCATATTGGGCATCTGCGCATCGGCGTCGAACAGCAGCCCCATGAGCTGGGCCGTTAGACCACTGCCGCTGTGCTGGCTGATCGTGCAGTTTGCGACGTTCTTGAGCACGGCTACCGCTTCCTGTCGTAGCAGTGCAGGCTCGCGGATCAACACACCTTCGGGAAAGAGCGTGGCCAGGGCGGTCTCCCGCCGGGTCATCTGACCATAATGTTCTTGTTCAGGGGTATGCACTTTGACATTCTGCCCCCCAAGTGCGAGCAGCAGGGCCGCAACCAGATCCCACGGGTCTACGTCCTCAGCAACCGCATCAAGTGCTGCATGCAACGCCTGTGTGCGGATCAGACCCAGCATGGTCAGACCTGTGCCAGAAATGGCCGCCCGCTCTTTGGGAGCCGCAACGCTAGCAGGCACAATGCTACGCGGGGGCACAGTCCCTTCCTGTTCTTCCAGCGCCTGCGGCCGCAACGGGATTTCGTCAATCCTCAAGGTGTTGGGGTTGAGGAAATACCCCATCACATCGGTTTCTTCAGCGGCCATCCAGTTCAGCACCCGCTTGTAGCCATCTGGCGCCGCCGCCTGCCCGTAGTCTCCGACGTCCATCCTGACCCCGCCCTCGGGCAGACAGTCGGTCAGCCACTGCTCCTGTGCGGCGGCATAGGTCGAGCCATCCTCGGTAAAGCGGTTGTCCTTCCCGCCTTCACCAAACAGGTCTTCAGTCCACACCACGCCACAGGCCTTCGCCGTAGCCTCATCAAAGCGGGCATCCACCGCCATATAACGTGCCTGTTTCAGGAAGCGGGCGAGCTCGCGCCAGGGCACCGTGTCCTCGGGATCTTCGGCGTTCAGACGATACTCGGCCGGGTCCGCATCCTCCTCGACCATATCCTCAAAGATTTCGGCCCATGCCGCGCGCTGCTCTTCTAACGGGGCGGCGGCGATCACTTTCAAATCGTTGAAGTCCGGGCCACGGCCCATGTCGATCGCGTGCAGGATCGGATCATGCAGACCTGCCAGAAGTGAAAGGCGTTTCAGATAGGCCGGTGTGACCATCAGCGCGCGGGAAATTTGTGCGTCTGTATACGCTTTTTCGCGGCGGGCCTTATCGACAAAGCGCCATTGCTCACTCTGCGTCATCGCCTCGCGGATGATGTTTTCGGAACCAGCCGCCAGCCCATCCAGTTTTTCGTCAGAGGACGTCACGATGACGTGCATTTCACGCATCTTGGCAAGAACGCAGGCCCGGCGGCGGCGATGGCCAGCGACGATCATCAGCTGGCCGTCAGGCAATTCGCGCACCAGCGGGGCCTGCAGGAGACCCACCACCTTGATGTTATGGGCAAGGCGTCGGTCGGCTTCGACATTAGGGGCTGAGGTGCGGGGGTTTTCGGGATTGTCGAGAAGGGTTTTCGGATCGACGACGCGCAGTTCCATGGAGAGGCTCCTGATCATGGGGAAAACTGGCAGGTGATTGCGTCAGAACTGATCTGCTCTTTTTATCAATCACCTGATGTTTTCCGCGCGGTCACAGCTTATGCGGGCGGGCAAGGCCGCGCCGTCAGGCGCGCACTGCCTGGCGCTTGCGCGCCTGCATGAGCTGTGGCAGGGCCTTATCTCTACATTTTTCCGTTTTTTCTGCTTACGGCCTCATATCGATCTTACAGGCAATTAAGAGGATTGCACTTCATCTTAGACGTACTTTGCACGCTGTTTGGGAACCCTCGAACGCGTCCACCACGACAATTGTAGGCCGCTAAGGATACACCTCAACGACTACTTGACAGACGATAATTCGGACGAACGCTCAATATCCTAAATGGCGTTACGAATTTGTCTGTAGAAGTTGGGCTTCGGAGCCAGAAAGATCCATCATCAATCCAATCCGTTAAACTCGCAGAATTAAAGTCCTAGGAATTCTTTAATACAAAACCAATATACAAGCTCGGTCCTTAAAACCTTATATGAAAGAGATGTTAATAGATGACCCATGGGAAAACGCATATTTTTCTGGATAACTCCAATATTTTCGGCGGCGCGCAACGTGCCGCCCGTGAGGTCGAAGGCGCACCGTGGCAAAGTGTTCGAGTTGATTATCAACATCTATTTGCCGTTATTCGTCGTAGGCGGACTTCTCTCGGTTACTCAATGTTGGCGGGCTCAGTTCCTCCGGGGAATGATGCTTTATGGACTGCAGCTCAAGTTGCAGGCTTTGATACAACACTGTTAAAACGAGTAGAGAGTGATGACGGACGGTTAGTCGAGCAAGGTGTAGATGAGGTAATTCATCTCAAAATAGGGAATATACTTCTGGATGAAGACACTCCTGGAACACTTGTAATCTTGACTGGCGACGGTGCTATCACGGAGCAAGGATCAAGCTTCACCAAACAAGTTGAACGGGCAGCAAAGCGACAATGGAACGTAGAAATTTGGTCCTGGAGATCACAACTTTCGCCTAAGCTGCGAGATATGCGCCTGAAATATCCTGACCATGTTACCGTTTACTTCCTCGATGAGTGGTATTGGGGTCTTATTTTTATTAAAAGCGGAACTTATACTGTTAAAAATGATCAAGTTACAATGCAAGGGCGTTCATCCCATGGTATTCGATTGACTGATGAAGCTTTTTCTGAGGCTGTCGACCGCACCTCTTCAACATAATTGACAAAATTTCCCCTTAGGATCCCGGTAGCGAACGCGGGAATTTACTCATCAAGGCCGTAGTGGAGTATAATTTCCTTCGAACACTGTGCTCGCAACACCAAAATTACAATACTCGCAATCTAACCTGTGGAACAGAGACACAACACAGGCGACGACAATCCAATCACATCAATGCGCTTCATCATGCGGCTCCTTTGAGGGGATGTGATTCGTAATAGTTTCCAGTATGCCGTCCGACGTTGTGACGCCGGACGGCATACGTGGGTCAGGCCGCGTCCTTCAGAGCGTTGGGGGTATCGTCTTCCCCTGCTGAGGGCGGGATGTCATCGTTAGCCGGAGCCTCCTCCTCCTCTTCCCTGCTGGTTGCGGCAAGATCGGCTTCGAGGTCCGCCAGAGCGTTGCGCTTCTCATCAAGCAGCGCCTGATCACGGAACGGCACACCCAGTCTGGCCTGATAGGCGGGCAGCCGTCGTGCGGCTTCATCACGGGTTTTCTGGGTGTCGGCCAGTTCCCCATCAAGACGCAGCACGAGGTTTTCGATGCGGGCCACCAGTCCCAGAGGTTTCGTGTCCTGATCCACGGGAATGTCCACGGTTCCATAAGCGAACGCCACGGACAGCCCCGCCTCGGTCACCACCTTGTCCTCGGTGAAACGCTGACGGTTGACGGCATCCAGCATGATGGCAAACCCGCCGATACGACCCAGCGTCCACCGACCTTCCTGCGCGTTCCTGACCGCCAGACGGAGCTGTGCCAGCAGGAACGCCCCCGCCTTCTCACGCTCGGTGATCACACCGCGTTCAGTCTCAAAGCTGAAGGCCTCACCGCGTGTGGCCACACGGGCCGCCAGATCAGCCTCGATCAGCGGGATCCGCGTCTGCGCCCAGGCGATCTCACGCTCGGCCTGCTGGACAGCCCGGCGCACGGCGAACTGATCATCGTAATGGGCCGCATAGAGGCGTTCGAGCCGTGCGAGCTCCGCTTCCAGACCGGCTTTCTGCATAAGCCGCATATCACCAGAGGCCAGCGCCTTGGCCATGGCGAACTGGTTGCCATCGCTATCCAGATCTTCCACACGCCGGATGGACCGATCACCAGACATGGCCATCGCGATGAAGCGCAGCTTGCGTTCGAGGAGCTGCCAGTTGGTGGCATCGACAGAGCCTTCCTGCGCGTAGGCGTAAATCCGTATTTCGGGGTTCTGGTTGCCCTGGCGTTCGATGCGCCCCTCGCGCTGGATGATGTCAGAGACCAGCCAGGGCACATCCAGATGGTGCAGGGCCAGAAGCCGCTGCTGGGCGTTCACTCCTGTCCCCATGGTCTGGGTGCTGCCGATCAGGATGCGCTTGCGCCCGGCATTGAGGTCGCCAAAGAGACGCTGCTTGGCTTCGGCTTTCTTGTAGTCCTGCATGAAGGCGATCTGCTCGCGCGGCACCCCCATGCGCACCAGCTCGTCACGGATCCACAGATAGGCGGAGAAGCCCCGCTTGCCTTGTGCGCCCACAGTGCCCAGGTCGGAGAAAATCATCTGCACCGCACCTGGCACCGCATAGGGCTGGCCAGTCTCGGGATTGGTGTAGCGGTTCTGGGCACTCTCCTCCCAGATGGCGAAGACGTTGCGGATCATCAGATCGAGCTTGCTGTCCTCCCCCTCCCCTGCCCGGCCCCAGCCGACAAAGCGCAGATCAAGGGCTGCATGACGGGCGTCCCCCATGACCGAGAGCAGGATGTCGTCGCCCTTCTGGGGTTTACCCTTGCGGTTCTCAATCGTCGTGATCCGCTCCGCCAAAGTCTTCTGGTAGGCGCGGAAGCGGGCATGGACTGGTGCCACGACAATCTGACGGTGCCCACCCTTGACTGCTGGCAGGCTCACATAACGGCGCAGATCGTCCTGCTGGACCACATCAGCAAAGTCACGATAGAGGGCCATGAGGTCCGCGACATTGACGAACTCGGTAAAGCGCGTGACAGGCTTGTAGAGGCCACTGGGCTGCAGTTCGAGTTCGGTCCGGGTCTCCCCGAAATTGGCGGCCCAAGCGTCGAACTCGTGCAGGCCGCGGCTACGCAGCGCATCGAGCGCCATATAGCGCTGGACCGAATACAACTCGCCCAGCGTGTTGGTAATCGGGCTGCCTGACGCCAGCACCAGCGCGCGACCGGGATTGACCCGCTCCAGATACCGGGCCTTGACGAACAGGTCCCACGCGCGCTGGGAGCCTTCGGGAGCCACGCCCTTGAGATCGCCCTGATTAGTGGCAAAGCTCAGTTTGCGGAACTGCTGGGCCTCGTCCACGAGGATCTGATCAATCCCCAGTTCCCCCAGATGCAGCATGTCATCCTTGACGCTCGCCAGCCCTTCGAGCTTCGCCTCCATGATTTCCTTCATGTGCTCGATCCGCTTGCGCGACAGCCGGTCGTCTTTATTCATCTCGCAGAGCAGCGTGTCATAGGCGTCGATCTGTTCGTCGATCATCCCGCGCTCAAAGGATGCCTCGACCGCAATGAACTTGAAGGCGCCATGGGTGATGATGATCGCATCCCAGTTCCCCGTGGCCGCGCGGGCCAGAAACCGCTGGCGTTTGGCCTTCGCGAAATTCGTCTCATCGGCGACAAGGATTTTGGCAGTCGGATAGAGCATGAGAAACTCACGGGCCATCTGGGCCAGACAATGCCCGGGCACAACGATCATTGCCTTGCTGATCAGCCCCAGTCGCTTCTGCTCCATGACGGCGGCACACATGGAGAAAGTTTTGCCCGACCCCACGGCATGAGCGATGTAGGTGCTACCCGCGGCAATGATCCGCCAGATCACCCGCTTCTGATGTTCGCGCAGGGTGATGACAGTGCTTGCACCGGGCAGACGCAGATGATCGCCGTTGAAGGTGCGTGGCACCAGATTGTTGTAGGTATCGTTATACAGCCGCACCAGCCGGTCAGCCCGCTCGGCATCCTGCCAGACCCAGTTCTGGAACGCCTGACGGATAGCGGCCAGCTTTTCCTTCGCTGCTTCGGTTTCCTGCGTGTTCAGCACCCGGCTGTCGTTGCCGTTTGAATCCCTGATCGTGTCCCAGATTTTTGGAGAGGCCTGTGTGAGCGCGTCTTCGAGCAGTTCACCAGCGTGGCGGCGTACCGTTCCCCAGACTGACGTCGCTTCGGCCCGCCCCAGAAAAGCACGTTTCTCGACACTCCAGCAGGCCACCTCGGCGGTATGGTGGATGACAGCCTCAACCCCCAACACCTCGCGGGTGAAGGCCATGATGTCGCTCACTGGCAACCAGGGCGCACCCAGGCGGGCCGTAATGTCGGATGGCCTCAGATCCTCGGGCTGGGCCCGTTCCAGCGCTGCCGCCGTGCGGGCAAAACGCGGATCGTTCTGTGCTGCGTCACGGGCTGCCGCAAGTTTGGTGCGCACGGCCCCTGAGAGCAGCTCGTCCGCCGCCACCCACACATCGCACCCCGGGCACGAGGCCTCGGGATCGAGATAGACGGCCTCACCCAGCTCGTTCAGGGCTGCCTCTACGGTGCAACCCGTCAGCTCGGCGATCAGGGGCAGATCGACACGCGCCACGTCATGCAGGCAGACCGCCAGCGCGTCATGAGCGGAGTGGATTTCGGGCTCGACCGGCGCATGGATGACACGCTCGGTAAACAGCGGCCCAGGCCGGGCTGTCTGGGTGGCCTCGTCATACTCTTCAATGGAAGAGACCAGCCAGACATCGGGATCATCATAGAACGGCTGGAGGTTGGGCCGGCGGCGGCTTTCGGTTTCTTCGCCCGTGGTCGGGTTCACCCTGACGGTCGTGTTGGTCAGATTGATCGGCCCGAACTGACGCGTAAAGCTCTGCCAGGTCTGCCGGAGGCGATGCTGGTGCCGCCCGAACGGCTGGTTGTCCATCTGGGCGCGCAACACGGCTTTGGCTGCATCCCGCACCGGGATCAGGGCTTCAATGATGCGTGCGTGTTTCTGGAAGAGGCCTTCTTTCTGGTCCCCCTTGCGGATGGGCACCTCCTGACCTGTGCCACCTATGATCTGATGCAGGATGCGGTTGTGCAGATAGTAGCTGCCTTCCTTCAGGTCAGCGCCTGACGCCGCGGTGCCAACGCGCAGGCCATCCAGTTCTGGCCGCGTAATGCGCTGCTCTACGGGCAGCAGAAACCGGGTCTCGGGGGCGATGTAGGCCAGCGCTTCCGGTAGAGCAGTCTGAAGGTCCATGCCCGCCACCGGCAGGCAGCAGTAATCCAGACCGAACTGGCTGCTTGCCCAACCATGCCGCCCCAGAACCTGAGCGGAATTGTCTAGGAAATAGCGGTTGATCCGCAGCGGGCCGCACCCTTCATCACTGTCGGGTACGGGAGCTGTTTCCAGCCAGGTCTGATCGCCGGGCATCTCACCGATCATGCGTTTGCGGAACACAAGCAGATCGAGCACGACCTCGGTGCCGGCATCCGCACGCATTGCTCCTGCGGGCAGACGCACCGCCCCCAGCAGGTCAGCCTCTTCGGCGATATGCTGACGTGCCTTCGGGTCGGTTTTATCCAGCGTATGACGTGACGTGACGAACGCTGCGAAGCCGCCCGGACGCAGGGCACCAACTGAGCGGGCGATAAACCAGTCATGAAGACTGAACCCTCGCAGCTCACGATGATCCACCGCGTTGACCAGACGGTTGGAGAAGGGCGGATTGCCAATCGCCAGATCATAGGTGGTTGCCAGCGTTGCCTTCGTGAAGTCTTCGTTCCTGATCCACTGTTTGGGGAACAGCTTGCGGGCAATCCGTGCGGCAATTCCATCGACTTCAATGCCGGTAAAGGCGATCAGGCCTTCGAGACGCTCGGGCCTGAGGGCGATGAACTGGCCAACACCACAGCCGGGTTCCAGAACGGACCCGCCTTGGAAGCCACGCTTCATGAGCATGTCCCAGACGGCGGTGACGATATATTCCGGCGTGTAATGGGCATACTGGGTGGAGCGGGCGAGGGCGGCATGGTCCGTCTCACTGCAGGCCGCCTCCAGAGCATGGCCGATGCTGTCCCATCCTGCGCGGTAAGGCTCACCGGCACGGGGAAAGAGAGCGTTGGCCAATTCACCCGCCCCAAAGCCAATAAACCGGCTCAGCACAGCCTGCTCGTCGGGGGTTGCATTACGGTCTTCGGCTTCGAGCGTTCCCAGGAGCTTAATGGCCGCAATATTGTCCCGCGCGCGGTCTTTCCAGCTGTTGGCAAGGCCACGGGTTTCCTTGAGCCGGAAATCGGTCTGGGGGATGACCAGCGGGGTTTCTGCGATGGGGGAGGGGAGGGGGCTGTCTTCGCCTTCAAGCTCACCCCAGAACAGGTCTGCGGCACCGCTGAGGGAAGAGGAAGAGAACAGGCTGAGCTGATCATCGAACAGGGACATGAAAGGCTCCGGATAAACGCCGAACGCCGCCTGCGTCTGGGACGAGGCGGCGTTCGGGGAGGATGAATAACGGCAGGGAAGGGGACTGAGCGCTGGGTTGCGTCAGATTTTCTTCTGCATGCTGTCTCCGGAACCGGGCCTGGGTGGCGCGGGCAAAGGCGGCGCCCGGGCCGGGATCGGGCTGGCGTCAGACAGACCGACCCACCCTTTGCGCGGGACGCTCAGGGCTGGTCGGGGTTTTATTTTTATCTCACGCGTAGCTGAGTATTTTTTGGAAATTAGACATGTCTAATAGAAATTAACAGGTTGATCTGACATTCTGTGGGATGTAATCATTGCGCGGCAAACGTAATTAGACATGTCTAATTTATATAAGGCGGTAGCTGCATGACAAAAATCGTTTTAGTGTCGTCGCCCAAAGGTGGAAGCGGGAAGTCAGTGGTCACGAGGCACCTTCTTGTCGCAGCGGCACAAGAAGGCCAGAAGGTCATTGGAATAGACTTTGATCGTCAGGGTACAATCGACAAGTGGGGAAAGCGACGGCAGGCACTCCGGTCTAAAATGCCTGAGTTTATCGATGTTACGATTGTTGGCGCGCAACTTCAGGATTGGCGAGGCGGTCTCAGTAAAGCAACAGGCTATGACTTAGCCGTCATTGATACGCCTCCCAGTGTTGAAGATCACATGTCAGCAATCACTGGCCTGGCGCAAGCCGCTGACATCGTAGTTGTTCCTTGTGCCTGCACTCAGGACGATGTCGATAGCATCGCCCCATGGATCGATGTTTTAAACCAGGTTACCAACAATACCGTGGTCGTGTTGAATAGAGCTAATCGCCGCACCAATTCATTCGCTAGAGTGCGCGGGCGGCTCATCAAAGTGGCTGATGTTATTCCAGTAGAGCTTCCTCAATTAGAGGATGTGCATGTGCCCAGTGGTAAAGGACTGACGCTTCTCGATTTCACAAAAAGTCGAGGTCAGGAGCCATTTGAAGAACTTTGGGCATTCATAAACAGGAAAATCACCAATGTCTAAAACACACCGGGTATCACGCACCTCAATCATGTCCGTAATGGAAGAAGATGATAGCCTGAGTGTTAGCGATAACCGTGCCGAAATGTTAATAGAACGAGTTGTCATTGATGATAATGTCATGACGACAATAGAAGACGTGTTTGCAGGTACTTCTGTAATTTCCGATACTGAAAAAGTCTCGCGTATTTTGGCAGTTCGTGCCGAGGTCAATCAGAACTGGAGTCAAGCCCGCGATTCATTCCTCGCCATCGGACGTGCTCTTCTGGATTTGGAAAATGTTCTGTCAAAAGCCGAATATATTAAATTGAGGCAAGGCTCTGATCGTCTGTTTCCCTTTTCTGACGCCACGGCAACACAATTAAGACGGATCGCGAAAGCCGTTTCGGATGGGGTAATCCCTTTGGATGCTTGTCCTGGGAGTTACGGAACAGCGTATCAAATTACTCTATTGAATGAACATCAACTGCGGGTAGCTAAAGAGCGTGGCTTAATTCGCCCAGATGTAACTCGTCGGGAGATTGCCAACCTTCGTAAAGAGACGGTTATTAAACCGGAAATCTCCGGTCGAGTGGACGTCAATGTATTGAAGGAGGAGTATAGAAAACTTCTACGGCATCGAGAAAAGCTGGAATCTGAAATGGCTGCCGTTGATTCCAAAATACAGGATATCAGGGGACTCTTGGGGGATTTAGTAGAGTAACTGCTTGACAACAAAGATACCCCGCTAGAGTTCGCGCCATGGGGACTCTAGCGGGGTATCCCATGAATCTTAGGGGCAATGGGCGCCCTAGATGGATGTAAGATAACACCAGTTTTTGTAACTTCAGTTTTAGCCGCAGGATATACAGCTAGCGCTATTTTCAAGTTGTCTATGAACTTCGGTCTGAAATGGTCTAACCGTACGACACCTGCACCAAACTGGGCTTTCAAAGCAGACCATGTGATTGCTGTTGGCCCTTTCAATGCGTGAAGCCGATAAGCAAGCCAACAATAAATGTCGAGCGCTTGGCTATGTCCGTTTAATGCGCGGATTGCAGCTTCTTCGATCGGAATCGGATGTTTTTGCAGCTGATCATAAAATAGTTCGGAAAGCTTAGCTCGCTCCAGAAACTGTTGTTTGCCGTTATCTTTATGATCATCCGTAAATATAGCGGCATCCACAATATTTTGATTTATCAACCCGCTAGAGTTCCCGGATTGGAAATGAAACGAGATTCGGCATCTGAAAATTCGCTCGGCTTGCTCTTTAACGTCTTTAATAGATTTTCCACCTTGCGGAATGCCCATTCTCTTGAGCCAATCTCTCAGGGATTTTCCTAGTTCAATTTCTCTATTCTGGGTTTTTATGGCTTCTGTTTGTAGGTAAAGCATGATTAATCGTGCTTTACTTCCGTAGGGTACTCCTACAGATACTGGATTTGTACCACGCACTGCCCGACGACCGGGTTCAACAATCATCACTGCTCTGTCTGTCTCAATTTGCCAGACAAGATCGTCAGCTAAGCGTTTATGTGGCAATCCTACATGAGCGAACCCACTATATAGAAAGCCGATACCTGTGTCTTCATAAGCCATATAGTCAGCGGCAATTTCTATGATCTTTCGATCTTCGTCAAAGGATAGAGCCCCTTGTTTACCGTGTTCTTCTATGAGCTTGTGAATGGTTCCCACTAGAGAACTCCTTTGAGCAGGATTGGTGAACACTAGCAGTAATTTTGCGCTTGAGAAGTGGGAACTTTAGCGGGAAGGCACCGTACGAGGCGTGCTAATATTTGAAGTATTATTTAAAATATTAGTTTGTCACGCCAGAGTCCTCGGGGTAACTCCAAAAAATCAGGAATATCCAGCATTTATATCCGCTAGAGTTCCCAGACAATCCCGCTAAAGTTCCCATTTTGCCCCGCTAAAGTTCCCGGGGTTCCGCCAGAGTCCTCGGGATAATTTAAACATTTTTCCCTCTAAAGTTCCCACTTTATTTTCTAAGTGGACGTCATCCATCCGAGTCTCTGTGACTGCTACTGTGTCTGAGCCACTTTGCTGTTTAAAGCCATGAAATCTAAATAACTTTGTTCTGGGAACTCTAGCGGGGCAGTGATCTCTACCTTGATGAATAATCAGACAGATTTATTTTTAAATTAACGGTTTAACGCATGTTCTTCAAAAGGATCACCTAGCTCCAGATAATCGCCTAGCGCTGCATACGTTGCGTGTCGTGCAAGGCGCTTGAGTTTGACGGGGTGCGCACCAGCATCCATCCCGGTTGTAAGCGCACCCCGTTTCAGGCTGTGCCCACCAAAGGTCTTTCCATCCAACCCCGCAGCACTGGCACGGCCCTGGATGATCCGGGCGATAGAGCGATCTGTCAGGGGCTGCTGCCCAATTTCACGGCCATTCCCTTCAGAGGTGGCTGTGCTTTCCTTGCGGACACGGCGGAAGATGGGGCCAGCCTGTATGCCAGACACGGCTAGCCAGGCCCCGTATGCCTTTACTGGGCAATACTGATCCCGGGTATAGGGGAGGGCGATCTCCACACCCTTTCCTTGTCTATCTCCCTTTGACTGGGGAAGGGTGACGAGCAGGCCTTTACTGACCAAGTTTACGTGGCGAACATCGATGCTGGCCAGCTCAGAACGCCTGAACGCACCATAGAATCCCATGAGGAGTAAAGCCCGGTCCCGTATCCCGGATAACTTGCTCAGGTCTATCGCACTGATGATTGTTGCCAGAACGTCCAGCGTTGCGGCGGCCTTGCGACGCGGTGTAAAGCCATCCCTCGCAGCGGTGCGCCTGATCCCGGTCATGGTTTCGCCAATAGCGGCGTCAGCGGTGGGAACGGCGCACCCTGCCAGGCGGTGAAGATAGGTGATTGCGGCCCGTCGTAGCTCCAGTGTTGAGGGCGCAAGACCCCGACCTCTTTCGTCTGCCAGGAATGCGGCAATGTCGGCCGAACGTGCAGGGAGACAGGGAAGGGTATGACGATCCGCCCAGGCACACCATGCCCGGACACCAGCACGATAGGCTTTGCGTGTATTATCTGCCTTGGCCTGCAAAGCGTAGGCTGAGGCACTATCACGCGCGGTTTCAAGAGAGCCATCGCGTTGCGGGACGACCCTTCCAAGAGAGGCGTCAAACCATCGGATAATGACGCCGGGCGTCTGACCCGCAGGAGAGGGCAGGGGAGGGGACGCGTCAGACTGTACGATAGTGTCCCTGTGTGCTTGCCTGTAACGCGCCAGAAAATACGGAACTGAACTGAGATGCAGCACGATAGCCAGTGAGGGATCATCTGGAGCCACACCGATCCGCTCTGCGGCCAGTGCACGGGCACGGGCAGCGAACGGCACGTCATGAGCAATTACCAGATCGTCGGTCTTATTTCCTGAGAGGGAGATACCAGACAAGCGCAGTTCCAGTCCTGGGGAGAGGCGGGCAGCAGCAAGAATTTCCGGCAGTGTGTCGGCTGCTGAACCTGCCTCGTCCAGACGGTGTCGGGTAGTCCGGTCACACCGCTCGAACAGAGTAGCTAAAACCCGATCTTTTCGGCCGTGGACAACAACTTCAACCTGCATAAACGGCGCCTCGTGCTTGCTACTATCCTGAGTATCTTATACCCAGTGTAGTAGCTCACGGTGCTGAGCGAGAAAGGTATTTTTCATCTCATACCGTCTTTCTTGAAGACCGGCATGGGGGGAAAGCGGAATGTCCGCAATGGAATTGAACGAGGTGAACAGCGGACATAATGGCAGCCCTAGAGGAAAGACCAACCCCTTCCCTGGTCGTATGTCATCACTTTTCCAGCGGATGTCATCGGAAAATGCGATGTGAATAATGCCGCGTTATGTTCGGCAGCATAATTCAAAGCCCATTTGCGCGATATGATGGCTATCTGAGGATCTGCATCAAAAACGGCACTCCACTCCGGAATACATACCTGAATGGGGTGATGCATGACATCACCCGTGAAGAGCGCACGCTCCATACCTGATTTCAGCACGAGAGACGCGTGATGGGGCGTATGCCCAGGTGTGGAGTGAAAGGAGATTCCTTCAAGAACTTCGGATCCGTCTACGTCAATCTGATCCGCAAGATCCGCCGAGATAATCGGATCAACGCTATCAATGCGTGTCATGAAACTGGTTTTATTGCGGACGCTATCATGAGCCGGATTACTGAAAAAATCATATTCGGCTCTAGAAAAGACATATCGGGCATTCGGGAAGGTCGGAACCCAGATGCCATTTTGCAGGCGTGTGTTCCACCCCACGTGATCAACATGCAGATGGGTGAGAAGAACAAAATCGATATCTTCTGGTCGGACGCCAGCGCGCATCAGATTTTCAAGCCACACGGTCTGCAAGTGATCGAAAAACAGAGCAGCAGGTCGAGCCTTGCTATTCCCGGCCCCCGTATCCACAAAAATGTTCCGACCGCGATCCTTGATGAGCCAGCTATGAACGCTCAAAAGGACTTTCGTTTCTGAAGCATCCAGCGTTTCAGGTAGATCAGAATAGGCCTGAAGTGCCGTTGCATCATCCCAGTCAGGAAGCAACTGTTCTGGAGTGAGTGCTGCCAGCGTCAGATCCTGTATTTTTAGTATGCGGGCATCCCCTACAGCATACCACTGAAGATCGTTCATAATCCCAAGGCTCTCTTTTCGTTTTTATTTCTCAAAAAACACAGCGCTGTCGTCATGAAGGGAAAAGAGACTTCAATTCTTGCGGGAGTTTGCCTGTTGCATGGTTTGACAGGCACCCGAATAGTGGGTCCCATTCTTCAATGCGCAGATCACAAATCAAACCTTCGGATGTAAAGGGATCACCGGCAATCATCGCGTCAATCTCCTGCCGATTGGCGCCTTTCATAATCAGAAAGCCGGAGCGCAATGGGGTACCTTTCAACGGACCGGAGGCCAGCAGGCTGCCTTCCTGAATAAGGCGCCTGAGATACAACACGTGTGCGGCGACATGCTGTCCCCATCCCTCGCCGTCAGGGTGGTCCATGCGCACAAGATAAACAGGCATTTCGAAAGTCTCCACCAGAACTGGACTTGCCAATCACTCGAAGCCTTCAGCATATTCCTCTTTATTCGCTGGATAAATTGTCGATACGTGACATCAGTCACAACTGAGGATGATGAATGCTTGACCGGTTAACCAGCATGAAGATTTTTATCAAGGTCGTGGAATTGGGGTCCTTTGCTGCGGCCTCCCAGCATCTGACTTTGTCGCCGCAGATGGTCGCCAAGCATATAGAGGCTCTGGAGCATCACCTTGGTGCTCGCCTGTTGCATCGAACGACACGTCGGCAAAGTCTGACTGAAACAGGACGCCTCTATTGCGAGCAATGTCGGCTTGTTCTGCAGGCTGCTGAACGAGCTGACAGTCTGGCAGCCAATATGCTTGGCACACCGCGCGGCACATTATCTGTCAGCGTCCCAGTCACCTTCGGGCGAACAGTATTGCTGCCATTTATTCACAGTTTTCAAAAAAGATACCCAGAAATTCAAGTGCATTTATCCCTGACAGACCAACTGGTTCACCCCACAATGGATGGTCATGAGGCTGTGATCCGAATTGGTGAACTGGAGACGGACCTTACAGCGGTCAGTCGTCCTTTGACGGCCTATCGTCGGGTCATCTGCGCGGCTCAAACCTATCTGGAAAAACACGGTTTTCCAGGGCAGCCCGAAGGTCTGATGCGCCACGAGTGTCTCGTATATGAAAACTCCGGCGGCCCTGTAACCACGTGGTACCTTTCTCAGGGGAGCGTTACGCGACCTGTCACCGTGTCCGGGAAGATAATCAGTAATGATTCAAGTGTTCTGCATTCTGCAGCTCTTGGTGGCGATGGCATTCTGCTGGGATATGAGCAGGCTCTGCTTCCAGATATTAAAAGCAAACGGCTTGTCCGGCTTATGCCCAGGTGGAAAGTTCCGGACAGGCCCATGTACCTGCTCTATAACGCAGGTCCGGTTATGACACCAAAGCTGCGGGTCTTTGTGACCGAGCTTCAAGAGGCTTTCCAGCCTGAAGCCTCTTTTCGACGGAAGGGTGCCTGACTCCTAAGCTCAGTTGGCAATCAGTTCCTGTTCACCATCCCTGTTCAGTCGGAAGAACAAACAGTTCTGCAACATCCATACGTGCAGGTGATTTCAGAGCAAAAAGGATACTGTCTGCTATGTCCTCGCCCTCGAGAAAGGTCATGGACGCTGCAAGGTCATCCATCTGTTTGCGGTAATCAGCATCTGTAATGTGATCGTAAAGCTCTGATTTTACGGCTCCCGGCTGAATGCAGGTAACGCGGATATTATGCTTTGGTCCGATCTCCATTCTTAGGCCGTCTGAAAACGCTGTCACCGCAGCCTTGGTGGCACAATAAACGGCGAGACCCGTAAAGACCTTCCGGCCTGCAATCGAGGACATGTTGAAAATATGACCCGAATGCTGTGCGATCATCTGCGGAAGAACGGCTGCCGTTGCATTGAGAACACCGGATATATTGACGTCCACCATCTGCTGCCATTCGTTCACTTTCAGGCTGTCAACGCTGGATAGGGGCATCAGGCCCGCGTTGTTGATCAGAACATCAATCCTTCCAAATTGGGCGATCAAGCTCTTTGCCGCTTCTTGACACGAGACAAGATCAGTAACGTCCGTCACCAGAGGAATGGCTCGACCGCCAGCCTTGGTAATTTCAATAACAAGCGTCTCCAGGCGATCATGACGACGTGCCGCCAGGCCGACTGTCATTCCTTCTGCTGCAAGTTTGCGCGCTGTTGCCGCACCAATGCCACTGGATGCTCCGGTCACCAGAGCAATTTTTCCTGCAATATTCATAATCTTCTCCACACGACGAGCCTTCAATCGGCCTTAATTGTCGAAGGAGGTGTAAATTATGCCAGAAGATATCTCGCATGGCTTCTTGCTGAAACTATTGTGATTTTGCGCTATAGATAGTCGCGCAAAGAATTGAGAGAGTGTAGCAGATGGTTTTGCCCTGCCTTCCTTCTCGGCGTGCTGCCAGTTTGACACTGGAGCAATTTCTCCCCGGGAAGAAAGTCGCGCAAAGTGAAGGAGATGTCTGGAAGGATGTTGACGTCCAGATATTCACTCGCCCGGTACAAAAAGACGAAATTCTTGTACCTGCCGTCGCAGAACCCTTGCTTGTCTGGGTTATCCGCGGAGAAGCAAATATTGAAGAGCGTGAACTGACAGGGCCTTGGGAACAGAGCAAGGCAAGAGCAGGAACGTTTTACCTCACGCACACGGACATACCCTATCTGATGCGTTGGCAGGGCAAGGGAGACACTTGTTTTGAAGTGTTGCATCTCTATCTTGGACTTGAGCTTGTCGATCGGGCTGCCATGTCATTAAATCTGAATTCATCCCGTATTCGAATGCGGGATGTTTCGGGCGGGGAAGATGCTTTCATATCAGGAATTTTGAGTGGTCTGATAGCTGAAATGCAATCTTCTGTTATTGCAAATCCCTTATTTGTAAATGGCCTTCTGGAGAGTCTGACAGTTCATCTTTTAAGACAGTATGCTGATACCAAGGCTAAGATAAAGCTACGATCCACACTCTTGCCCACATGGAAACTGCGTAGAGTTCTAGATCATATGGAAGCACATCTGGCTGAACCATTTGATTTGGATTGTCTTGCTGCTTTGTGTGGCATGAGCCGTTTTCACTTCAGTCGCTCATTCCGTACAACCACGGGACAAACTCCCTCTGGTTGGTTCATGCAGCGCCGCGTCCAGAAGGCATCAGAAATGCTTTGTAAGACCAATGTTCCTATTATCGAGATTGCCTTGGAGATCGGATACGACAATCCAAGTCACTTTGCTCAGGTCTTCCGCAGAGTGACGGGTGTCAGTCCTCGTGATTATAGAAAAATGTAATCAGTACATGAGTAAGGTTTCAGCAAAGACCTTGGTAAAAAATTTCTCCTAAATACAGTCCCATTCCAAAGACAGCATGAGCGCTTATACTGAGAAATAGTCCTTTTCCAGGATTGGGAGCCCTAAGCCCGAAAAAACCGCCGCCCAGAGCAGGTTTCATAAACAGAAAAGGGGCTAAAAGGGTAACAAGTCCGAAGAGTAGACCATTTAGCAGTGTGGGGACTGTCTTTGCTATAACCACCACAAAACTGAGGTACAGTGCGGCATAAATAGCACCAATCAGATAATGAAATGCCCAGCCAACAAGTGCCTCTCCTTTCAGGGAGGGTCTTTTTCCAATCATTGGGTCATAGATCCTGCCGTCACGCCACCCTATGACCCAGCGGCCGGTGACAGGCCAGTTGGCTGCAGGAATTCCAGTCAATGGTTTCTGGGCTTGCTGCCAGATATCGGATGCAGCAGTCGCCACGACGCCGACTGTCAGCATTTCGAGCAAATTCATACAGCATGTCCTCAAAGTAAGAGCGTTCGCACACAGTTTCATGTCACTTTTCGAGTTTCATGATATACTGACGAAATTGCACTCTAGCAACACATGGAGTTACATGAGACAAGATAACAGATTATCCTGTGTGCTCCACGTACTCCTGCATATGGCAGAAGCAGGTGGTCCCATGACGTCAGAAGCCCTGGCTCGCGCCCTTAACACCAACCCCGTGGTTGTGCGACGTCTTATGGGCGGTCTGCGTGAGCATGGATATGTGCACTCCGAGAAAGGACATGGCGGGGGGTGGACGCTCTCATGCCAGTTGGATCAGGTGACGCTGCGGGATATTTACGAGGCTCTTGATGCTCCAAGATTATTCGCCATAGGGAACCGGAGTGAGGAGACTGAGTGCCTTGTCGAAGAAGCCGTCAACCACGCCATGAGTAGCGTCCTGGCCGATGTTAAGGCCCAATTTCTGGCGCGTTTTGGCCAGATTACACTTGCAGCACTTCACGCCGACTTCCATCAGAGGCTAGCAGAGCGCCATGGTCCGACTACGCTCTGCAAGTAAACCAAGGGGCTGATGACTAGGATGGCTGCTGACCTTGTGTTTCCCGGAATTCAGATGTCGCAAACAGTGAGATGTTTACGCTACATGACGTTGCTGGTGTTTTAGCCAGGCTATGGCGTCGGTCACCTCAATGCCCTGTAAAGCGTTAAAAGTCCGATCCTTGTCCCATGCCACGCCAGTATCGCGTGCGAACGCAAGACGGTATTTCCGTATTCCATCGTCAGGGTGTGCGGCGACTTCTGCGCACAGCCAATCCATATCCCACAGCTCCCGAGTGACAGGGCGGCCGAGATAGTGCTGCATTTTTTCGGCGAGTTGAGCGTAGGAAAACGTATCCCCGGCAACGTAAACCACCTCGTTCTGGATCGGCGGTTTATGGGCGAGGATGCTCGCTGTAAGTCGTCCTATATCTTCGGAAGTGGTCACGGTCAGGCGGTTATCCCAACTGAATTGCCCCGGGTTTTGTGGAGACAGAACGACCCGAGAGGTAAGAAGGATTCATGAGCAACAAATCGAAGCGTTTTCCGCCTGAGTTTCGTGACCGTGCAGCCCGCATGGTTCTGGAGGAAGAGAAGAACCATCCATCACGCTGGTCCGCAGTGATGATGATAGCGCCAAAGCTGGATATTCATCCTGACACGCTGTCAAAATGGACCCGTCTGCATGAACGGGCCAATGCGCCTGCGGTGAATGAGTTGCCTGATCGGGAGAAGATCAGGCAACTGGAGCGAGAGAACCGCGAATTGCGGCAGGCCAATGAAATCCTGCGTAAGGCTTCTGCGTATTTTGCCCAGGCGGAACTCGACCGCATCTTCAAGCCATGACACGCTTCATTGAGGAGCACCGGCAGACATATGGTGTCGGGTCAATCTGCAGGGTTCTGTCGATTGCACCATCTGCCTATTATGCAACTGTTGCCAGACAGAAAAATCCGTGTGTGCGCAGCCAGAAAGACAAAGAGCTGTGCGATGACATCCGTAGAGTGTGGAATGATAATTTCTGCGTCTATGGAGCGCGCAAGGTCTGGCATCAGCTCAAACGTGAAGGTTTGGATGTCGCCCGCTGCACGGTAGAGCGGCTGATGCGCCGGATGGGACTGAAAGGCGTCATGCGTGGCAAGGCGGTCAGAACCACACGGCCCTGTCCACAGGATCTGGTGCAACGCCAGTTTCATGCACCAGCCCCCAACAGGCTATGGGTTTCGGATTTCACTTACGTTTCCACATGGCAGGGCTTTGTTTATGTCGCCTTCATCATTGATGTGTTTGCCCGCGTGATTGTGGGCTGGCGCGTCTCGTCCACTGCCCATACCGACTTCGTACTGGATGCCCTCGAGCAGGCTCTGTGCCAGAGGCGGCCTGAGGGAAAAGTGACCCACCATTCCGATCGCGGCTGTCAATATGTGTCCATTCGCTACACACAAAGACTGGCTGAAGCAGGCCTTGTTGCTTCTGTAGGCAGTGTCGGGGATTCCTATGATAACGCCTTGGCAGAGACCATTAACGGACTTTATAAAACCGAACTCATCTATCGACAGGGGCCATGGAAAAACAGGGAAGCTGTTGAACTGGCAACACTTAAATGGGTCGACTGGTTCAATAATCGGCGGCTCCTGTCCTCCATTGGAAACATCCCCCCAGCAGAAGCTGAGGCACGCTTTTATGCACAACAGAAATCACATGCATTAGCCGCTTAAATCAGATAAAAAACGTCTCCACAAAACCCGGGGCAATTCAACTAGCCCATCATTGTCCTGAAGGACGGCCATCTTGCTCCCACGCACAACGAGAGTGCGCAGGCCGAAATACTGTTCGAACATTGCGCGATCAGCCCCAGTATCATGGCTGTAGAGGTTGATATGGTTCAGCTTCATGAGTGTGCCTTTCCGTTGGTGAGACGGACACGAGCCGGCCGCAGTCTGGACAACGACGACCGACCACGGACGAGGCCTATCCTCGTCGTGTCCGGCCATGGCCAAGAGCGGGTTTATTCGCTCAAGCGTGACTGTCTCCGGAGAGACCACAGGTTATCACCATACCTGCATCGCTGTCTTTTTAGGCAAAAACGACTTTGCTGACGCCAGCAGTAGCGGTCAAGCAGCTTTGTCAGTTATGTCCGCTTCGCGGTAGCTTACTGAATGACGGACACGACCATATGTAGGCCACTGCGACCTGCCTGCTAAGCAATCGACCATTGCCGGGCACGAGATTTTCGCGTCAAAACTGTGTTAGTTCTCCCCGGTTTTCTCGCATCCATTTAGCCTCCTCACTTGGGGTGCGATGAAATTGGCGTTTGAAACCCGGGCTGCACCAATCTGCGAAATTATGGCTCTGCGTCCGTTATGCCGTCTGAAGTACGCCGAAACGGCTGCAGCCGGTCCGTTAGATAGAGACGGTGCATTCGCCGCAATTCGTCAGGCCCGCCTGGCGTCGTGGGGGCGTCCTTCGCCAGCATGCTGCGCAGCACTTTCATAGTGTTTAGAACGACCGCAGCAATATCTCTCGCCAGTGCTTCATCCAACCCTGGCGCACAGACACGCAACGCTGCCGCAATTCCGGCTATGGCATGTCCTCGTGCACGATCACGGATCTCCGTCTTGTCAGTCCGTGCTTCCATCAGCGCGGACAGGGATTTCACGCGAGGATGAAGCGTGACAAGCAGTTCGATCAGGACGTCCGCCAGAGCGTCCGGGGATAGCGTAGCGGCACGTTTGGCGAGTGCCTCGTATTCGTCTTCCAGAATGGCGATATGCCGTTGCACCAAAGCGTCCGCCACCGCCTCTTTGTTTGGAAAGAAACGATAGAGCGAGCCGATTTTTGCCCCGGCGCGCGCGGCGATCTCCGCCATGGTCGTCGCCTCGTACCCTCGTTCCGCCATGAGGTCGGACGCGGCCTCCAGTAATTCCTCGACGCGCTGACGCCCAGCCGCGCGCTGCGGTTGAAGAGATGTCCGTTTACCCCTTGACGAATTTGAGTCCATCCTCAAATAATGCCCCTGCTTGAGTACCTACTCAACTTACTAACGTTTCCGCGTGTTCCGGACAACGGTTCGGGATGACGGTCAAACGTCAACAGGGATGTTTCTCCATGATTTCGCTTCAAGCCACCAAGACGGCTCTTGTCCTGATCGATCTCCAGAAGGGCATTACGGGGCTTCCTCTGGCTCCGACACCGGGTGCTTTGATTGTTGAGCGATCGAAAGAACTCACGGCGCGTTTCCGAACTGCCGGCGCTCCGGTCATTCTGGTCAACGTCGCGTTCGCGCTGGACTTTGCGGACGCGGTGCATACGGTCGTCGATCGCTCCTTTTCGCCGCCGGGCGGTTTTGCACCCGACTGGATGGAACTGGTCGACGGGCTTGCCGAACCAACCGATCTGCGCATCACGAAACGGCAGTGGGGTGCCTTCTACGGCACGGATCTTGACCTCCAACTGCGGCGACGCGGGATCACGACCATCGTGGTCGGTGGAATCGCCACCAATCTGGGTGTGGAATCTACCGCCAGAGCGGCGCATGAGCACGGATATAACGTCGTGCTCGTCGAGGATGTCATGTCCACATTCACCGAAGAGATGCAGCGCTTTGCCTGCGAAGAGATTTTTCCCCGTCTTGGCCGGGTGACGACGAGCGACGCGATCGGGCTGGATGCGTAAACGCATGCCTCATGTCTGCGCGTCTCACGGTTTCCCGCGAGATCATTCATGAACGCCAGAACGTCGTTGCCAGCCTTAGACCCGGATCAACTGCCTCCGGGCACCTGGAAAATCGTGAGCGTCGCGGCGGTCGGATCTTTCATGGCGCAACTGGGCGCCACGATCGTCAATGTGTCGCAACCAGATCTCGTCGCGACCCTGCACGCTCCGTTTTCACACATTCAATGGGTGGTCAGCGGCTATCTGCTGGCGCTCGCCCTGACGTTGCCACTGAATGGATGGCTCGTAAGCCGCCTCGGGGGGCGAGCGGTCTATTTATGGTGCTTCGGTGCCTTCACGCTGACATCAGGCCTGTGCGCACTAGCGTGGTCTGCGCCGTCCCTGATCGTATTCCGGCTGCTGCAAGGCATGGCGGGCGGACTGCTCGCCCCTATGGCGCAGATGACGGTAGCTCGTGTGGCGGGCCGACAGATGCCGAGGGTCGCGAGCGCGATGACGGCACCTGTTCTGCTCGCGCCGCTTCTTGGACCCGTCGTCGCCGGTGCCATTCTCTCCGTCGCGTCCTGGCGATGGATCTTTCTTCTCAATGTGCCGGTTGGGCTTGCGGCTTTTGCCCTTGCCGTTCTGTTTCTCCCGGACGATCGACATGACGAGCGTTTCCGTTCACTTGACCTGACAGGGCTAGGATTTCTCGCGCCCGCTCTCGTCTCGTTTCTTTACGGCATGGATCATGTCGCCCGGCCTTATGGACAGGCGACCTTAGGCGCGTCCCTCGTGCTGTTCGTCCTGTATGTCAGATCCGCGCGACGCAAGGGCGATGACGCGCTGATCGACCTGCGCCTGCTGCGTGCGCCTGCCTTTTCGGTGTCGGCGATCATCATGTTTCTGACGAACGGGGTATCGTTCGCTGGTCAGATGCTTCTACCCATATGGCTGATCCACTCCTGCGGCGTCTCGCCCGAGCGGACGGGCCTGTTCATGGCACCCCTGGGTCTGGGGATGATGTGCGTCTATCCGCTCATTGGGCGTCTGAGTGACCGGTTTGACGCGCGCGATCTGACCGGTTGCGGGGCTCTTTTGTCCTTTGTTGGCACACTGATTTTAGCGTTGCTCGCCTATAACGGTCTGAACGTCGTCCTGCTCGCCTTAGCATTGTTGCTGCGTGGCGGAGGTGGTGGCGCTGTCGGTATTCCGGCGATGAGCGTGGGATATGCTTCGATCGCACGCGCAGATATTCCGATGGCAACGACTGCGCTGAACATCATGCAAAGGATTGGGGGACCGACATTGATCACAGCGTGCGCCACATTCCTTGGGTGGCGGCTTGCGACAGTCGCTCCGTCTCATGTCGTGTCAGAGGCTTATGCCGAAACATTTGGATTGCTCGCGTTATTTCATGGCACTCTGTTGCTCGCCACGCGCTTCATCAGGCCTTCGGAAAAGAAACGCCAGTTCGGATCGAACTGAATCTGGCGGGCATTGATACTCGCCTGAGAGAATAAAAATCACCCAGGCAAGATGGGCCTGCATCGTCCGCTTTGCGGTCATTCGTTTGTGTTTCGGATTGTCCGACATGAGGCGACTGTGGCCTGTCTGCTCCTTTATCACTGAGCAGACAGGCAGGTCAGGGGGGGGAAGTGGAATGTCCGGTGTCGAAAGTAAAATCGAGAAATCGGACATTGTAAAAGAAAAACACGAGGAGATTCCAAGCGTGAATTTTGAAAAAATACTTAAGTTACCAAAGAAGGTAAAGCAGCAAATTCGATAAAGTCCTGCAGATATCGGACCTCTTCATCGGTTTCGCGGCAACCAAGAAATATCTGCTTTGCAATGCCCTTTTTACCAAGCTTCACCGGGTAAAGGTTAAAGCGTGGGGCATACTCTTCCACAAGCCAGCGTGGAAGTGCTGCAACGCCCCTTCCATGCGCCACCATCACCAGCATGATATCCGTGGTTTCAATCTGCTTCTGCTGTCGTGGGCCAATACCAGCAGGCTGCAGAAACTGCGTATAGATATCCAGCCGCTCGGACGGGACAGGGTAGGTGATCAATGTTTCGCCAGCAAGCTGTTCTGGCAAGACGAACTTCTCATTCCGAAGAGGATGTTCAGGGCCAATGGCCAGAACGAGTTCATAATCGAAGACCGGCGTGAATTTCAGGCCGGGTTTGTAAAGCGGATCAGGGGTGACTACGATGTCAATCTCATTGCTGAACAACGCGCCAATACCGCCAAACTGGAACTTCTGCCTTACATCCACGTCAACTTTGGGCCATCGCTCCAGATACGGGGAGACGACTTTCAGAAGCCACTGATAGCAGGGATGACACTCCATGCCGATGCGGAGTGTACCACGTCCTCCATTTGCGAACTGTTCAAGGCGGCTTTCCGCCAGCTCAAATTGAGGAAGCAGGCGGTTCGCCAAAGCAAGCAGCCATTCGCCTGCCTGATTGAGCACAAGGGAGCGTCCCTCCCGCCTCCATATCTTTACGCCAAGCTGCTGTTCTATCTTGCGGATCGCGTGACTGAGCGCCGGCTGGGTCAGGTTCAGACGCATCCCTGCAGCCGTCAAAGAGCCTTCTCGCGCGACTTCCCGAATAATTGTCAGATGACTGCGCTCCAGAACACCCATGGTCTACCTCGCGAATGCACAAAATTCATATAATCATAAAAACATATCATTTTAGTTCACTCTCACAAAATTTTATCATGATGGTTTACATGATTCTTTTGGGACAGCTTTCCATCATCCCGACCAATAACCGTGGCCTCTTGTGCACTGAATCTGAATACAAATTCGACGTCCTGCATGAAGCATGGAGGGAAAGGTCCGGAGACTGTATTTTCTTGCCACTGACAGAAAGTGTCTCCTGCTTGCTCTGGGAAGACCGCATCGACATGGTCGTCTCTGCGTTTCTTCCTCTCTTGGCGTCCAGCTACGGCAGGTTGTCAGGCCGAAAGTTCTCTGCGAACGATTTTCGTGCCTGCGCCCAGAGCATTCAACTTGCCTCGCGCCACGTCACGCGGCAAAGGGGCCATGCCGCAATTGGTGCAGGGATAAAGCTTGTCGGCATCCACAAATTGAAGGGCTTTTCGTAGCGTATTTGCGACTTCGTCTGGAGTTTCAATGGCATTGGTTGCCACATCAATGGCGCCGACCATCACCTTTTTCCCACGAATGAGTTCGATCAGATCCATCGGAACACGGGAATTCTGACATTCCAGCGAGATCAGATCGATATTGGATTTCTGAAGCTTGGGGAAAATCTCTTCATACTGCCGCCACTCTTCTCCAAGAGCATTTTTCCAGTCGATATTGGCTTTGATACCATAACCATAGCAGATATGGACGGCGGTTTCGCATTTCAGTCCTTCAATAGCCCGCTCCAAAGTGGCGATGCCCCAGTCATTCACCTCATCAAAGAAAACATTGAAGGCAGGTTCATCGAACTGGATGATATCGACGCCAGCGGCTTCCAGTTCCCTCGCTTCCTGATTGAGGATTTTGGCGAATTCCCACGCCAGTTTTTCACGACTTTTGTAGTGGTCATCGTAAAGCGTATCGATCATGGTCATGGGACCAGGCAACGCCCATTTGATGGGTTTCTTTGTCAGCGTGCGCAAAAATTTCGCACCCTCGACAAAGACGGGCTTCTCGCGTGCCACGGCACCGACAACGGACGGCACACTGGCATCGTAACGGTTGCGAATTTTAACCGTCTGACGGTCTTCAAAGTCGACGCCGCTGAGATGCTCGATAAACGTCGTGACGAAATGCTGACGCGTCTGTTCGCCATCGCTGACGATATCAATGCCAGCCCGGTCCTGATCGTCCAGGGTCAGGCGCAACGCATCCTGTTTACCTTCGACAAGTTCCTCATCCTGCAATTTCCAGGGCGACCAGAGAGTCTCGGGTTTTGCGAGCCAGGACGGCTTGGGCAGGCTGCCAGCTGTCGAGGTAGGAAGCAGTTTGTTCATAAGACTTTATCCTGTGTTTCTGACTGATCAGGCGGCGTAGATGGCAGACCACTGTTCCAGAAAATCATGATACGGTTCGATAAAATTCTCTTCCGTATATTTACCCTGTGCGGTTGCTAACTGGCTCCGCTCTTCGCGGTCGTAGACAATGCGGGTGTTTGAATAATCCTGATGTTGCAGGCTTGGCTTGTAACAGGCGGGGGCCGCAGCATTGGCATTGTAGATTTCAGGGCGGTAGACCTTCTGAAAAGACTCCATCACACTGATGGTGCTGATAAGCTCAAGAGTCGAATAGTCAGAGAGCAGGTCACCAAAAAAATAGAACGCCAATGGCGCTGCGCTATTGTGGGGCATGAAATAGCGGACCTGCATTCCCATTTTATTAAAATACTGATCTGTCAGAGAAAATTCACGCTGCTGGTATTCAACCCCCAGAACAGGATGCTGATTTTCGGTCCGATAATAGGTTCGGTTGGTTGAAACGCTGAGGCATATAAGGGGAAGCTTCCTGAAATTCTTTCTATAAGCGGTGGAATTCACAACGCTCTTAAAAAGATTTCCGTGCAGATCTCCGTAATTTTGAGGAACGGTGAACTCTACCTTGTTTTTATTGTAGCCGGGCAGCAGCACACTGAAATCATAATCCCGTACATATGAGGAAAAACTGTTTCCTGCGAGACCTTCTATGCGCCTGTTGGCCTTTTTATCGACAATCGTTGTGTAAAGAACTTCGATCAGCGGAAAGCTGTCGTTCTTGCCGGCAAAGGCGAGGTCCATCTCAATGGAAACGATTTCAAGCTCGACGGAGTAGCGATCCCCCATGGGGTTGTCCCAATGCGCCAGGCCATTGAAACGATTGTCAATCATCCTGAGCACGTTGCGCAGGTTTTCCTGACGGCTTTCGCCTCTTGCCAGATTGGCGAAATTGGTCGTGAGACGCGTTCTGTCGGATGGATGATAATTCTCATCGAAGCGAATGCGCTTTATTTCAAATGCTGTTTCCCTGATCATTGAAGCCTTCATCATGCCTGCTGTTAAGAGCCGTGCCTGCCTTATGCCGGAAGACTTTATTGAGCAGAAATGATTTTATTTCATTAAAACATAAATATCGTTCATAGATCAGATGTGATCAGGGTGACGCCGAAAATGGATAAGATCAGAGACTGATCTGCCATCTAGCATGTAAAAAATCGATATCTGCCTTCTGTCGTTCCATGATGTTCCGTCTTGCGCGCTATGTGCATCTGGCGGCATGGTGCAAGGGCGAACGCTTCGATGGTCCCGCGCGAGCGGGTTAATAGGGAACACCGTCACGCACTGGGCAGATGACCGTCCAGAGGCATAGTCGGTGGCTGCTCCCGCAACTGTAGGCGGTATGCTGCTGGTTCGTTCACCCTGAACGTGGACCACTGTTCCCATAGAGGGCGGGAAGGTTGGAACCAGTCGGCCGTGATCCGTGAGCCAGGAGACCTGCCATCGTTCAGCCACCAACCGTCGGGCGGGATGACCGAAGGGAGGAGAAAAGTCTATGCCTGTCTGCCTCGTGCTTCCACCATTCCTACTGAATCGGTTAACCGGATCTTTTCAGGCCACAGTCCCTTGTCCCGTCATTTCTGACCGATATGCGCGACACATGTTCGTGCTGCTGAAAGCCCCTGGCCGTTAAGCACTTCGGGTCCAGGAACCGGGCAATCACGCGCCTTGTCCGGTAGTGATAACGGTTACGCTTGCTCAGACAAAATGTGAGAGACGGGACAGCACTCCATACTAGAGCGTTACGTCCTTTCGCCCTGGTCTGAGCCGGATGAAATGCCGAGGCAATGGAAAACGAATTTCGTCAAACTTCAGAACATCCCGTGTGCGCAGAACACACCGATTTAAGGCGTATCAGAACCAATCCTGACTTCTGGTATCCCGTTGCATGGTCCCGTGAATTGAGACGGGAGAAAGCAATCGATGTCCGGTTTGCCGGACGTCATATCGTTGTTGTGCGTCCAAAGAGCGGCGAGCCTTACGCGTTGGACGGACTATGCCCTCACCGGCAAGTTCTTTTGGGCAAAGGCGACGTGCATGGTGACGCAATAAGCTGCATCGCTCATGGTCTGAGATATGACAGGGACGGCCAGTGTGTTTCGTCCGATGTCTCTGCCGAGGCACAATGTCTGCATCTCACGACGTGGGCCTGCCGGGAAAAAGGTGGGCTCATTTTTGTTTTCATGGGGGAGCAGTCTCTTGCGGACAAGATCCCGCTTCCTGACTTTCCAAGAGTAAAGGACAGGCGTTACCGCACGCGCCGCTTTGGTCAGGTCGTGAACTGTCATTACAGTTTCATGCATGAAAACCTGATGGATATGAATCATCAGGTTCTGCACAGTCGCCTTGTCGGCAAAATGAAGCCTCGATTTCTGGGAATGGATCACGGTGATGGTTTTGTCGAGGCTCGCTATACGTTTGTACGAACTGGCGGCAAACAGCCTTTGAGTGAAGCTCTGATCTACGGTCAGAGACGTCGTGATGGGCGGGATTTTGCCTATCGGGACGTCATGACCATCAGGACACAATATCCCTATCAGACCCTGCGTATTGAAACGCAAGGGATTGAAGAACCCGTGATGGAGTTGTGGATTTCATATGTCCCGCAGGACCGTGACGAGTTGACCAACCGTGTCTTCGGGCTGTTATCGATCAAACGATTGAAAGTGCCTTTTTTACTGGATCTGGCGTGGCCAATACTGGTCGCGTTCACGGAGCGCGTTTTCTTTGAAGATCGTGAGATCGTCGAGCTGGAACAGGCTGCATGGAAAGATCTCGGTGGCGACCATAATCAGGAAGTCTTTCCGGTTATCAATCAACTTCGTGATCTGCTCAGACGATGCGGTCAGAGACCGGATGGCGTGGGAAAGGCTGCGTCATGAGACCGCCGTTTATCCGTCCACCCTCCCATGTTCTTCATCCTCTGCTTGAAAAGATTATTCTCCTCGCACCCGACCGCACCTGCGTTCTTGCTTTCCTGGGGCAGAATTACTTTTTACCCGAAGATGAACAGTTGCAGCGGAATGGGTATGAGCTGTTCCAGATGATGGTTGCCGATTTACCAACTATACATCAGGAACGCGGCAACCATCTGGAAGCGCATTTCAGGCCACTACTGAATGCGGCCATGGAGATGGTCATGACGTTGCCCGACATGCCCGAAAACACATCCGGCACGTATTACGCGCAAGCCTATATTGCGATTCAGAATCTGATCGGCGCGCAGAAAGCCGCAATGAGCATGTATTGTCGTGCATAGTATTGGAGGAGACGGCTCTTGAATAACGTCGTGAATTATCCCGTTCAAAGCGGGGCCGCCAGATCCTATCTGGCGGCAAAAAATCTTACCAAAGAGCAGTGCCGCTTTATTCTCTCCCTTCCGATAAGTGGCGAATACGGCGTGCCTGAAACGGACCGAGGCAGCATTCGCGCATCATTGATATTGATGGGATATGTGGCTGCCGGATTTTCCACGCGGTGGGGCAGTGCGGCCGCACGTCTTACGCGTAGAGGATGCATCATGCATCGAAAGTTGATTTCAGGCGATATTTTCTGATGGAATCAATTAGCAGCCTGAAAGGACGGAAGTGACGATAACCATCTGAGGGGCGGCCCAACTGTAGAGCCCAAAACTGCGTAACAATCTGCTCTAGGATTGATAAATAGATCAGAACGCAACTTCCGCTTTGCGCACGTTCTCGCGATCGTTCTAATGACCGAGATGAGGCGACTGTGGCCTGTCTGCTCCTTTATCACTGAGCAGACAGGCAGGTCAGGGGGGGAAGCAGAATGACTGCTCTTGGATCATTTTTCTGAATTGGAAAATTCACGTTCACAAATTGGTTTAATTATTTTCTCAAAATCCATAAGCAAATTTGATTTTATACAAAATCCAAGATTCATTGGTATGTTAGATATTGTTATTAATTGATTTTTTGTTGGAACAGGCACGGCAACCAAATTTCCATGAGATGAAAACTGCGGCCCACCCCACAAAATTCCAAGAAAATGGAATCGAGTGCCAAATTTTATTTGGCCAGATTGATCCACATGCACCCCCTCGTCCAATAGAAATATTGGAGACCCACTTGAACCAGGAAAGCAGGCACAATCAATTAGAAATTCCTTTTTACCTTTAAAGTCCACTCCAAAACTTGTTGCAGTTATACCTCTCCTTACTATCGGTACATTATTCTCTTGATCCCATATTCCATTAGGATATCCAATCATAATTATATTTTCTATGGACGATAACGATTTTATAGCTTCTTCATTTGGGATCGTACTTTTATCCAATCCCGGAAAAAATGGTTTTTTACCTTGTGCATTCATACTGGAAAAAAACTGCGCGATAGGCAATATAGCTAAATCTATCTCAATATTAGGATGTTTTATCCACGCATCTTCAAAATCATTAATGTTGAAATCAAAAAAATCACCTTCTTTTACATTACCGTTATCATCAGAAGTTCTAAATCTTAACGTTCCGCTCTTTGCACCATCAATTACGTGTTTGTTGGTAACTATAGTTGGAACCATTCTTCCATTTTCTGAACGGCAAAATTCAAAAAAGAACCCTGTCCCGGTAGATGTTGCCCCATCTTTGGTTTTTGTTTGTATATGTATAGTAACGTTTATAAGTTTATCAGATATTTTCATAATTATATTTCCACTCTAGTGAATTTTATTGATATACGTATATCAATAAAATGGGTCGAATAAAACAATCTGGGAGAAATCCTCGTCGGATCATTACATTTTGGGGCTGAACATCCAAATTTACATGCCGCCTATGGGCCTCCCCATTAAGAAGTTTAACACCGCACTACCGTCTGGGATAGACATGCACGGCGACATAATGTCCGGTTTCGGGAAGGCAATTTATCGTCTCGAATGTCGCCAATGAGGCGTAAGCCGCCTGTCGGCTATTTGAGCTGTTCGGATCCGATGAAACAGACAGCTAAGGATATCTGGATATACGCTTGGCTTGGGGCAGGAGAGTTTTGAACCGTGTCAGCAGGAGACGCATAAACGCATCGCTGAACTGCCCGAGGGGTGGACTTGCTTGTAGATAGTATGAAGTCGCAGTCGGGTCGAGATTGTACTCATCGAGTAGAATCCACTGCTGCCGGTTCTGATCAAGGCCGGCCCGTCGTTTTTCCGTTGCAGGCACCTCGACTGCAATACGGTTAGGAGCCGGCAGGCGTGTTGTTACCGGAAGCAGAAGAAGATAGTTCTGGTTGTTCCGTGCCACAAAAGCGGCAGCAACAGTGGTCGGGCGATCCTTGCGTCCTTCGCTTTCTCCGCGCGCGTCCTGCCAGTGCCATAGATAGGGGTATCGCAAGACCATTCCTGGCCGAAAATCGATGCTCATGGCTGAGGAGTAATGTCCAGCAGGTAGCTGTCGATTGCTTGTCCAATGTCGTGGACCAGATCAGCAGGCATGTCCGCTGTCGCGCCGACCACACGCCTGTCGGCATCACGGGCTGTCAGTGCCTCATATTGTTCAACGCTGAGCATGATCAGGCGCGGTTTACCGCGCTGGCTGATTGAGACCGGACCTTGCAGGGCACTGGCGATGATGTCGCCTGACTTACGAGACAGGTCACTGGTCGAAAATGTGCGCATGATCCCCTCCTTCAATGAAGCGCAATAATACAGCAAATACAGCATTGATGTAAATGACGGAGATTATCACGGAATATGGTGCGGCATTGTGCTGCTTTCGCCGCAACACAATGTTGGTTTTGTCTGAATTTAATTGCCTTCTGGGCCGAGGATACGGCACGATTTGCCTTACGTTAGGCGTGGGACGCCGATGGGCTGGAGCGCCCGGTTTCTGGCTGATTATCCTCATAATCTGGATTTTTTCGATTGGTTTTCTGTCTGGTTTTTATGTCCGACAAGAGAACTTATCGGACATAAAAACAGGGGAGGGGGCGGAAATCAGAAAAATAGTCATTTTTGAAGTTATGGGCCGTTTAAGGTAAATCGTAATGACTTTTCCCGGCTACGCTTGCATCTATTTGCAGTAAAATGGTATCTATCGCGATATATATTATCCTGCGAGGTCCACCATGTCAGAGACTGCCAAAATTTTCATGACCGGTCGCAGCCAGGCGGTTCGCCTTCCCGCCGCCTATCGGTTCAATACGGCCGAAGTCAGCATCCGGCGTGATCCACAAACGGGAGATGTCATCCTCTCAGCTCGCCCCACAGATTGGGACGAGGCATTCTCGGCTATCCGGCATAGCCGGGGCGCAGAGTTGTTTCCGGCTGGCCGGGACCAGAATGAGCAGACACGCGATCCTTTTTCCGGGTTTTGAGCGGTGACTCTGTGGATGTTCGATACCAACACGGTCAGCGACATAGTGCGGGGAGACGAGATCGTTCTGCAGCATGTTGAGCGCCTTGATCCCCGCCAGTGTTGTGTGTCAGCGGTGACCGCTGGGGAAGTTGCTTACGGGCTGGCCCGGCGCCCTGACGCTACGCGCCTACACCGTTTGACCCAGATCGTTATGGACCGTCTGGAAGTGTTACCTTGGGACTCAGAAACTGCACACCGTTATGGCCGGTTACGCGCCAGTCAGGAACGGCAGGGCCTGTCTCTGGGCGCACTTGATATGATGATCGCAGCTCACGCCCTGACCTGTAGCCTTACACTGATTACCAGTGATCAGGCTTTTACAGCCGTCAGGGGATTGGATGTGCGGAATTTCCGTGGAGCGTAATGAGCGGCCGCGTTCCACACTCACGGCAGACGGGCAAAAGGTGAGCCGTGCTGAGAGGCGCGCGATCACCGACTGGTCTTCAGGCGCTCAGAAAGAGGCCGTCCCGGCTCTGGATGATATAGCCGCCGTACTGACGCGGACAGCCCTGCGATGTGGACAGCTCGACCAGCAGATATACAGGCATCCCCTGCGTGATGTGATCTTGTTCCGATCGCGTCTGGAGGCTGCCCGTAATTGTGCGGCCGTCGATGGTTTTCTGGTTGACACATGGCATCTGGCTGCCGTGCTTGAAGGGTTGCGTCCCCGGATCCGGGGACAGGATGTGTTTGAACGGGGTACCGAAATTGATGCCGCCCGTGTGGCATTCACGCAGTATCAGTGGCTGGCAAGACCCACAGGACTGCAAAAAAAGGCGATCACGCAGGCACGGGCAGTGTCCAAACCTCTAACGCAAAGCCTGGGGCCATTTCTGGGAAGTGCATTGGCGTTCCGACAATGGATAGAAGCCGGAGAGAGCCGCGCACCGTTTCGGGGCGCCCTGATGGAGGTCTGGCGTGAAGATGGCGTGTTACGCACACCCCTTCCGCTCACGGGAGCCGCAGCCTTTCGGTCAGGAACGTCCTGGGATGTCCGGACCTGGGTTCCGTGCTGGTTGCAGGCCTTGGAAGACGAAGCTGACGCCATTCGTATCATGACCCGAACGCTTGAGGCCTCGTGGCGCGCTGCCCGTCTTCAGGCGGGTGGTCAGAGACGCACCTCCCGCGCACGCGCCGCGATCGATGTTATTGCGGCCCACCCTGTGATTTCGGCGACAACGCTTGCTACACGGCTTTCGATGTCGATCAAGGCGGCCTGCCAGTTACTTGAACGCTTTTTGAAGAAGGGGTTGATTGTGGAAGTCACCCATCGGTCCGCACGGCGGTTGTTTGCGCTGCAGGATATGGCGCCTCTACGGGAAACTGTGCAGCCACGAGCACAAGTGGTGCCAGGACGAAAGCGTGGCAGGCCTCCTGCGAGTGCTGCTGAAGACGATATGAATGTCGCGGATACAGAATCGGTGCAGGATTTCAGCCCCCTTGAACGGTGGACACCCGATTACTCCGAACTTGAGGTCGCAATGGCTGCAATTGACCGTCTTATGGAGAAAACCTATCTGTGAATAGCACGGCACAAAACCGTTACAAGTCCAGTCGCGTGTCGAGCATGTCTTTGCCGATCAGAAGTCACAGACGGGGCTGTTTGTCCGGACTGTCGGTATCAGTCGAGCCACCATGAGGATCGGGCTCGCCAATATCGTCTACAATATGCGCCGCCTCATCTTCCTCGAAAGATTGAACGCGAGCGCATAGCCATCCAGCGAGAGACAACTCCCAATCTGCTCAAAACGCAGACTGAACGCCATCGCAAAAACCGTCAATCAAATCGCCAAAACCCAGAAATTACCGGCCAGGCACATCAATCAAGGGTTCTTCGATCCCTCCAACTGCCAGACAATGGTCTCTGTGACACTGGTTTCGGGTGAAGTTCCGCTGATGCTGAGCCTGCGATTGTTCCTGCCGGAAAGCTGGACAGGCGACGTCGCGCGCATGGATAAGGCAGGCGTACCTCGTGCCTTACAGGACTACCGTACGAAGCCTGAAATCGCGCTTGAGGAAATTGATCGCGTCATCGCAGCAGGCGTACGCTTCGGTTGTGTGCTGGCTGATGCGGGTTACGGGTTGTCAGCCCCGTTTCGGCAGGCACTGACCGCACGGGGTCTTTGCTGGGCTGTCGGCATTCCACGACACCAGAAGGTCTATCCCGACGATGTTCAACTGATCTTTCCGGTTGCAGGCCGTGGTCGCCCACGGATGCGGCACGTTCCGGATGTCACGTCCGTGGCTGCACACACCATGCTCGAAGGGGCAAAGTGGCGGCAGGTCAGTTGGCGCAAGGGAACGAAAAGACGTCTGACGGCTCGGTTCGCGGCCATACGCGTACGCATCGCGGATGGCGCACCCCAGAGGATCGGCTCTGCCGGGGCCCAGCACATGCCGGGCGAAGAAGCCTGGCTTGTGGGGAGCATCGCTCGAATGGCGAACGCAAATACTATCTCTCGAACTTACCAGCCGACACGCCAATCAAGGTTCTGGCTGGCGCGATCAAAGCGCGCTGGATATGCGAACAGGCTCATCAGCAACTCAAGGAAGAGCTGGGCCTGGATCACTTTGAGGGACGATCCTGGAGCGGACTTCACCGCCATGCCTTGATGTCGATGATGGCCTACGCTTTTTTGCAATCCCGCAGGCTTGCTCAGGCGGGACGAAAAAAAAGAGCCCTCGGGCCGAGACTGTGTAAAATTTTGTGCGGTGGTATTTTTTCAGGCCATTGGGAAACGGTCTTCGAACATGATGGCGAGCTGGCATCTGACAGCATACCATTCGCTTACTGAGCGCTTCCACTCTGATGAGGTAGCATTGAGCGCCAGGTAAATCAATTTTGCTGCGGCCTCGTCACTGGGGAAGTGGCCATAGGTGCGCACGGCACGACGGATCTTTGCGTTCAGAGCTTCAATGGCATTCGTTGTGTAAATCAGCCTGCGTGCTTCCGGGAGGTAATCAAGGAACGGAATGACCTCATTCCAGGCCCTGCGCCAACTGGGCGCGATGGCCGGGTATTGCCTGGCCAGATCGCTTTCCTCAAACCTGCCGAGGGCTGCCTCGGCCTCGCTGGCGTCCACTGCCGTATAGATTGCCTTTAGAGCGGTGGCGACGGCCTTGCGGTCCTTGTAGCTGGCAAAGCTCATGGAATGACGCAGCAGGTGAACGATGCATGTCTGAATGCGGGTCCTGGGGAAAGCCGCTTCGATAGCCTGCGGAAAACCCTTCAGCCCGTCGACGACGGCGATCAGGATATCCTGCACTCCCCGATTGCGCAGGTCACTGACGACCTTGGCCCAGAATTTGGCTCCTTCATTTTCCTGGAACCACAGCCCCAGAATGTCCCGTGTGCCGTCAGGCAGGATCGCAAGAGCTATGAAGACGGCCTTGTTCGAAACAGTCCCGTCACTGCGGATATTGACCCGGATCGCGTCCATGAAGACAATCGGATAGCACGGTTCCAGCGGGCGGTTCTGCCAGGCGGCAACCTCCTCCATCACTGCGTCAGTAATCGCGGAAATGAGGCTCGGCGAGGCCTCAACGCCGTAGATTTCTTCGATATGCCCCTGGATCTCGCGGGTCGTCATGCCCCGGGCATACATGCTGATAATCTTGCGGTCGAACTCGGGAAAGCGACGCTGATATTTGGCGATCAACAGCGGGTCAAACGTGCCATTCCGGTCCCGGGGAATATCCAGAACAACTTTACCGCTCTCCGTGGTCACGGTCTTCTGGCTTCTGCCGTTTCTGCGATTGGGCGGCAGGTTGTTCTCGGCAGAGGCGTCATCGGCGCGTTCTTCGGCGAGATGAATGTTCATCTCCGTGCTGAGCGCTCGTTCCGCCAGTGCCTTCGTCAATTCCGAGAGTATGCCGGTCTTGCCAAACAGGTCGCCGGGGGAACGTCCTTCCATCAGGCGGTCCAGGAGGTCTTTATCAATGCTCATGCGGGGGCTCCTCTTCGAGCAATTTATCAGCACACCGCACAAAATTCAGGATAGTCCCCTCGGGCCACCACTACAACCCAGTCTGCCAGCAGTGCGTCAGGCCATCCTTGGCCACATGTCTCGTTCATCCCCGACACAATGCCCTCATTGCGGATGGACACTCAAAAGACATCCTAACTCCATTCTGCCAAAGTAGTGCTAGCTCTGGTCGGCAATGCCGTAATCTCCGGAACGTGCCCCTTTGACGCGCTCTTGCGCGTCAAAGGGGAGGGAGGAAACGCCCCGCTCCCCTTCCCCACCGTTCAAAGAAGCGAGGCCGATAAAACAGCTCAACTCTATGAATAGCCATTTCTCGGCACTCAAGGACATGAAACTGGCGTCAAGAAAATTAACGTGCGCAAGATATTGCATTGCTTGCAATATAATTGCGAATTGATATATATCCAATTAGTCATTGATTTAGATGAAGAAAGACTAATGAAGCCCATTTGCACCACGCCACTTGATCCGCCCAGCAGGCACGACAAGGCCGACAAACTGGGAGTCATAAATTGCAGCGCCAATATCAAAGAAACGTCAATGGCTCTTATTAGGTCATGACTCAGAGCAAAGACACGTGGCTTGCGCTCGATCAACAGGTTTGTTTTCCATTATACGCAGCCACCAACATGCTTCAGAAACTCTATCAGCCGCTGCTGCAACCCTTAGGTCTCACTTATACTAAATACCTAGTCATGATGGTACTCTGGGAAGCCGAAAGACAAAGCGCAGAAGTGACCGTGGGAGATCTGCAGACTTGTCTTTATCTTGATGTGGCAACAATGTCTCCACTGCTCAAACGTATGGAAAAACTGGGTTTCATCGTTAGAAGAAGAAGCCGTAGTGACGAGCGCAAAGTAATGATCACTCTCACTGTCATGGGTATCGAGTTGCGTGAACGCGCATGCACCATTCCCGAACAACTCGTAACCAAACTAGAAGTCAATCTTGAGTCTCTTATCAGCTTCAGGCAAGAGGCCCAGTCTCTTGTAGAAACACTGGCCACCAAACTACGAGAGACTTAATTTTACCGTAAAATCTAGATGTTTTCCGAAAACGTCTAATTATCGACCATAAACAAGATCCCATAATATGAATTAGGAATAAGGGGGAACAGGGACTTACTCCAACCATCTAAAGATGGGAAATGTACAGTTAGATAAGAATTAACATTTCCCACCTAAGATAAAGACAACTCCTGAAAATAAAAGAGAAGTGAAAAATGGGAAGAGATAATCAGAGAGCAGAGAGCATTCGGAATCGTCACGATTTCATCGGAATGGATGAAGGTGATTTTCAGACTATACAAGGCCTTCGTGAAATTCTCATCAACGCATTGCCTGAAGCTCTCGATGCTCTATATGGGAGAATTCGGAAAACTCCTGAGGTTAATAGTTTTTTTCTTCTGAATCGAAAATTAATCAAGCAAAAAAAGCGCAATCTTCTCATTGGCAAGCACTTCTGGACGCCCGCTTTGATAGCTCTTACGTAAAGCAAGTGCGTCGGATAGGAGAAGTTCATGCACATATTGGCTTAACCCCCCGTTGGTACATCGGCGGATACACAATCATTCTTGAACGCCTCATTCACTCCATTATAGAAGACGGTAAAGATCGTATCGGGTTATTTTCACAGGCATCCGGGCGGAAGCGTTTGGCCGAGAAAGTAACAAGCCTATGCAAGGCTGTTCTAACAGAAATCGATCTAACAGTCTCATATTACCTGGATGCAATGGAAACGGAGAGATCCGAGTTGCGTGCAGAACAGGAACGACGAACGCAAGAAGATCACAAAGTTATCACAGCAATTAATGAGGCTTTGACTTCTTTGGCAGATGGAGACCTCAACTATCGCGTAACAGAAATCCTGCCAGAACGCTCTGAGGTATTAAAACAACA
The DNA here is from genome assembly GCF_001499675.1 of Acetobacter ghanensis. NCBI lineage: Bacteria > Pseudomonadati > Pseudomonadota > Alphaproteobacteria > Acetobacterales > Acetobacteraceae > Acetobacter > Acetobacter ghanensis. Next base: position 54,050 of record NZ_LN609303.1, read on the forward strand.
TTTCAATGCTTCAGCAGAACAGCTTGCACAGATTATGGGTAGAATATCACTATCCACAAAAGATGTTATGACAAATGCTGAAAGCATTCATCACGGGGCAGATAATCTCTCTTTAGCAACAGAACAACAGGCCGCTGCGCAAGAGGAAATGTCAGCAGCAGTGACGCAAATTGCACTAAGCGCTTCTGAGACAGCTAAAGAGACTACGAAAGCCCGACATATGGCTGGATTAGCACAATCAGAAGCAGAGCAAGCTAGTCAGGTCGCGACTGATGCAATAGAAGCGATTAGTAGGATGGAACAATCCTCACAAGAAATCTCAAATATTATTGGTTTAATCAATAAAATTTCCATGCAGACAAATATTTTGTCACTCAATGCTGGTGTTGAAGCGGCAAGAGCCGGTGAGTTCGGGCGTGGTTTTGCAGTCGTCGCAAGTGAGATTCGCGCACTAGCTGAGCGTTCTGCAAACGCCAGCAAGGAAATAGCCGCGTTAATCACAAAAGCTGCTGCTGATGTCATCTCTGGTGCCACACAGGTACATAACGCCAGAGAAGCTTTGGAACGTATCACAAGCCAGGTCATCGAAATCAACGAAGTTATTACCAAAATTGCAACTGAATCCCAATCACAATCTGCCGGGTTGAACGAAGTGAAAGTCGCGATTAGAAGCTTGGAACAAACAACATTAAAAAATGCTGCCATAGCTGAAGAAAGTGCCGCTACAGCACAAAAATTAGTCATGATGTCAAATGAACTATCTCGTGACGTTTCAATATTCAAAATGGATTCTAATGCAAGAAATATAGCCTCTAATCCACTTCTTAATGTCAACAATGTTGATTATTGAGCTCAGAAATGAACGACAAATTTATTCGTTATGCTTTGGATAACTCTGCAATTGTAGCAATGACAGATTCCAAAGGCACCATAACCTTTGTAAATCAAAAATTTTGTGAAATTAGTGGTTATGGTGAAAAGGAATTAATTGGTTTTAATCATAGAATATTACGCTCTGGAATTCATCATAAAGAATTTTTCTTGCAGATGTATCGTACAATCTCAGCTGGCCACATCTGGCACGGAGAAATATGTAACCGAAAGAAAGATGGCTCCCTCTATTGGGTTGATACCACAATTGTTCCTCACTTCGCTGAATCAGGAACTGGCATGGTTGATGGTTATGTAGCAATACGTTTCGATATTTCTACAAGAAAAGATCTTGAAAAAGAGCTTCAGATAAATATTAGCAATCTTGAGTTAACAGCAAATACGGATTTCCTTACAGACTTGCCTAACCGCCGATTGTTTTGCAAGCATATTGAAGAGTTGATAAAACAGAGTAGCAAAAAGTCAGAAACATTTCATATTGCCATATTAGATATAGATATGTTCAAAGAAATAAATGATTCTTTTGGCCATGAAATAGGTGACTATCTTCTGAAAATAATTGCATCTCGCCTAAAGAGCATTGTAAGTGATCGTGTTTTTATTGCCAGGTTAGGTGGTGATGAATTCGGTATAATATTAAATAAAAAACAAGCATCAAAAATCTTGAATTTTGTGAAAAAATTCTAGAAACAGTTAGAGAGCCTATCAAAATTGATTCAATAATTCGTTATTGTTCAGCAAGCATGGGATGTGCAATTTTTCCTCAACATGGTCAGAATCGCCCTACCTTACTTCAGGCAGCAGATATAGCACTTTATCGTGCCAAAGAGTTGGGACGCAATAGATTTAAAGTATTCAACAATCAAACGATGGATGTAATCAAGAGCAAATCTCAAATTTTATCAGACTTCAATCTTGCTTTAAAAAATAAAGAAGTGAAATTTTTCTACCAGCCAATATTATATCCTTCCTCCCTCCATAACGTGTCGTTCGAAGCTCTCGTAAGATGGGATCATCCAACACTCGGTCTTCTGAATCCCGGTTCTTTTCATACTGTTTTTACTGATCCGGCCACATGTGCTGTCTTTGGAATTTACATGCTGGAAAGCATATTCGAGGACATGTCGATTATGCTTGATCATGGCATTCAATTTAGTAGAGTTGGCATTAATCTGACGGATGCAGATTTTCGTTCTGATGCTTTTATTGATCTCTTTTCCCGTAGTTGTGTCGAAACAGGAATTGGTCCTGAGCGTTTTTGTGTCGAAGTGACAGAAAGTATACTGTTGGGCCAAGAGCAAAAACGAATTGAACAGAGATTACGCCAATTACATACCATGGGGGTCGAAATAGCATTGGATGATTTTGGCACAGGCTACGCTTCTTTAACTCACCTGCGTGAGTTCCCGATTGACCGATTAAAAATTGACCAACGTTTTGTTTCTAATATTGAAACCTCAACTGATGATCAGGTAATCGTTCACGGTATCATTGATATTGCTCATGGATTAGGTAAGACTGTTACTGCTGAAGGCGTTGAGACTATTCAGCAAGCCAAAACTCTTCTTAGTATGCAATGTGATTCTCTACAAGGTTGGCTTTTCAGCAAAGCATATCCTGTTGTAAATCTTGCTTCAGTATTAAAAAAAATACCAGACGTTTTTAATAAATTTGATCACACGTCACATAAAAAACACAAAAATAAACACAAAAATAAAAACAATCACGATAATAATTAAATAAAAGTCAGACGGCGATATGTTCTTCTGGAAATCGCCGTCTACACTGACGTGCCCCCCGGAAATGTAACCATTTAAAAGTAGAGTCCGATCGAGGAGGATACGGACGGATGAAGCGCAGTCGTTTTACGGAAGAGCAGATCATAGGGATCCTGAAGGAACAGAGGTGGTCCCGGTTTTTCGGACAGGGGGTTAAGCTATAATCCGGCCTGAGAGAGGACGGGTTTTATGGGCAAGATTACGCGCAAGAGGTATGCGGCGGAGTTCAAATCACGGGTTGCCCTGGAAGCGATCCGTGGGGAACTGACGCTGGCGGAACTGGCTTCGAAACATGGGGTGCATCAGACGATGATCGCCCAGTGGAAACGGCAGGCGATCGAGGGGATGGCAGCGACCTTTTCCGGGAAGACGGTTTCCGCGCCCCCGGTCAGTCCGGCTGATGTGGAAAAACTACACGCGAAGATAGGCGAACTACTCGTGGAACGGGATTTTTTACGCGATGCCTCTGCTCGGTTGGGCGTGTACTATCGGCCTGTGCCACAGAGCGAGGCCAATCTGGCGTTGATGCGGCTGATCGATGCCCAGTTCCTGGAAACGCCGTATTATGGTTCGCGGCAGATGACATGGCATCTGCGTCGCCTGGGGCATGACGTTGGTCGCAAGCGGGTCCGGCGGCTCATGGCGATCATGGGTCTGCGGGCGATCTACCAGAAGCCGCGCACGACTGTGCCGCATCCGGAGCATCGGAAATATCCCTATCTGCTACGGAATCTGGTCATCGACCGGCCCAACCAGGTCTGGTGTTCCGATATCACGTATATTCCCATGAAACGGGGTTTTCTCTATCTCGTGGCGATCATGGACTGGTTCACGCGCAAGATCCTGTCCTGGCGTCTGTCGAACACGATGGACGCGGAGTTCTGTATTGAGGCGCTACAGGATGCCCTTACGCGCTATGGCGCCCCGGAAATTTTCAATACGGACCAGGGCTCACAATTCACGACGCCCCGTTTTACCGAGATCCTGGAAGAGCGTCAGATCCGTATCAGCATGGATGGACGTGGGCGCTGGCTGGACAACGTGTTCATCGAGCGTCTGTGGCGGTCGCTGAAATACGAATGCGTTTACCTGCATGCGTTCGAGACGGGTTCAGAACTTCGAGTGGGGCTCACGAAATGGATCGCACATTATAACGGGCAACGTCCCCATACGGCTCTGGCTGGACGAACGCCTGATGAGGCATATCATGGCGCGCCGACACCATCTGGTCCGGGGTTAACCCCGGACCAGATGGTCAACAGCAACGCCGTCAGAATGGCGGCATAACAACAACCGGGTATAGCTTATTCAAACCCAAAAACTGTCCGAACAAACGGGTCCACCTCTGACCTCAATACCAGAGGGTTTTTCGAACCCTCCACCTGCTTTCGCAAAATTAGGTTATTATACTCGTAGATATATCAAAAACAGCTGTAAAGCCTATATAATTTTGACATCATATGGTTCAATGCTAACTCTATTTTACTCATGAATGTATGCCACCATTAGAATAAGAGTCCGGTACGAGATGTTTTTTTCCTTTATTCAATCGGCTGAAACGAAAAATCCTAAACATCAAACTAGCCGGATAAAACGAAAAATCCTATTAAAAAAACGCCAATGGCAAGACTTAGCCATATATTGGATCGGTGCTATACTAGTAGGAATAATTGCTGTTATATTTGCCGAATTAGGCGATTATGCAGCCGATATTCGCAATCATCTAATTGATATTAGTCCATACAGCATGTTATGTGTGGCTCCTGTAGGAATGGCAGTTATTACGTGGATAACGCGAGTCGTATTCAATGGGGCCCAAGGCTCTGGCATTCCTCAAACAATAGCAACATTACACATTCATAATTTTGAATTAATCGATAAAATATTATCAATAAAAATAACAATTGGTAAAATATTAATGACAACATTAGGTTTGATTTGCGGAGCATCAATAGGTCGCGAGGGGCCTAGTGTTCAAATCGGTGCATCTGTCATGCATGCTTTTTCACGCCTGCTCGGAAAAAATGGGGAAATAACTCGGCATGGTATGATACTTGCAGGCGGTGCTGCTGGGATGGCTGCGGCTTTTAATACACCGTTAGCAGGCATAGTTTTTGCTATTGAGGAATTGGCTCATTCCTTCGAGCAAAAAGCATCGGGACGAACGCTAGCAATTATAATATTTTCTGGAGTTACATCAATAGCATTTTTAGGAAACTATACTTATTTTGGACGTTCGAACACTGCGATCCCATTAGGATCAGCATGGATAGCCGTTGGCGTTTGTGGCGTATTGGGTGGAACCGCTGGGGGAATATTTTCTCGCATCGTGATTGCTATATCTGAAGGAAGATTTTTTTCAATTTCGGTGTTTCAACAAAATAGGCCCATTACTTTTGCTGCTTGCTGCGGTTTTGTTCTTGCCCTGTTAGGTTTGGAATCACACGGAGCAACCTATGGCACTGGTTATTTACAGGCCAATGGAATAGTAAATGGTTATCTTCATTACCCTGCTTCGTTTTTCATAATGAAATACATTTCTATGCTGGTTACTTTTGCTTCTGGTATCCCTGGAGGTATGTTCGCGCCCTCTTTAGCTATCGGCGCTGGCTTGGGAGGGTGGATTAGTCCATTTCTCCCTCATACTACCTCGGCTGGAGTAGTCTTATTGGGAATGGCCGCGTATTTCTGTGGAGTAGCACAGTCTCCTCTAACAGCAACTATCATTGTTATGGAAATCTGTGATAATCAGCAAATTACGCTTGCCTTGTTATCAACATCTTTTCTCGCGTATGCTGTTTCCCGTATTATATGCCCAACCCCGTTATATACAGTCCTTGCAAAGAAATTTGCACGGAAACAACTTGATATTTCTGTAAAAGTTGAATCTTAACGCTATGACCATGGTGAACTGGGCCAGCCGCAAGGCTCCTGCACCGGTAAGCTGGCTGGCACGGATGCTGGCCCGTAAGCCCCGTATGCTGGTCGCGATTGCGCTGGCCAACAGGATGGCACGGGCCATCTGGGCCATGGCGACAAAACAGGAGGATTAGCGGGATCCAGACCTGTCCGTGGCAGTCTGAGCGATGGCTCGGCTCCCGCAGATGGAACCGGTAGGGGTGTGAGAGGCCCAAAACCAGAGGGTTTTTCGAACCCTCCACATTCAGGCATCTCCCGTTAAGATATTCTTCATGTGTTTTAGCAATTTCTGCTTGAAACAAGAGTCTGAGAGAACAGCATGGAAACAAATTATGTCTTTCTAGATCAGTTCCAACCTTCTGCCGATCTAGCGATATTGATAGGTCATTTTAGAGGGGAAGATTTAAGAGTATAAAAATTATAAGTTTATTTAATATTTCTGTAGAGAGAATATCGATGAGCGCATTGCTATATTCCTATATTGATGTCGAAAAAGATATTTATACAGAATTAATTCATCCTTTTATTGTTGAGTCTATTGATGTATTGGCGTCTGTACTCAAAAATACCGATATGATCGGCCGTCGCCATTTTATAGATATGGTATACCACGATAGTAATCGTAGAACTGAGTTTGCACTTAAGCTGGCAGCTTTTGTTTTGCACGAAGTGAATAAAATTTCTCCACCGGATGCTGGAGCAGTGGCAGCCAACATCATCCAATTAAGTCCGGACCTCGGGATTGGAACAATTAGTACGGGACAATTGCTTTATGCCAGTGCATTGCACAAGGGACGTAGTAAAATAACAAATATCGACCTCGATCCTATCCCGTATAATGATAATATAGAAAACACATCACTTGGTTTTCAAGTAGGGAAATATCTAGCATCCAACTGTATTGCAAGTTGGGTGTGCATGCTGTCTGTCAGTTCGGAATATGACGTATCTGGCGTTCTGCGTCTCGGTGGGCGTGAAAGCAAAAACGTTATAAACCAGCTTTTTATTTATGACTGTATTAAATCTATCAATGTTTTTTCTGGAATATCTTCTGCGTTTGATGAAATTTATAAACGGGCTAAACTTATATCAACCCGAATTTAATTGCTTTTGCCACAGCCCCGCAGGTTGTTTGTGCACAAAGTTTATGCCGAGCCGTCGCAAGATAAAGTCTTACAGTCGCTTCAGAGATATTCAGTCTGTAAGACACTTCCTGCGTCATCAAACCCTCGCCATGGTAAGCAAGACATTCTCGTTCGCGAATGGATAACCGAGGAGGCGCCAGAGCCTCTCGACGCCCTCCATAATTAGCAAACCATTCATGCATGTATGCACCAATCTGAGAGAATGTTGCCGCATAAACCCTTCGCCGATCTCGCCCGAAATCATGGATATTGCGACTGGTTATCGTCAGAAGACCCACTTCACCACGTAACCCTCTTAACGGAATGGACATTCCATCCTTGCCCATATTCTGTTCAGAAAAAAGCTGCATGACCCGTTTCTCTTTCTGAGAAAGTATCTTTATTTCTGACCACAAAAAAGGAAGTGCGCTGGTTAGTGCAGTACGGACTACCGGATCTGAATGAACAAGATTTTTTTCAGTATATAAGATTTGCCATGACAGCGGGTATGTCGTGACCCCCAATTCTCCTCCCTCTCTAACCCAAGGGTTGGATAGAAAGTGGTAGGTAAGATGGGCCGCGCCACTATTATCCCTGATCTCGAATGCCAACTCCTGCATTGTCGAGATGCTTTCGCATGACTGAATGCGTTCGAGAAGGGTATCCCCTAGGGGAAGAAGCGCATTGTGTGTGTCAGGAACCATTACGATTAAGGCCAGCCAAGATGTTCTTGGCTGGCATATAAGATTTTAAGCGGCCAATGCAAATTTTTTATTAATTTCGTCAAGACGCGCCTGCGACACATCAAACGTGGCAAGCGTAATCATCTTCCCGTCGAGTTGAGCACTCATAATAGGTTCAGGTGGCCAGCCCGCACGCTCATAAATCCGTAACATTGGCCGAAAAAAGATACCTGTAAGATGAGTAATTCCGTTTTCGAGGCACGTTTGACACAGAGTGCGTGCTAACTCACCTGTATAATGTATCTCACCAGGTCGTAATGTCGCGCAGTAACGGGTGCTTTCCCATATTGTTGGACTATAAATATCCGGGCAATCTGGAAAAAATGAATGAAATTTGTCACGCAACATTGTCGGTCCTGTGGTGGGAATAATACGCATGGATGTTGCGTGTGAACCATCAGGCCGCTCTGCTACAAAATAGAGTGGGTTATACTCCCGGTCATATTCGTCTTCTTCTTTTCCATTTACGACATTAACGTCCCAGTTCAGGCGATCTGAAAAAACAATTGCACGCGCTCGAAGCATTTGTGAATATGTTTGACCGTGGTCCTGTCTTTGATTGTAACTGAATACTTTTATCATCACAAACCTCCCTATGGAGATTTTGATTTATTCAGCACTAATATCATTTATAATTAGTTAATATTGATAGGTTAACTAATTATAAATTAATTACATAATTGAAATTATGGCGCATTCGCAGCCGCTTTGAAGCGCCATTTTAATATGAATACGAAGGTAGAGGGTCCGAAAAACCCTATGGTTTTAGCTCTGTCTCTGTGATGACTGGAGGAGTGGCTGATGACGCAGTCTGGTTTCTTTGATGTTGAAGAGCGGCTTGCTCGGTTGAGTGGGCTTGGTGACCAACTTGAAGCATTTTCCCGGATTGTGGATTTTGAGGTGTTCCGTCCGGAGTTGAACAAGGCACTGGCCTATTCAGACGGAAGAAAAGGCGGGCGTCCTCCGTTTGATCCAGTGCTGATGTTCAAAATTCTGCTCATCCAGACGCTGAACAATTTGTCCGACGAACGGACGGAATACCTGATCAACGACCGCCTGTCCTTCATGCGCTTCCTTGGTCTAGGGCTGTCTGACCGCGTGCCTGATGCCAGGACCGTCTGGCTGTTCCGGGAACGTCTGACACAGGCGGGAGCAATTGATGTTTTGTTCAACCGCTTTGATGCGACCCTGCGGAATGCCGGTTATCTCCCCATGTCAGGCCAGATCCTGGACGCGACACTGGTAGCGGCCCCGAAGCAGCGCAATACCAATGAGGAGAAGGCCGATCTGCGGGAAGGACGGATCCCACAGGATTGGCAGGACAAGCCGTCAAAGCTGTCCCATAAAGATCGTCATGCGCGATGGACGCTGAAGTTCACCAAAGCAAAGCGTCAGGATGACGGGACGATCCCGTCTACGGATCTCGCCATCCCTTTCTTTGGCTATAAATCGCATATTTCCATCGACCGGAAATTTCGGCTGATCCGCAAATGGAAAACGACGGATGCCGCTACCAGCGATGGTGCCAGACTACGTGAGGGGCTTCTTGGTCGCAGCAATACGGCGTCTGATGTCTGGGCCGACACGGCCTATCGCTCAAAAGCCAACGAAGACTTCATGGAAAAGCAGGACTTTGTTTCGAAGGTCCATCGCAAGAAGCCTCATCTCAAACCCATGCCCCGGCATATCCAGCGGTCCAATGCCGGAAAATCCATTATCCGGTCTCGTGTCGAGCATGTCTTTGCGGATCAGAAATCGCAAACGGGATTATTCGTCCGGACCGTGGGCATTACCCGAGCCACCATGAGGATCGGACTGGCCAATATCGTCTATAATATGCGTCGCTTTCTTCTCCTGAAGCGGATTAACGCGATCGCGTAGCAATCCAGAGCATGAGACCCTCTCTCTACTCAATACGCAGAGTGAAAATCAGGGCCACGAACCAGCAATCAATACGCTAAAAAACTAAAATCAGGCAAAAAGACAATCAATCAACGGTTCTTCGAACCTTCCAAATGACCGGGCGGAATCCGAATAAGAAATGATGTCGATACGCCGTTGACACGTGGCGTTGTGGCCTGTAGTATCGACTTCGTTAATACGTTATGGTGGTAACGATGAAGGCTGTGGTAAAAAAGTGGGGAAATAGTGCGTCTGTCCGCATCCCCGCCTCAGTGTTGGCAGCGGCTGGTTTGAAGCTGGATCAGCCGGTCGATGTGCGCGAGGAAAGTGGTCGCGTCATCATCGAGCCAGTCACAGTCGCAGAATACGATCTGGCGGATCTGTTGGCAGGGATTACCCCGGAGAATGTTCATTCCGAAGTAAATTTCGGAGCAGCGGTCGGCGGAGAACGTCTCTGATATGGCCGTCTATGTGCCAGATGCCGGCGATATCGTCTGGCTCGATTTTTCGCCGCAGACTGGACACGAGCAGGCCGGTCATCGACCTGCCGTCGTTCTCTCGCCGGTGGCTTATAATCGGATTGGCCTGATGCTGTGCTGCCCGCTGACCACCAAACAGAAGGGCTATCCCTTCGAAGTCGCAATCGACAACTATCGGCAGAGCGCGGTTCTTGCGGATCAAGTGCAGTCACTCGACTGGCGGGCGCGTTGTGCGAAGAAGAAAGGTCGTGTGTCTGAGAAAGAACTATCGGAAATCCGAGCGAAAGCCCGCGCACTGATCGGCAAATAAGTGAATCACCATGGGTGACAACCAGACGACCATAAGGAAAATAAGCACCATGATCGCTCTCGCTGCGATCATGGTGCTTCGTTGCCCTGTGGCATTTGCTGACGTGGATGCTATTCAGATCGAGAACTCAAACACCAAGCCAAGTATTATTGTACCGGCCGTTCATGGTCCCATCTTTGGGATTCAGGCTCCAAGTGCAGCCGTCTTCGTAGGAAAAACAGTGCTTGTTTCTGAAGGAACGGCAGATAGAAACGCGGATACCCAACCTGACAAGCTCGAACACCCCATATCTGAAATCGCACTTGATTCCACTGTTTTTGCCTCATGGGTCCATGAAATAGATATCGAAAAGCTTAAAGCCAGACTGCAACCGCATCTCGCGTGCTATACTGGTCAGGAAATGCTTCGAACGGGCAATACGGAGATGTTCACGCGGGTGCTGTTGAACATGCAAACAGCAAGATTAGCCGAATTTATTCTCGAAATGCCGTGCCCGCAACCAGCAACTCTATCCCGTGATGCTGTCGTGCATGCTGAAGCGCAAAAATCAGGCGTCCTTATCAAGTGGCTCGAACATCTCGACGAATGGAAGGCGGTTCAAAAGGAAATTCCGGATGACTACTATCGTGACGCAATCGTTGAGATGCTTAAACGACCTGATGAAAACCTTTCATCCCCCCCATTTGTTTCCTTCGTTCAAAATGGACAATATGATGAATTGGATGCATGGATCCGAGAGCGTAAAGTCACGCCAAGCCAGAAGAAAATGTATGATTACGAAATTACCAAGCGTACCCGCCTAATGTATCGGGATATGGCGCCATATCTACGATCCGGCGGTGCGGTTATTTTGATCGGAGCAGCCCATATAGGTGGACCAGATGGACTAGCGGCTCTACTGCGACGCGATGGGTATCATTTGCGTCCGATCACGCTGCCCGCGAATAAATAAACTATGTCATGGTAATCGGACGCTTTTTGATCACGGGATATCGCTACTGACGGGCAGCAATGACCGAAAAACATTATCAAAAGTAAGCTTATTATTCACAGAAAATCCATATATGTGCTATAAAATTGCGGTGGTTCTGCCTGCGGAATCTTTAATTAGAAATTATGCATTGAAGGTAAGTTTATGAAAAATACTACCCTGGCTGGATGCCTGACTGCTCTTCTGGCTCTGTCAGCCTGTGCTTCAAGCGGGAATGAATCCATCAAGAACGAAACTGGCGCGACAGTCGACCAGAAAATTCAGGACGGCGTCACAACCAAAGATCAGGTTCGCGCTCAATTTGGTGACCCAATGGATACCAGCTTCACCGATAGTGGTCATGAAGTTTGGAAATATGCTTTCACCAAATCTAAAGAGGACGGGACAAATTTCATCCCTTACTATGGCATGTTCTCCTCTGGCTCCCACGGAACTGAGAAACAGCTTTCCATCATCTTTAATGGAAATAAGGTCTGGCATCATTCCCTGTCGAATTCCGCAGTGAAATCGCACGGCGGCCTCGGTAGCTGATTTCAGGACTATAAAATCCAGCCTGATGACATCAGGCTGGTTCCCACTGTCGAAATATAACTGCGAGTTGACGGTGATTGCAGTCGGAACTGTGAAATGAGCGTAGATACCCCTGTTCAGGTCGGTGCGGGTCTGTCTACTCCAGTCCGCCGCCTCGGTCGTGAAAAACTGGCGGAGCGGACGGTTGAAACAGTCCTTCAGCTCACACCGGACACCGAGGCTGTCGCCGCAACACTCCATGGCGCTGGACTACGTTTTTCCCGCAAAGCCGAGACCCTCAGGCGGGAAGCTTCCCGTACCGTCCGAACCGAAGCAAAAGGGTTCGATTTTTCGATATTCGCAGATTTAGACGAACTTCAGGAACAGGCACGGCTTTCCCTGCAGGAAGCGGTCGATACTTTTCTGCACCTGCTGGCACAGGCAGAGGATGAGCGGTTCCAGATTGAGCAGATCACACAGAATACGACCGTGGAACAGAGACTGAATGATCCGGCTTTCCGTGCCAGACGGGAAGCGGCAGGCAGGGTTTTCTATCAGGCATGGCATGGGGGTCACTGGATAGCAGGGGCATGGGAGGCTTTTGGCAAGGTGTTCGATGCCTACCGTAAAGCCAATCCCGCGCGCCCGGCCGCTCTTGCCAGCAACGACACGGGACATGCCCGTCAGGATTTGGTCGCGCGCAAGATCGTTTCTCTCGATGCATGGAAGTCGGCCGATCGGTAGGTATCGAAGATGCAGATCATGAGCGCGTGGCGGCCTTGTAGCGTGGATCCGCATGTAGCCGCGCCATGACACGCTGGCGAATTTCGTCTGTCGTGATTTCTCCCCGGACGTACGCTTCCAGATCTGCGGCTGCCGCTGGAGAAACCCGCTGCCCTTCCCGGGCGGCACTGGCCAGCGCGTCCTGAACCGCCTGCAGGCGGCGCTCTGTGTCAGAGTCTGTAAGCTGTTTCACGCGTTACTCATCGTTGACATCGCATTTTACCTCCAGATGCCGCCCTGAGCGAGTCACGACAGCTTCGCCATTCCAGTTTCCCCGCCAGAACAGACGGATAGCTGCGCTGGGCATATGCGTGCATCAAAAAGGCTTGCGTTCTCTTTTTGTTCTGTTGTAGCCATTAGGGGTAAAGGAGCGACCCCATGCACCAGAACAAGACTGATACGCTGGATCTTCTGCGCGAGAAAATCCGCCGGATGGAAGCCCCCCAGCACACGTCGGCCGACCGGCTACCAACCGGGTTTACAGCCATCGACACGCATCTGGACGGCGGCCTTACCCAAGGCTGCGTGCATGAAGTGTTCAGTGCCGGACGTGATAGTGTTTTCTCATCCCGCTCAGCAGCCTTCGTCGCTCATGTGCTGGCCCGCACCACCGGGCCAGTGATCTGGGCCAGTGAGGACTACCCTGACCTGTCCGCCCCGGGCATCCGTCAGTCCGGCCTTAATCCCGGTCGCCTGCTCTGCGTCACCACCCGCAAGGGCGGTCTGGAAGCTTTGTGCGAGGACGTGCTGAACGAACGCGGGGTCTGTGCCCTGGTCGCAGATATCCGTACACCGCTTACGCTCACCCAGTCCCGCCGCCTCGTGCTGGCTGCCAGTCGAAGCCACGTCAGTGGCTTCCTGCTCTGTCGCACGGCAGGGGCTCAGAATGACCCGCCAGCCAGCGCCAGCATGACCCGCTGGCGGATCGGGGGCAGCCCCTCAACACTGCGCACCGATCTCCCCTCTCTTTCTCCGGTTGCCGGCGCAGAACGCTGGGCTGTCGAACTACTGCGTCATCGCGGTGGACCCGGCGGCACCTGGATCATTACCCCGACACGCCATGACCCGACGTATTCTCTCCCTGTGGCTGCCCCTCTGGCCGATCGAGCGACACCAGAAACAGCAGCCATCGCCTTCACGCAGCGGACTGGCGCTCTACGCGCCTGAGCGTGGCCGGCTTCTGGTGACAGCAGCCGATCCCATAGCCCTGCGACTGGGGATCTGCCGCGGGATGCCATTGGCACAAGCCCGGGCCATGCAACCGGAGCTGCTCGTGGCGCAGGCTCAGCCTGCCGCCGATCAGGCCGCACTGGAGGCGCTCACACTGTGGTGCCAGTGGCTGTCGCCCCTCACGGCCACCGATGGCGCCGATGGCGTGTGGGTGGAGACCACTGGCTGTGACCATCTTTTTGGAGGTGAGGACCAGATGGCTGAACACCTGCTGACCCGTCTTGCAAAGGCCGGTTATTCGGCCCGGATCGCGATCGCAGATACAGCAGCCATAGCGGCGGCTGTCGCCCGCAGCAGCCACCGGTCCATCACCCTCATTTCCCCGATGGGGCAGGAGAGTGTCCTGCGCGAACTACCTCTGGCCAGCCTGCGACTTGAATCTGAGACACTGGCGACCCTGCGCCGTCTGGGTCTGGTACGTGTCGGCCAGCTGCTGGATATGCCCCGCGCGCCTCTGGCACGCCGTTTCGGGCAGGCCCTACCCGACCGGCTTGATCAGGCGATGGGACGCCTACCTGAACCCCTTTCCTTCCGGACGGCGCCACAGGCTTTCCGCGCTTCCGGCACACTGGTTGAGCCAATCAGCACGGCCCCAGCCATTGCCCGCGCTCTGGGAAACCTCGTGGCGGAACTGGCAGATACCCTGAGCCGACGGGGGCACGGCGCGCGCCACCTGCAGGTGCAGTGCATGCGGGTCGATGGCACACTCCAGAGCCTTCAGATCGGACTGTCGAACGCCAGTGCCGATCCTGTCCGGCTGAACCGGCTTCTGGCCGAGCGGATCGAAACCATCGAACCTGGCTTCGGAATTGAAGCCTTTACCCTCAGTGCGACACAAACAGCCCCACTGGACGCCCCGGCCAACCGGGACTGGCTGGCACCCGCCACCGATCCCGCAGGCCTGCCTGCCCTCCTTGAGCGTCTTGGGGGACGGGTCGGGATTCAAAGCCTCTCGCGCCTGCACGATGGAGCCAGTCAGTTTCCCGAACGCGAACAGGCTTATAAGGGGTGTGAGCACGTACAGAGTATGGAGGACCACTCCCCATCCGGCCCTCATGGGCCACGACCTACCCGGTTACTCCCAGCGCCAGCTTCCATTACCGTTACGGAGTTCTGGCCTGACGGTGCGCCCAAAGCCTTCCGCTGGAGGCGTGCCACTCATACCATTCGCGGGTTGATCGGCCCAGAGCGGGTGTGGAGCGACTGGTGGCATGACCCGCAGGGCGCTTGCACGCGCGATTACTGGGTGGCCGAAACGGTAGAGGGCGAACGCTTCTGGCTGTTCGTTGCCCATAATGGCGCGGGCCTGGCTAAAGGGCAGGCCCTATGGTTCCTGCATGGGCTTTTCTGATGCAGCGCCCGTCAGACCTTCCCGGCCTGCGTCCGGCCCGCACAGACGACATCGCCGATGCCCTCATGCACGCGCTATGCCATGACGGTCGCCGCCGGGTGCATGATGCGGACGAGCTGATGGCCCGGCTGGTAGCTGAGCGGTTAGTCGCCCATCTCGAACGCTGTGGCTTTATCCTGTGCCGTGTGCAGGACACAGGCAGCCACACAGCTTCGGCCCATCCGCACCCGCCCGAGGTCCGCCGTGAGTGAGGCAGGCTATGTCGAACTGCAGGTGGCGACCTGTTTCTCGTTCCTGCGCGGGGCCAGCCATCCCGGTGAACTGATGCAGCAGGCCAGAGCACTGGGCTACACGACACTGGGCATCACCGATTACAATTCGGTGGCCGGACTGGTACGTGCCCACGATGCGGCCTGCGAGCAGGGTATCCGCGTTATTCCGGGGGCACGGCTGGGACTGGAAGACGGAGCTGCCCTGCTGGCCTACCCGCGGGATCGGGAGGGCTGGGCGTCGCTGTGTCGATTGCTGACGTTAGGCGCACGGCGCGGTCCACATGATGCGTTCCAGCTCCGCTGGCAGGATCTGGCGCGTGACGGGCGCAATCTGGTGCTGATCCTGCTTCCCACCGATGATCAGCGTCTGCCTGCCGACATGACGCGACTAGCAGAACTGGCCCGACAGAAAGACGACGGCCCGGCCTATGTCGCGCTCACACGCCGTTTCGAGGGGCATGAGAGCGAGCGTCTGGCATGGATTGCGCGGCTCTGTGTCCAAAATGGCGTACTCCCCGTCGTCACGGGAGATGTGCTGTGGCATGACCCGTCCCGCCAGATCCTTCATGATGTGATGACAGCTATTCGTTGCCACCGCACTCTCGAAACACTGGGAGCGGAACGTACCCGGCATCTCTCCCGCCACCTGCGCGGCCCGGGCGAGATCCGCGCCCTGTTCCCCGGCTATGAGGACGCGCTGAACCGCAGCCAGGAGATCGCCGCCACCTGCCGTTTTTCGCTGGAGGATCTGTGCTACCAGTATCCTGATGAGACTGACGGAAGCGGTGAGACACCGCAGGCCGTTCTAACCCGCCTCGTCAGGGCCGGCGTGCCTTATCGCTATCCAACCGGCACACCTCTCGATGTCCGCCAGCAGCTCGATCACGAACTGGCCCTAATCGAACGTCTTGGCTATGCGCCGTATTTCCTGACGGTGAATACCATTGTCGCCTATGCCCGCTCTCGCGGCATCTTATGCCAGGGCCGCGGTTCGGCCGCCAATTCTGCCGTGTGTTACGTGCTGGGGATCACGGCCATTGATCCCGTCCGCTCAGGCCTCCTGTTCGAACGCTTTGTCTCCGAAGAGCGGCAGGAGCCGCCCGACATCGATGTGGATTTCGAAGCCGACCGGCGCGAGGAAGTCATCCAGTGGATCTATCGGCGCTATGGCCGCTCCCATGCGGCCCTGTGCGCCACTCTTATGCGTTTCCAGCCTAAAGGGGCGCTGCGGGAAGTCGGCAGGGCATTCGGTCTGCCAGAGGACCTTCTGGGCCAGATGTCGAAACATCTGGCCAGTGTCCTGCACGACGAGGCCCTGCTTGCCGAACGGCTGGCACAGATCGGCCTGTCTGCTGGCGACAGGCGACTTGGCATGGTCTTGCAACTTGCCCGTCTACTGGTGGGCTTTCCGCGCCAGTATGGCACCCATCCCGGCGGGTTCGTTCTGACCGCCGACCGGCTCGATGAACTGGTGCCCGTGCGCCCCGCCGCCATGGCGGAACGCCAGACCCTGGTCTGGGATAAGGATGACATCGACCGGATGCGCATGATGAAGGTCGATGTGCTGGGCCTTGGCATGCTCGGCTGTCTGCGGCGCTGTTTCGAGCTCATCCACGCGCGCTACCACCGCACGCTCGACATGACGACGATCCCGCCTGAGGACCGCGCGACCTACCAGATGATTGCCCGGGCGGATACGCTGGGGACGTTCCAGATCGAGAGCCGCGCGCAGATGGCCATGCTGCCGCGCACAAAGCCCGCCACCTTCTATGATCTGGTTGTGCAGGTTGCCATCGTGCGCCCTGGTCCCATTACTGGCGACATGGTCCATCCCTATCTGCGACGCCGGGCGGGAGAAGAAGCCCCGGACTGCCCCAGCCCTGCCCTACAGCGTATTCTGGGCAAGACACTCGGCATTCCGCTGTTTCAGGAGCAGGCCATGCAGGTTGCGGTACATTGTGCGGGCTTTACGGGTGGGGAAGCAGACCAGCTCCGGCGCTCCATGGGTACCTTCCGCTCCACGGGTGGTGTCCACCATATGAAGGCCCGTTTGCTGGGCGGCATGATTGCCAATGGATATGATCCAGCTTTCGCCGCGCGAATTTGGACACAACTGGAAGGCTTCGGAGCGTATGGTTTCCCCGAAAGCCATGCGGCAAGTTTCGCGCTGATTGCCTACGCCTCGGCCTGGCTGAAATGCCATTACCCCGATGTGTTCTGTGCTGCCCTGCTCAACAGCCAGCCCATGGGGTTTTATGCCCCGGCCCAGATTGTACGCGACGCGCGCGAACATGGGGTGGAAGTCCGGCCGGTCTGCATCAATGCCTCACGCTGGGACTGCACGTTGGAGACAGGACGCAATGGAGCGCGGCAGGCTGTGCGTCTGGGTTTCCGACTGGTGTCGGGCCTATCGTGTGATGCAATAGCCCGGCTGATCCTCGCCCGTGGGGCGGGGTATGACAGTCTGGATGATGTCTGGCGCCGCTCGGATGTACTGCTATCTTTGCTGGAAAAGCTCGCCGAAGCGGATGCCTTTCGCGCACTGGGGGCGGACAGGCGACAGGCCTTGTGGACGCTCAAGGGTTTTGGCGCAGCCCCGCTACCTCTTTTCGAAGCGGCCGATCGCGGGCGGAACGCACCGACCCCCGAACTCTGGGAGCCTGACCCGCAATTGCCCGAAATCTCGGCAGGCAGCGCCGTGGTGGAAGATTACCATGCAACAGGACTGAGCCTGCGCGCCCATCCACTCAGCTTTCTGCGCGACACGCTTGCCCGCCAGGAGATTACCCCCATTGCGGATCTGCCACAGGTCCGTGATGGCGCGTTCGTGCGGGTAGCCGGTCTGGTGCTGATGCGCCAGAGGCCCTCTACCGCGAACGGGGTCATGTTCATGACGATTGAAGATGAAACCGGCACGGCCAATCTGGTTTTGTGGAAAGATCGCGTGACAGCGCAACGGGCCATTATTGTTGGATCGGGCTTCATCGCGGCTTACGCGCGCCTCCAGCGCGAAGGTGATGTGACCCATCTGGTCGTGCGCTTTGTCGAGGATCTCCAGCCAATGCTCTCCCGCCTTAGCAACGGAAGTGGACGCGACATTGCGATCAGTTCACGGGATTTTCGCTAAAACCTCAGTCGGGACGTTTACGTTTTCGGTTGGATTTGGGTAGTACACCTTTCAGCATAGGAGCCTGATTCGGGTCCTTCTTGCGCCGGACAGGCATTTTGCGTCCGTGCTTCCGTTTGTACTCATTAGCCGCGCATTTCTCAGAATAGGCTTTGGGGACCATAGGATAATCCGGTGGCAGTCCCCATTTTTCCCGGTATTCGTCGGGTGTCATGTTGTATATGCGCCTGAGATGGCTCTTCAGAAGCTTCATGTGCCGGCCATCTTCAAGACAGATAATATAATTATGGAAAACGGATTCTTCGATTGGCACGGCCGGAATTTCCGGTTCTGGTTCCTCCACCGGGATGTGTGCTTCTTCCAGAGACCTATAAACCAGCTTGATCAGAGCAGGGAGTTTTTTCAAATCCATCGGGTTCCCGGCAAGGAAGCCCTTAACGATCGTGGCCGTCATCCGTTTGAGTTCATCGGGGGTTGGCTGGTCGGCGTTGGTGGACATAAGTGGAAATATTCCCTGAACATCTGGCGCAAAGCGCGTAAGCAGAAGGCAGGGTCTGTGGCAGGATTCCATGGTTTTTGAAAGGCACCCTGCTAGGGTCGTCTCGGGAAAATACTGCCGCCAGTCACCACTACTGGAGGAATGGTGTACCAGACGGTGCTTGCGCCGCATAGAAAAGCGCAAGACACGCCCATGACAGTAGTGTGAGTCCTAGCCTGATTCTTCTGTTGGACACAAGAAAACCGAGGACACAGCACGACACCAGACCCACGATCATGAGTGCGATTTGGAACTGTATCAGCTCATACGGGTTGTAAAAAATGTCCATCGGTTCAAGGCCAAACAGCAAAGGGATTGAGGTGATGGTTTGGCATGTCAGAGACTTTCATGGTCAGGGTCGCCGCCAAATTCTTCAATGGCAGCAGACAGCATGCGGTCTGCCCACTTTCCCAGTAGGGGCAGAAAGATGCTCGCAGTCATTTGCGAGATCGACTGGATCGCAGTTCATAGAGCTCCAAAGTGTGCGCTTAGGTGTTTAATCCACGTCAGTCGTGCAGGATGTCATTAAGGGGGAGCGCCGCAAACTTATGTCACGCCCGGTGACCGGACGGACCAGACACTGCCTGCTTTACCTGCGCTGGGAGTCGCTGCCGGGAAAAGATAAGCCTGATCGACAGGTCGGTGTTGTCACCAAGTTGAAGATCAACAGTTTCTGCATGATCGGGAGACAATATCACCGTACGGCGTGCTTCACGACCAACCGTTATTGGACACTGTGCGTCATTGCAGTCTGGCATATCGACCAATTTAACGTCCGATACCATGACATCAATTTTCACGCCATCGTTGGGAAGGCGTGTGGCAGTGGTGGTGCCAAGGATACCTGTCTCGATCGTGCCAGGCACGAGGTCAATATGGGTAAGGCCCGTTTTCTTGTCTTTCGTGTGAATCACTTTGGAAAGGTAGGTAATGTTTTCCCCTTTATGCAGGAAAACTACTTTCTCGCCGTCTATTTTCACATAACCATGAAACTCTAAAACCTGAGAGCGGGGAAGCACTATGGATGCTCCATCCACCTCTTTATTTGTTAGACCCAGAAGCTGCATCCCCTGCGCCGTCATGGTGATCACGTCTTTGCCGTTCAGGGGCCGTTCTGAAATATGACCGTCCGTAGACCGGACATTACTGGTGTCTGTCGCACGAGCGATGCGCTGATAAGAGTGGATATTTTCCGCGCAAACCGTCGAACTGAGAAAGCAGGCCAGCAGACCAAGAGCCGGCATCGTCCTGCGCCCCCATAACCGCACGTTCAACGCCCGGATATTTCGACCATCAGGTGCCATATATGTGCCTGCGGGTTTGCGAACCATGAGGTAAATCCTTTCTGTTGAGCCGAACCATCCGGCTCTTTCCCTCATTGTATCCGCACCGGTTGTGACGCTGTTTTCACCCGGCCTGTCGCACGTTCTGGGATTTGCGACACATCCTGTGCCAGTATGTCCTTCAGGGCGTAAAGGCTGCGGTCGAGGTGAAGTGTTCCCCGCACCCCACGTTCGACCAGGGCCCGGAAATACGCATCGGGGTGACGGATCTGTTCGCCCTGGTCCTTACGTGTCGCCATGACGATGACCGCTACAGCAGCTTCAAACCGCCCCAGAGCGATGCAGCCGGTTTTCCACGAGTGGTAGCCAATGCCGATCTGGCCGGAAAGCAGTTCAGCGGCGTCGGTCAGCTGGGCACGGTCGGGCGAGGCTGAGCCACACAGATCCCGCAAGGCAGGACACACCGTCAGAAAGAACGTGCTGGTGCCCGGGAAGCCCCGCAGAATGGTTGCTTCCAGCCCCTCGGATGGTTCACGTTGAGACACCTGCCCTTCACGCCGCATTGTCTCAATGCGATTGCGCCGCTCGGGCGCTACTACAACAACCTCTTTAGGTTTTTTGTTATTTCTTTCTGTATAGTGGGTGCCAGATTGAGCATCCATGGGTGCCATTTCAGGGGTACACCAGACAGAATCTGGCGACCTGTCGACACGGTTTTCCGCAGGCTTTTCCACAGGTTTCACACGCGCCCAGAGCGCTTTCATGATGTCGTGATAGCTGGCCAGCGTATCAATCAGGTCCGTGCCGCGACGGAGCCGCATGATCCGTGCGGCTTCCATGGCGGTTGCCTCATCGTTCCGCAGCTCGGCCGCCACGCGCACCTGCTCATTCAGATCAGCAATGGCTTCACGCAGAAATGCCACTTCCGCGCGTTGTCGCCTACCAATCTCGAGTTGGGCCTGCAGGTCCGGCCACCGATAGCGCAGGGACGCCAGACTGAATCCAACCTGCGACATGCCTTCCTGCCCCTGCCAGCGCCGCCCTCGCTGTCCGTTCCGGCCGTCACAGGGCACGATCATCCCGGCCTCAGCCAACTCTCTGACCGCCCGCCTCAAAGTCGTAAGCGACAACCCCGTCCAGGACATCAGTGTCGCGTTATGGGCGTAGATAAAAGGGGTCGATAGCGTTTCCCAGCTCTCCGGCCGGGTTTTCTCGATCATCCGTTCCAGCAAACCCCGTGCGCTGCGCGTCAATGGAAAGGTGCGGGGCAAAGCCCTGATCGTATTCAGGACGGCGTATTTATCCGGATAGTCCGGGGGGACGCCGAGCAGTTCATCACGCGCCTTGAGCATGGCGGGTGTGAGGGTGCGTTTTCCCCGTCTGCGGATCGGGCAGAGGTCATCAGTGTGTGTCTGGGGCACAGCTCAAAAGTTCCAGTGCTATGGGTCATGACAGATCTCTCGGCACAGGCATCTGGACAAACCTTCCCCGTTCGCAATTTGCTTGCGTTTCGAGCGGAAGCTGGCTATAGGGAAAGGGCAATTACTTTTCCCCTATAGCTTATGGTTCGTTACAGGTGCCCTGGCTTTTCCGGTTTGCCGACCGGGAGAGGCAGGGTTTTCCTTTTTGTGGCTAC
The DNA here is from genome assembly GCF_001499675.1 of Acetobacter ghanensis. NCBI lineage: Bacteria > Pseudomonadati > Pseudomonadota > Alphaproteobacteria > Acetobacterales > Acetobacteraceae > Acetobacter > Acetobacter ghanensis. Next base: position 75,917 of record NZ_LN609303.1, read on the forward strand.
GTCATTGGTGGGCCTCGAATGGGGTGGCACGGACTCGCAATCAGCCGCGTGTCCGGTCTGCCGCTCAACCTGCCCGTGTACATGTTTCCAGACAAGATCAAAAAGTGAAAAAACCACGTGTAAGACACTGTTTTTTCACTGATTTTGTGTCCAAAATTGCGCAACTTTTCCGCTTTTGTTCTCATCCCGTGACCGTTTCGGATGCACCGCTGCCCATGCGGGTCGAGACGGTTGAGAGGTATTGTCCCACTGTCCAGCCGCTCATGTTGTTGGCAGCCAGCGAGGAACGCGACACGAGACTGCTCAGAGGTGTGCTGCTGGTCGCTGCCGCGATCTTTGAACCGGCCGACGGTCCGAACATATAGGCGGCGTAGACCTGCGCCGAGGTTGCGGGTGTTCCGGTGGATTTGGAAACAGCGCTGGCATAGGAACTGATGATGGCACTGGCGACTTTCGCCTGCGCCGTCGGATCATTCCGGTCAGCACTACTCAGCCCAAGCTTGGATGCGTAGTCATTCCATGTGCCATTGGTGATCTGCCAGACCCCCGTGGCCGATGAAGAACTGTTGCCGGTATTCTGGAAATGACTTTCGATCTGAGCGTAAGCTGCGAGCGTATCGGGATTGATCCCGGCAGCTTTGGCTGCAGCAACAGCATCGGCGCCATAGGATTGCGACAGCAGTTTGGACATCGCATCACTGCTGCCCCACGCACCCGAGTAACGCGCCGCGCTCCCCGATGCGCCTGACCCTGATGAGGAAGACGTCTGCGCACCTGGAAAGACGAAGGTCGGTGCACCAGTCTCCTCGATGCTCGGCACGATCTGGGTGGCCACCTGCGCAATACTCGGCCGCGCGACGATACATACAGCCAGCATGCCTAGCCCGCTCCAGCGGGCCAGAGAGAGGGGGCGCGTCATGCGCCAGGATATGAGAAGAGAATCATGCCGTCAGATGGTCTCATCCCGGCCACGATGCAGTGTGTGCCCGCAGAGGCTGTCGTGGATGTCCAGGGCTGTAGATCCTCGGTCGGTATCCATGCGGCCTTCCCATACGCGCGCAGGATGCGGGTCCAACCGCCTGAAGTCGTCGTGGTAACCGCAAGCTGGGGTGGGGCGACACCAACCTGTCTCGTATTGCTCCCAGGTCCGGCATAGACCGGTTCAAACGCCATACGGGGCGACATGCACGTCACGTGCCCGCCAAGCGGCATCAGCTGCGCCTCAGGTGCGGCGTCGACAGGCGGTCCCCAGTCGCGCGGGCCGATGGCTTCCTGCCGTTCAGCAGCCAGTCGGTCGAGTTCGGCAGGCGACACATCCTGAGCGTAGGCTGGCCCTGCCAGCAGGCCACCTGCCAGCAGGGTGAGGGTAAGCGTAGATCTGAGCGACACGGGGCGGCTCCTTTGCCTTGTTGGTCTTCCCCCAGTATGTCGCAGACCGTTGTGACGCTCTGCGTTCGTCTTTTGTTCCAAAGAGCGTCACAACGCTCTGGCGCATCATGGGGAGAGAAGGAGACCCCAATGCGACATTCCCGAAACGCTCTTCTGGCGGCTACAACCCTTGTGGTCCTTTCAACACTGGCGCAGGCGCAGCAATGCCCAACCCTGCCCCCTGTGGAAGTGACACCCCCGTTGCCTGTCCCATCAGGCACCCCTGACGCTGGCCCTGTCCTGCGCCCCACGCCGACCGTGCCTACGCCACGGCTCATCCCGGCCGAAGAAATTGCAGCAAGCCCTGCACTCCGACGCATCACCAGTACAGGTGCGAAAGTCTATGAGATCGGTAACCACGTCATGAATCATGGCCTTCAGGGTGTGTATGCCGTCAATGGCGACATCTTCCGGGTCTTCTACCTGACCCCGGATGGGCAGGCGCTGATTGGCGGTGTCCTGTGGGAGCAGGACGGGCACAACGTCACGCGTGATACCATTGCCCCGATCAAGGGAGCGATCCCTACCGTGACCATCACCGCGGCAAAAACGGCGGCCGGGCAGAACGGTACATCGGTCGATGGGAGAATATTATCTCCCGAGCAGGTGAAGCACGTCGCTCAGGCCAATATCGGGCTGGAAGGACGGGACGGGCTACCGCGCCTGACTATGGTGATCGACCCGCTCTGCCCCTGGTCAATCCGCGCACTCAATACGCTGGAACCTTTTGTCGCACGTGGCCAGATCCAGCTGGCTCTGCTGCCGATCGCGATCAATGATCACGAAAACGGCAATGCCAGCACCCCGGCCGCCACAGCGCTGTTGTCAGCAGTGCCATACGAGATGCAGGCGACATGGCAGAAGATCGTCGACCTGCATCACGTCGCAGACGACATGCCCCGCACAGACGAGGCCGCTCTTCATTTGCAGCAGAATATGGCCGTCGCCAATGCCATCGGTGTTCGCGGGACACCGACATTCATCTGGCGCGACAAGACGGGTGCCTCGCATGTGACTGAGGGATTGCCACGGGATGTTGAACAACTGATACGGGAACTGGGACGGTGAGGAGATCCACACGCCCCATTCTAAGAGTGGGGAAGTGGCTGATCTTTCCGCTTTACCTGCCATTCGTGAGGGCCGTGCGCACCTTTAACCTGTCGCGACAGTATCTGCGCGACCGGAAAGCCTTCATCGAAGCGTCAGCCATCGACACGGCTCTTGCTCCCGTTATGGACCCGGCGACTATCAGGGCGCTGGTGTCCACACGGCGCAACGGGCGGTTCTGCCTGCTCCTGTTTGTGGGCACTCTGTGCGTGTGGATCTGGTCGTGTGTTCACCAGGGGACAAGGCTGGTCAGTGTCACCAGTCTGCAATTCGGGGTTATCCTGCTGGTGCTGCTGGCCGAGTTTATCAGACTCAGCTTCTCGAACTGGATGCTCCGAACCGGAGGCATCGGGCGGTTCGGAACGTTCATCGCACGGGGAAGCAATCTCTGGCCCCGTTAGGGAGCACTGCGTCGCGCTGGAGCCTCAGACTTGTCGCGCTCTGGCGCGAGGCCGTGCTTCCAGCCAGTTTTCAACCTTCAGCCCCCTGATGCGACAGAACTCACGGGTGTTATCCGTGACCAAAGTGAGGTTGAGGGTATAGGCGTGGGCAGCAATCAGTAGATCGTTCAGGCCGATTGGTTGCCCTGCCGCTTCCAGCTCGGCCCGGATGCCTCCATATTCGCCATCAGCAGGTACATCCAGCGCCAGGACCGGGATAATGCTCAGAACGCTCTCGACCCGTTCCAGCAGTCTCGCAGACCCTTTCTTTGCGCAGCCATAACGTAGTTCAGCTGCGACAATTACGCTGGTGAAGAGCGTCTTCGGGTTTTCTTTTGCAATGCGACACGAGGCAAGTCCGGCAGGATTACGAATCAGATCACTGATGATGTTCGTATCCAGAAGGTATCCGCTCAAAGGATATCCTCCGGACTGGCAGTCTGATCTTCGATAGCAGGGAACTGGTCATCTGGTCCCAGTGGTTCTTCGGATTTCCATAGAGCCAGAAGCCCGGCCATCGTTGTCGGTCGTTCGGTCGGCTCGATAATAAGCCGGTTGCCTTCACGCCGGATCAGTGCCCGGTCTCCTGGCAGCTCAAACTCAACAGGAATTCGTACCGCCTGACTGCGGTTGTTACGGAATAACCGGACTTCCCTTGGGCGGGATGTAGAAGGGGATGGCATTGTCATGGAGGCGTCTCCTTGTATATGCCATATTGTATATGTACCGGACCAAAGTTTCCAGAACAAATTGGAACGGCCCTATCTCCGGCCTGAACGCCGGGGCCTGCGGACCTGAAAGCCGAGTCAGGCAGAATATGTATCCGGCTCCGTAGCAATCGCAGAGAAGCTTCTGATTGGAACGGCATGTGCTGGAAATTTCGCGACAATCTGCAGTTCTCCGCCCATCGCTTCAATGTAGCTGCGGAGCGTGCTGATATACATGTCGGTACGCTTTTCCATTTTTGCAACAGATGCCTGATTTATCCCAAGGAGTGCTGCGATCTGCTTCTGCGACATCACTTGAGCACGCCGCAGTTCTGCCAGATCCATGGCGTCCGACATGGCGCGTGCCTTCAGGACGGCTCTTTCGCGGGCCTCTGGGGACAGCTTTTCCGCCAGAGACGCCAGTGACTTACGGTTTGCCATGTCGCTTCTCCTGTTCCAGTTCCTGTAGGTGCATGTCGTACAAGTCGTCCGCCACCGGCACCAGATTGACGTAAAAGCGGTCGTGACCAGTCTTGTCGCCGCCGATAAGCAATATCGCAGCGCGACGTGGATCAAAGGCATAAAAGATACGAAGTGGCTTTCCTCCGCTCTGAACCCTTAATTCACGCATGTGACTGTGTCGCGAGCCCTTTATGCCAGACGACATAGGGTGTCTAAGGTTGGGACCGCGTTGCTCCAGAAGAAGGCCGGACGCATAAACGTCCTCCTGCTCGCTGCTGGACAGTGAGTCAAACCAGAGTTCGAACTCGTTTGTGTGTTCGACCAGCCACGCCATAAACCTCACCATATATGCCCTCTAGGGCATGTTCAAGTGTTATTGCAGATGCGTTGCTCACTGCTGATAAGAGAACACCACCATGCCATCTGAGGGGCGGATGCCTGCGACAGTGCAGCGTGTGCCTGCGGTGACGGTTGTCGAATGCCATGGCAGAACGTCCGCCGTCGGGATCCAGGCGTAACGGCCCTGCCCTCGGATGATCCGCGTCCACTCGCCCGATGTTGTCGTCGTTACGGCCAGCTGGGGCAACGCGACACCGATTTTTTTCGCGTGTTTGCTCGGCCCGGCATAGAGGGTTTCGAACTCAGTCCGGGGCGACATGCAGGTGGCGGGATCCTTCAGGGGTAAGGGCGGCGCTTCGGGAGCTGCTGCCACAGGCGCCCCCCAGTCGCGTGAACCGATTTCGGCCTGCCGTTGGGCTGAAAGCCGATCCAGTTCGGCAGGCGACATCGTCGTCGCGCTGGAGCGTCAGACTTGTCGCGCTCTGGCACGAGGTCGTGCCTCCAGCCAGTTTTCAACCTTCAGGCGCAGTCTGTACCAGAACTTTTGGCCTATAGCGGCGGGATAAAGAAACCCTTGATACAATCCAGATTGCAAACTGCTATCTGTGTGTGTGTTTTGGATCGAAACCCGCTACCCGGGTATAGTGGCGCGCCTTCCTGAAAAAGACCTCTAACCGTGTCGTAAGCGGCGGGTAGCGGAGAGCCTGTGTCTAACGAGGCGTGCAGATAGCGGATAACGGCGCAATCCAGATTGCGGAACAATTTGTCGTTGTTGGAATCGAAACTGGCGTCACGATTTTCAGGAAGGGGAGTGCCTTGGACATCAAGAGTCGCCTTCAAACCGTCATAGGCTACTTGAAGGAGAGCGAGATCCTCGCGGTTCGTTAAATCAAGACAGTTGCCAAGATCGAGCACGACACCAACAACGAAAGGCTTGAAGGTCGGGTCACGCTTTTTCTTCTGTTCCGCCCATTCATAAGCCCGTTGTGGGTCTGACTCCCAGAGATAAAACCCCGGCCCCAGCCAGTCATAAGCTGTTTCCGACTTGATCGGCTGTTGCTGCCGCAAGATGAGACTACGGCCCACCTTTTCGGAACATCCATGATACCCGAGAACAAAAGACGTATGCAGAGCAGTCAATGCGTCACGCCCGCATCATACCATCGGATCGGGGATCCCGTGTATATTCCTTGGTAATATTGCCCTTGCGATCGACAATACCCATACGCTGCAGAGCCGCACGGGCGGTGGCTTTGCTTTTGATATTGGCATTGGTCTGTTTCTTGATTGCCTCAAGAACTGCCTGTCGGGTGTCAGTCTTCATGAAACAACAATAAGCGTAGCAGCCCTAAGAGTCATCATCAATCTGCTCTGCTGGCTTATGTTCTCCTGGCGCAGATCACGCTCCCGGATAAGAAAACACGACAACACCGTCTGACGGGCGGATGCCTGCGACAGTGCAGCGTGTGCCTGCGGTGGCGGTTGTCGAATGCCATGGCAGAACGTCCGCTGTCGGGATCCAGGCGTAACGGCCCTGCCCTCGGATGATCCGCGTCCACTCGCCCGATGTGGTCGTCGTTACGGCCAGCTGGGGCAACGCGACACCGATTTTTTTCGCATGTTTGCTCGGCCCGGCATAGAGGGTTTCGAACTCAGTCCGGGGCGACATGCAGGTGGCGGGATCCTTCAGGGGTACGGGCGGCGCTTCGGGAGCTGCTGCCACAGGCGCGCCCCAGTCGCGTGAACCGATTTCGGCCTGCCGTTGGGCTGAAAGCCGATCCAGTTCGGCAGGCGACATCGTCTGGGCCTGTGCGGCCGACACGAGCAGGCCGGTGGAAAGCAGGACAACGGCCAGTTTGGGCATAATCGACACGGGAAAATCCCTCTAAGTGGTTGAACACGTCGATTAGCATACCGCTTGTCGGGCAAGAAGATTCCAGTGCGCAGATAAGCCTACTCGTCTGGAGCACGATCCTGCAAAGTCTGGGCTGCACGGCGGTTCAGATGCTCTGCCAACAGAGCGGCTAGCGTAGTTTGCAGGCGCGGCTGTCGAGCTGCGGGCGTTTGGTCCGGTCGTTCAGCAGTTTTGGACACACCAGGATCCACGGTTTCAGCGCACATAAAAAACTCCATACTGCTGACCTGCTCACCGGCCTGAAGGCCGATGGTTCCAGTGTAGGCGTGCATTAAGCTGCCCTCCTGATGCTTCCTGCTTCAACGGGCCGCCTGATGCGGTGTCCCTCCACAGGCTTCAACGGGCAGTCCGCCCGCCGTAGGATGTTCTTTGCGGCGTTGATGTCCGCGTTTTCAGTGTGTCCGCAGGTAGTGCAGACGAAACGTGCCTGACTGGCTCTACTGGCCGGGTCCACACGCCCGCAGCCCGAACAGGTCTGGCTAGTGTAGGCGGCTGGCACCTCAATGAGCCTGCCGCCACGTTCTTCCAGCTTGTATTCCAGCAGGGTGCGGAACATTCGCCAGCCCTGATCGAGGATGCTGCGGTTGAGCCCGGCCTTCTGCCGGACATTGCGGCCCGGCTGTTCTGCCGTGCCTTTGGCGGATACGGACATGTTCCGCACCTGCAATGCCTCCACAACGACCGTGCCGTGGTTCTTGGCGATGGTCGTACTGAGTTTGTGGAGGAAATCCTTGCGAGCATTGGCTACGCGGTCGTGCAGGGTCTGCACCCGCCGCACGGCTTTGCGCCTGTTGGCGCTGCCCTTCTTTTTGCGGGAGACGGCCCGTTGTGCCTTGCGAAGCGCACGCAGGGTCTTTTTGCCGAAGTTCCCCGGCGCGACGGTCTCGCCATCACTCATGGCGGCGAACACGGCCACGCCCATGTCGATCCCGACTGCTGGCAAGCCAGACGGGACGGGCCCTTCTACTTCGCGCTCCCACTGGACAGACGCGAACCACTGCCCGGCCCGCCGGGACAGGGTGATGTTGCGGATCATACCGGGCAGAGCATACCAGCCCCGGAAAGCAACCCATCCGAGTTTGGGGAGCTTGATGCGCCCGGTCTTCTTTCCGGTCCGCTCTACACGCAGCGAGGCCGGATCGGGAAAACGGAAACTGTCGTGCTGGCCCTTTCGACGGGGCGATGGATAGCCAGACCGCCCGGAGAAGAAGCTCTGATAGGCGCGGTCGAGATCACGCAGGGCCTGTTGTAGCGGGTGGATCGGCGCTTCGCGCAACCAGTCCACATCGCGGCGCAGATCGGTGAGTTCACGACATTGACCGGCAAACGAAATTGATTTGCCGGTTCTATCCTTATGGCGCTGCCACCAATCCCGCCTCTGTTCCAGCGCGAGATTGTAGACCGCGCGACATGCTCCGGCGATCCGGGCCAGCGCAAGCCTCTGCTCCGCATCCGGGTAGAGCCGGTAGATGTTGGCCTTGCGCTGGATCATCTCTAAAAGATAACATCAGTCTATGGCTGATGACAACGATTATAGGCGTGGAAGACACTGTGTTTTTGCGCTTCATGCCCATTTGGTCTTCGTAACAAAATATCGCCGCCGTGTCTTCACCGCCGCGATCCTGAAGGATATGCAAATTGTCTTCGAAAAAGTTTGCACAGACTTCGAAACCCATCTGGTAGAATTCGACGGGGAGGATGATCACGTGCATCTTCTTGTGCACTATCCGCCTAAGGTGGCTTTGTCGGTTCTCGTGAACAGCCTCAAAGGGGTCTCTAGCCGCAGGTTGCGGCAGATGCATCCAACGCTGACGAGCCGCTATTGGCGCGGAGTTCTCTGGTCGCCCAGTTATTTTGCAGCGTCCTGTGGTGGCGCGCCGCTTTCTATCATCCGGCAGTATATCGAACAGCAAAGAACACCTGACTGAAACGCCGGAACGGCCCTATCTCCGGCCTGAACGCCGGAGCTTGCGGGCCTGAAAAACGGGTCATGGGTGATGATGATCGCATCCCAGTTCCCCGTGGCCGCGCGGGCCAGAAACCGCTGGCGTTTGGCCTTCGCGAAATTCGTCTCATCGGCGACAAGGATTTTGGCAGTCGGATAGAGCATGAGAAACTCACGGGCCATCTGGGCCAGACAATGCCCGGGCACAACGATCATTGCCTTGCTGATCAGCCCCAGTCGCTTCTGCTCCATGACGGCGGCACACATGGAGAAAGTTTTGCCCGACCCCACGGCATGAGCGATGTAGGTGCTACCCGCGGCAATGATCCGCCAGATCACCCGCTTCTGATGTTCGCGCAGGGTGATGACAGTGCTTGCACCGGGCAGACGCAGATGATCGCCGTTGAAGGTGCGTGGCACCAGATTGTTGTAGGTATCGTTATACAGCCGCACCAGCCGGTCAGCCCGCTCGGCATCCTGCCAGACCCAGTTCTGGAACGCCTGACGGATAGCGGCCAGCTTTTCCTTCGCTGCTTCGGTTTCCTGCGTGTTCAGCACCCGGCTGTCGTTGCCGTTTGAATCCCTGATCGTGTCCCAGATTTTTGGAGAGGCCTGTGTGAGCGCGTCTTCGAGCAGTTCACCAGCGTGGCGGCGTACCGTTCCCCAGACTGACGTCGCTTCGGCCCGCCCCAGAAAAGCACGTTTCTCGACACTCCAGCAGGCCACCTCGGCGGTATGGTGGATGACAGCCTCAACCCCCAACACCTCGCGGGTGAAGGCCATGATGTCGCTCACTGGCAACCAGGGCGCACCCAGGCGGGCCGTAATGTCGGATGGCCTCAGATCCTCGGGCTGGGCCCGTTCCAGCGCTGCCGCCGTGCGGGCAAAACGCGGATCGTTCTGTGCTGCGTCACGGGCTGCCGCAAGTTTGGTGCGCACGGCCCCTGAGAGCAGCTCGTCCGCCGCCACCCACACATCGCACCCCGGGCACGAGGCCTCGGGATCGAGATAGACGGCCTCACCCAGCTCGTTCAGGGCTGCCTCTACGGTGCAACCCGTCAGCTCGGCGATCAGGGGCAGATCGACACGCGCCACGTCATGCAGGCAGACCGCCAGCGCGTCATGAGCGGAGTGGATTTCGGGCTCGACCGGCGCATGGATGACACGCTCGGTAAACAGCGGCCCAGGCCGGGCTGTCTGGGTGGCCTCGTCATACTCTTCAATGGAAGAGACCAGCCAGACATCGGGATCATCATAGAACGGCTGGAGGTTGGGCCGGCGGCGGCTTTCGGTTTCTTCGCCCGTGGTCGGGTTCACCCTGACGGTCGTGTTGGTCAGATTGATCGGCCCGAACTGACGCGTAAAGCTCTGCCAGGTCTGCCGGAGGCGATGCTGGTGCCGCCCGAACGGCTGGTTGTCCATCTGGGCGCGCAACACGGCTTTGGCTGCATCCCGCACCGGGATCAGGGCTTCAATGATGCGTGCGTGTTTCTGGAAGAGGCCTTCTTTCTGGTCCCCCTTGCGGATGGGCACCTCCTGACCTGTGCCACCTATGATCTGATGCAGGATGCGGTTGTGCAGATAGTAGCTGCCTTCCTTCAGGTCAGCGCCTGACGCCGCGGTGCCAACGCGCAGGCCATCCAGTTCTGGCCGCGTAATGCGCTGCTCTACGGGCAGCAGAAACCGGGTCTCGGGGGCGATGTAGGCCAGCGCTTCCGGTAGAGCAGTCTGAAGGTCCATGCCCGCCACCGGCAGGCAGCAGTAATCCAGACCGAACTGGCTGCTTGCCCAACCATGCCGCCCCAGAACCTGAGCGGAATTGTCTAGGAAATAGCGGTTGATCCGCAGCGGGCCGCACCCTTCATCACTGTCGGGTACGGGAGCTGTTTCCAGCCAGGTCTGATCGCCGGGCATCTCACCGATCATGCGTTTGCGGAACACAAGCAGATCGAGCACGACCTCGGTGCCGGCATCCGCACGCATTGCTCCTGCGGGCAGACGCACCGCCCCCAGCAGGTCAGCCTCTTCGGCGATATGCTGACGTGCCTTCGGGTCGGTTTTATCCAGCGTATGACGTGACGTGACGAACGCTGCGAAGCCGCCCGGACGCAGGGCACCAACTGAGCGGGCGATAAACCAGTCATGAAGACTGAACCCTCGCAGCTCACGATGATCCACCGCGTTGACCAGACGGTTGGAGAAGGGCGGATTGCCAATCGCCAGATCATAGGTGGTTGCCAGCGTTGCCTTCGTGAAGTCTTCGTTCCTGATCCACTGTTTGGGGAACAGCTTGCGGGCAATCCGTGCGGCAATTCCATCGACTTCAATGCCGGTAAAGGCGATCAGGCCTTCGAGACGCTCGGGCCTGAGGGCGATGAACTGGCCAACACCACAGCCGGGTTCCAGAACGGACCCGCCTTGGAAGCCACGCTTCATGAGCATGTCCCAGACGGCGGTGACGATATATTCCGGCGTGTAATGGGCATACTGGGTGGAGCGGGCGAGGGCGGCATGGTCCGTCTCACTGCAGGCCGCCTCCAGAGCATGGCCGATGCTGTCCCATCCTGCGCGGTAAGGCTCACCGGCACGGGGAAAGAGAGCGTTGGCCAATTCACCCGCCCCAAAGCCAATAAACCGGCTCAGCACAGCCTGCTCGTCGGGGGTTGCATTACGGTCTTCGGCTTCGAGCGTTCCCAGGAGCTTAATGGCCGCAATATTGTCCCGCGCGCGGTCTTTCCAGCTGTTGGCAAGGCCACGGGTTTCCTTGAGCCGGAAATCGGTCTGGGGGATGACCAGCGGGGTTTCTGCGATGGGGGAGGGGAGGGGGCTGTCTTCGCCTTCAAGCTCACCCCAGAACAGGTCTGCGGCACCGCTGAGGGAAGAGGAAGAGAACAGGCTGAGCTGATCATCGAACAGGGACATGAAAGGCTCCGGACAAACGCCGAACGCCGCCTGCGTCCGGGACGAGGCGGCGTTCGGGGAGGATGGACAACGGCAGGGAAGGGGACTGAGCGCTGTGTTGCGTCAGATTTTCTTCTGCATGCTGCCTCCGGAACCGGGCCTGGGTGGCGCGGGCAAAGGCGGCGCCTGCGCCGGGATCGGGCTGGCGTCAGACAGACCGACCCACCCTTTGCGCGGGACGCTCAGGGCTGGTCGGGGTTTTATTTTTTGGGGATATTTTATTGTTAAGCCATCGGGCTAGTTACCTATGCCACGTGACATAGGTAACTAGCCCGATACTATGTCACGTGACATAGACCTCGATATCTGAGCTATGTCACGTGACATAAATAGATGGGAAAACTACTTCCCCACCTTTGCTAGAATATCATTAATCGCGTCCATGCTCTGATGGAGTAGTTTAATTTCTTCGTCAGTCAGGGGGCGCGACCTTTCCTTTAGAATGTTGATATTCTTTATAAATTTCTGAGCTGTATTAACGTAGCTTTTCGAAAATTTATCCTCATCGCTCACTTGATTGCGTGTCTTTTTTTCTGTCCTTGCCGCATGCGCGCCGAGAACAGTTAGGCCACCCTCAAGTGCTTTAGCCATCATCTCATCCCGAACCAGAGGTTGGGTTTCACGAGAAATCGCGACCAACGTGTTGAGTGGTATTTTTTTTCAGCAGCCTTCGCTAGGAAATCGTGTGGAAGATCAAGTATATGAATGAGCTTATTTACCCGAGACTGGGGAATGCATAGTTGTCGCCCCGCTTCACTTTGTGACCATCCATTGTGGGAAATTAGCTTTTGAACGCCTCGCGCCTCCTCTACCGGAGACAGATCTTCACGCAACAGATTTTCCACTAAATTGGCGCTAACATAGTCTCCATCATATTCTATTGCTGGAATATACTCCCAGCCGAGCGTCGAAACTGCACGCCAGCGTCGCTCGCCTGCCACAATTATCCAACCATTCGGCCGGCTATCATCCTGACGAACAAGTATTGGTTGAAGCAGGCCGCGTGAGTCTATCGATCGAGCAAGTTCGACAATTTCGTCGTCGTCAAATATCTTTCGCGACTGCTGCGGATCTGGCTGGATATCCGCTACTGTAGCTTCAAAAGTATGTTTAAACTGACTGTCGCGCAGGAACGGTGTTGCTAAAGTTTTTGTCGCCGCAGCCTGCCTGTCAAGAAAAGGCGACGATCTGGGTTTAAATTTAGCCATTACCTTCTCCTACGTTACCAAGCTGTTCGATAATTTGTGCCGCAATAATGGGCTGTCTCTTTGTGGAAATGGCTTCAGCTAGGCGAATATAAGGCTGCACAGCTGGGTTACGGGGGGCAACTTCTGCCGGTATTTTTGATTCCCACGCGGCATTACTGTATGCGGTACTGTTTGGAACAGGCTCAAGGATTTCAGCTCTCCCAGCTAGAGCCGAAATCAAATGATTTACGATACCAACATCGACATACTGGGTAGCTGAAAATTGTGTTGGAATCACACCGCCGACGCGCAGTCTTGGGTTCGAACGGCGATTAACTTTGGCAATCGTATCCAAGATTAGATTTACGCCCATTACATCGTAAGGCTCGGTTCTTACTGGGATGTAGACTAGGTGGGCTGCAGTAAGAGCCATCCACGTTAGAAAGCCAAGATGAGGAGGACTGTCAATTATGATATAGTCATAATCCGCCTTGATTTTCGCAATCGCCTCACGGAGCAGGCCTTCGGTACCAGGCTCACGACGGACATCCACTTCAGCTAGATCAATATGGCTACATATTAAGGAAAATGGTAGCGACCGCTCATCTGTTAATTCGTAATCTTTTGGTAGGATTATGTTGGTTACTGGCTCGTCCTTAAGGAGAGCTGCGTCTAAAGTTTTCTTGTTTCGATACAAGGATACAATATCTGATCCGACTAGAGCTGATGTTGCGCTCGCTTGGGGATCTGCATCAATTAGAAGAACACGAAAATTCAAACGTGTGAGTGCAAAAGCAATATTTAAAGCGCTGGTAGTTTTGCCGACACCACCTTTTTGGTTAGCAAACGAGATTACTGTAGTTTCGCGAGGAGCTCTGTTTACTAGTGCCTCCAGTTCGTTTGCTACGTCAGCCGGGATAGGTTGTTTTCCATTTTCCCACCGGGAAATGGTATGCCTGTCATAATTCCGGTTTAAGCGTTCGTTTAGGAGATCTTTTAGCTGTGATTGAGAGAGGGACAGCCGATCTCTATATTCTTTGAATACGTGCATGATGATGCTCCAACCCGTGAGTCTGGTCCAAAGCTATACACCAAGCAATCAACAGTCAACACTCAACATCAACACTCAACAGGGAAAATTCTGGACTTTACTCACGCCACTCAATCCCGTGTGGAAAGTCGCGGCGTTGCTGAAACCGGATAGAGCCGTGGTTGAACTGGGGAAGGTGACGGATGGAGAGTGATGCCTGTTTTTTCGTCAATTCGAACGATTGCTTCTGGATACACCGATAATGCCAAATTTAACGACGGCATAATGTCACGCCTAAAGAATCTCAGTTCTTTGTATTCTGGTCCGAATTGGCTTTTTAGAGCTGCCCAGGATATGTGTAATGGCTGCGTAAGAATATGCAGTCTATATGCTAGCCAGATATACAAGTCTATTGCTAGTGACCGTGTAGAAATTTGTTTAATAGCAATTTCCCGCAGTGGTAACGGATGATCAATCAGAGATTGATAAAAAGATTCGTCAAGCCGCACAACGTCAAGCCACAGAGACTTCTGATTTGTTTTTGAGTCGTCGATAGGAAATATGGCGTCTCGAACAAAAGCGCCGTTACTTACAAACTGTGCCCCGCCTTCTGTTCGAAAAAACGTAAGTCTGCACCGGCTAATACGTCTACTTTGTTCACGGACCAGTTGATATGTTTTCCCACCTACAGATAAATTCATTGCAGCGAGCCAGGCATTCATTGAAGCGCCTAACTCTATTTCTCTACTTTTGTGTTTAACTGCCTGTGTCTGTAGATAGAGCAGTATTAGGCGCGCAACCGATCCATATGGTACTCCAATGGGAGTTTTATTAGAATCTAGACCGCTTTCTACGAGCAATTTAACGGGGCCGCCGTCTTTTTCCCAGACGGGGGACGCAGTTTTTTTATGCGGCAAAGCTGCCATCGCAAAACCTGCATGCGCGATTCCGATGTCTTGTGTCTCGTCGGTCAGGATCGCGTGTGCTGCGTCCACACAGTTCCTATCATTCTTACTTGAAGCAAGAATGCGCCGCGTTTCTTCCACGCCATACTGTAGGAGCATCTGATGGATTTCAGCCATGGCTAATGGTGAGCCAGCATGTAGTCTGGCGTCAACTTGGACTTTTCTCACGGTGGTTTGTGTGATGGTTGGACTTTCCTCACGTCTGCGTTGGACTTTCCTCACACAACTATTTGTTTTTTATTTTGTTTTTATCTATTTGCTTAGTGAGAAGAGTCCTGTGGATAACGCCGATTCTCGTGAGAGTGGTCCAGAATTCGCCGTTAGAAGAGTCCAGTAGATAATTTTTCCTTTGGTGTGTCGATTTGCGGGAACCTGTGAATAAAAAATATGGGCTGACAGCCCGTGAGGAAAGTCCAATCAACCCGAATCGGCCACATGACATCGACGCTGGCATTCGCTTGTTACTCGGTGCCGTTAGTTTGACAGTGAGGTTAGAGGTGGTGTGCCCCGATGTAGTGCATGCCCATCAAACGGATCGCCCAATTCAAGGTAGTCCCCCAGAGCAGCGTATGTCGCATGTCGGGCCAGGCGCTTGAGTTTAACGGGGTGCGCACCAGCATCCATTCCTGTCGTCAACGCTCCCCGTTTCAGGCTATGCCCGCCGAAGGCCTTTCCATCCAGCCCGGCAGCGCTGGCACGTGCCTGGATGATCCGGGCGATAGAGCGATCTGCCAGAGGCTGCAGCCCGACTGCGCGA
Organism: Acetobacter ghanensis; assembly: GCF_001499675.1. NCBI lineage: Bacteria > Pseudomonadati > Pseudomonadota > Alphaproteobacteria > Acetobacterales > Acetobacteraceae > Acetobacter > Acetobacter ghanensis. The sequence continues at coordinate 91,160 of NZ_LN609303.1, forward strand.
ATGTCGCCTTCAACGGCTGCCGTGCCCTCTTTGCGGATGCGGCGGAAAACAGCTCCGTCCTGTATGCCTGACACGACCAACCAGGCCTCGTATGCCTTTACCGGGCAATACTGATCTTTGGTGTAGGGGAGGGCGATTTCAACGCCTTTACCCTGTCTATCTCCCTTGGACTGGGGAAGGGTGACAAGCAGGCCCTTACTGACCAAAGCCACGTGGCGGATCTCGATGCTGGCCAGCTCCGAACGCCGGAAAGCGCCATAAAACCCCATGAGGAGTAAAGCCCGGTCCCGTATCCCGGATAACTTGCTCAGGTCTATCGCATTGATGATTGTTGCCAGCACGTCCAGCGTTGCGGCGGCTTTGCGGCGCGGTGTAAAGCCATCCCTTGCGGCGGCGCGCCTGATGCCAGTCATGGTTTCGCCAATAGCGGCATCTGCCGTGGGCACGCTGCAACCTGCCAGACGGTGAAGATAGGTAATAGCGGCCCGTCGCAACTCCAATGTTGAGGGCGCAAGACCCCTACCTCTTTCGTCTGCCAGGAATGCGGCAATGTCGGCCGAACGCGCAGGGAGGCAGGGAAGGGCATGACGATCCGCCCAGGAACACCATGCCCGGACACCAGCGCGATAGGCTTTGCGTGTATTATCTGCCTTGGCCTGCAAAGCGTAAGCTGAGGCACTATCACGCGCGGTTTCAAGAGAGCCATCGCGTTGCGGGACGGCCCTTCCAAGAGAGGCGTCAAACCATCGGATAATGACGCCGGGCGTCTGACCCGCAGGAGAGGGCAGGGGAGGGGACGCGTCAGACTGTACGATAGTGTCCCTGTGTGCTTGCCTGTAACGCGCCAGAAAATACGGAACTGAACTGAGATGCAGCACGATAGCCAGTGAGGGATCATCTGGAGCCACACCGATCCGCTCTGCGGCCAGTGCACGGGCACGGGCAGCGAACGGCACGTCATGAGCAATTACCAGATCGTCGGTCTTATTTCCTGAGAGGGAGATACCAGACAAGCGCAGTTCCAGTCCTGGGGAGAGGCGGGCAGCAGCAAGAATTTCCGGCAGTGTGTCGGCTGCTGAACCTGCCTCGTCCAGACGGTGTCGGGTAGTCCGGTCACACCGCTCGAACAGAGTAGCTAAAACCCGATCTTTTCGGCCGTGGACAACAACTTCAACCTGCATAAACGGCGCCTCGTGCTTGCTACTATCCTGAGTATCTTACACCCAGTGTAGTAGCTCACGGTGCTGAGTGAGAAAGGTATTTTTCATCTCATACCGTATTTCTTGAAGACCGGCATGGGGGGGGGACGGAAGGTCGGCTATGTGTAGGGCAATTGCTAAAACCGGACATTCACATGGACGATCCTCACGAATGCTTTCGCGCCACTCCGGTCGTTCTATGCCGCCCCGGTGAACCTCTGGTGATGGCAGAAGCTGACGAGCGCCTACTTGCCAAGTCTAAGGTTGCCGCTCATACTTATCTTATGGGTCATATTCTAGCGCCGTCCTTTGCCTTCTGCGCGGCGCTCAGCGAGGCTGATTTGTTGGCGCATCTGCCCGCCAATAGCCCCTTGCACGACGGTTTGGGTTCTTCCGCACTTTTCGTGATGGGTATCTTGTACTGAGGTTCCGGAACTGGGAAATCCAGAAAGTCGTTCACTTTCATGGATATTCCCCAGTGTCACGCCTTCGGTCTCTTGATCTTCCCCGTTCCCTCGTCGTTCGTCGTGTTGTTGCACTGGATAACAGAGTGGAGATCGAAGTCGGTCTGCGAAAACGGAGTGCAGTGTGTCCGGACTGTCAGTGCCCGACACAACGCATTCACAGTTTCTATCAGAGAAAACTCGCGGATCTTCCATGGCAGGGCCGTCCAGCCACGCTGATCGTTTCTGTGCCGCGCTTTTTCTGCCAGACGATGCTTTGTCCACGTCGGACGTTTGTCATGCCCCTTGAGGGGATAACCGTGCGTCATGGCAGACAGACCACACGTCTTGCCGATCTTCATTATTATATCGCCCACACCCTGGGCGGTTCCGCTGGAGCACGAATGACCGTGCGCCTGTGTTGCCCCATCAGCGCGGATACTCTTGTCCGCCGTCTTCTCTCACGTGTGCAGAACACCACAAAAGGCACGGCCCTTACACGTGTGGTGGGGGTGGATGACTGGGCATGGCGGCGGGGACATCACTATGGAACGATTGTGGTCGATCTTGAGAAAAACGATGTCATTGACCTCCTGCCAGATCGGCGGGCTGAGACCCTGACCCAATGGCTGCAGGTCCACCCCGGTATTGAAATCATTGCCAGAGACCGTGCCGGTACTTATGCAGACGGATGCCGCAGAGGCGCACCATCCGCTCTTCAGGTGACAGACCGCTGGCATCTGCTGAAGAACCTGTCAGACGCTTTTGTCAGCATTCTGGACCGTTTTACGACGACTGTCAGGACCCTGACACGACAGATGAACGTATCAACGGTCGTAAGCAAAATATCTGAAACAATCAGAGCGCATCCAGAAGAGGCGCAGGCGGTCGTCAGGTCAGCCTCTGGGGAACGGCGTGACATTCTTTTCAAGGAAGCTCTTGCCCTGAAAGCAGCGGGACACAGCATTCAGGCTATCGCCACAACGATCGGGGTAGAGAGAAAAACCGTGCGGCGCTGGTTTCAGCGGGGCCATGCACCACCATGGAAAAGAACGGTTCCGTCACGCAGCATACTCGTGCCTTACACAGCCTACCTGGAAAAGAGATGGTCCGAAGGATGTCGCAATAGTCGTCAGCTATGGCGGGAACTCCTGGAGCAGGGCTTTGCAGGACAATATGGCACCGTCTGGAAATGGGTGGCGACGCGACAGGGATGTTCCGCGAAACCCGTTCCTTCCGCGCATGTCGTTGCACCTCGGGGACGCAGACTTGCGCGGCTTCTCCTCGCAGAGGATCCGTTATCTGCCGGACAGGAGGGACTGCTGGTTCCTGCCCTTCTGGAAGCTGAACCGCACCTTGCCGTCACACTCTGCTGGCTCAGGAAAATGCAGACCCTGCTCTGTAAAAGGGGTGACACCTGCACGGGAGGCGATCTGAAGGCTCTGCTGGAAGAAGGAAAGACGACGCTGCTGTCACGTCTGATTCCCGCGCTTGAACGGGATGCGGCTGCCATTGAAGCGTCTCTTGTCACACCTTGGACAACCAGCCCGGTTGAAGGACAGATCAGCCGACTGAAAATGATCAAGCGAACCATGTTCGGAAGAGCAGGCTTCGAACTCCTCAGGGCGCGTGTCCTTCAGCCCGCATAATCAAAAAACATCATCACGAAAAGTGCGGAGGAACCCATATGTGGACGGCTCTGTCTTGCAAGGGGGAAAATAGCGGTGTGACCGTGTCGTTTGCACCCATATGTCCGGCCTGTTTTTGCAGTGTTCAGACTGCTGGCCAAGATGGTTTCTGCGATGGAAGTTCCATTCAGTTCTGCGGTTTTTGAAAACCACGGGCTCTTGCGGAGTGTCTTCCATTCAGATCGAACGATCTCCCCATCTCCTCTTTGCAGGACTGCGGTATCGGCTCACACGATCACGTTCTTTTTCCGTGCATCGTGTTGGCCAATCTCGTCAGCAGGCGGCTGCCGCTGCCAGCGCAACAGCATCCATCGGTTTGCGATATGTTTCGCCGCTGGTCATCAGCTTCCATGCAATGCGTGCCATCCTGTTGGCCAGAGCCACAGCAGCGGGTTTCGGCTTCTTTCTGCTCAGAAGACTGAGAAGCCACGGCGTGGCGAGACGGCTCTGTCCGTTCTGCCTGACATGCCGGAGCACGGTGGTCGCGCCAACCACCAGCGTGCTTCTCAGGCGGCTGTCTCCAGCCCTGGTGATCCCGCCATGCCTGACCTTGCCACCTGAGGAATGATCACGAGGAGTGAGGCCTATCCACGCCGCGAAATCCCGCCCTGAGCGGAACAGATGCGGATCCGGCGCCTTCATGAGCAGAAGAGCAGCAGCCAGAGGACCGATGCCCGGAATTCCGGACAACCTGCGGCTCACCTCCTGACTTCGATGCCATGTGGCCAGATTTTTATCGAGATCCCTGATCTGTTCCATCAGACCTTCATACTCTTCTGCCATCTGCGCAAACAGATCACGTGCTAGAGGTGGCAGCGTTTCTTCAGACGCAATCTGCTGAAGGAACGGGGCCACACGGGAGAGACCCACAGGGGCGGTCACTCCAAATTCTGCGGCATAGCCCCGAATGGAATTGGCCAGCTGGGTCCGCCTGCCAATGAGCCGCTCCCGCATGCCGACAAGCATGAGGGCTGCCTGCTGCCCAACGGTTTTGACAGGTACAAAACGCATGGTCGGCCGGCTCATCGCCTCACAGAGGGCCTCGGCATCTGCCGCATCATTCTTGCTGCGTCTGACGTAGGGTTTGACAAGCTGTGGCGCCATCAGCCGCACCTCGTGGCCAAGTGCACCAAGGGTTCTGGCCCAGTGATGGGACGCTCCACAGGCTTCAATGCCAATTACTGTGGGCGGAAGGTTCGCGAAAAACCGGATCATCTGATGTCGGCTCAGTTTCCGGCTCAGAACAACCCGCTCATCGGCATCCACGCCATGAAGCTGGAACACTTTTTTCGACGTATCCATGCCAATACGGATCAACTGGGACATGATGGTTTCCTCCACTGGACACTCAGCTCTTCAGTATCCTCTCAGGACCGCTGCGAGCCGTCCACACCATCAGTTCTCAGTGAAAATCAACACCTGACCTCATTGCCAGAAATTCCATAGGCTATAATGGAGCAGCGCAACTTCTTCTGACGGCGGGCGACAATCCTGACCGCCTGAAATCAGAGGCCAGCTTCGCTGCCCTTTGTGGGGTCACGCCTGTTCCGGCGTCCTCTGGAAAAACAATTCGTCATCGTCTGAACCGAGGTGGTGATCGGGCGGCTAACAGCGCCCTGCATATCATCGCGATTGGACGCCTGCGAACAGATGAAAAAACACGCGCCTATGTTGCCAGACGTGTGGCAGAAGGACATTCCAAACTTGAGGTTATCCGTATCCTCAAGCGCTATATCGCCCGTGAGGTCTACGGGATCATCATACGCCGACACCGGGACATCAACGCCACACGTTTTGCTACTTGACAAACAGAAGGGCGTCCGCGGCTGTCAATATGTGTCCATTCGCTACACGCAAAGACTGGCTGAAGCGGGGCTCGTTGCTTCTGTCGGCAGTGTTGGGGATTCCTATGATAACGCCTTGGCAGAGACCATTAACGGGCTCTACAAAACCGAACTCATCTATCGGCAGGGGCCATGGAAAAACAGGGAAACTGTTGAACTGGCAACACTTAAATGGGTCGACTGGTTCAATAATCGGCGGCTCCTGTCCTCCATTGGAAACATCCCGCCGGCAGAAGCTGAGGCACGCTTTTATGCACAACAGAAATCACATGCATTAGCCGCTTAAATCAGATAAAAAACGTCTCCACAAAACCCGGGGCAATTCATGCCGGTGCCGCTGCATGTTCCGGCCGATCACCGATCCGTCCAGCACATTGAGCGCGGCGAACAGCGTGGTTGTCCCGTTGCGCTTGTAATCATGGGTCATGGTCGCCCCGCGCCCGCGCTTGAGCGGCAGCCCCGGTTGCGTGCGATCAAGCGCCTGGATCTGGCTTTTTTCGTCGACCGACAGCACGATGGCATGGGCGGGCGGCGAGACATAGAGCCCGACGACATCGTGCAGCTTTTCAGCAAAAGCCTTGTCGTTGGACAGCTTGAAGCTGCGCCACCGGTGCGGCGCCAGGCCGTGATCGTGCCAGATCTTCACCACCGTTGATGCGGCAATGCCGACAGCCTTGGCCATCGCGCGCACCGTCCAATGCGTCGCCTCTTGAGCGGGCGGCTCCAGCGTCAGCGCCACGACCTTGTCGATCAGCGTGGTATCCAAAGGCGCGATGCCAGGAGGCCGGGTCTTGTCGCGCAACAAACCATCCACGCCCTCTGCCATGAACCGCTCCTGCCAGCGCCAAACGCAGGTCTTGGACTTGCCGGTTGCCGTCATGATGGCCTGGGTGCCTTCGCCCTGCTCGGTCAGCAGAATGATCCGCGCCCGCCACACGTGCTTCTGCGGTGAGCCTCGCGCCGCAACAATCGCCTCAAGCCGCTTTCTGTCCCCCGTCGTGACCTCAATCTGGATACCTGTTCGCATGCCGCATTCTGGTATGCCGGAGATCGCAGGGGAATCCTTCAACCGGACTCATTCGTTCCGATCAATCCACTAGTGACACGCAGTTGCAAAGCACTGCTTGGGCTATTGCGGCCTGACTTGTCCATCGTCCAGGCGACGGGACTTCGCTCAAGTGGGTTGATGGCTCATCCGCCCGAAGCCTGTGTTGCTATCTCCTTGTCATGCGGCACGTGCACGTGCCGCATGGTGGTGAATAAAGGTTGTGCCGTGTTTCAACATATGGTGAAGCACGACAGCCAGCTTTCTGGCGAGCGCCACCCATGCCTTGCGAGGCCCCCATACCAACCCAGGTCAACTCTCAGCGCAACTCAAGAATCAAAAAACAGACCATCGAACATCGAAGCTTGCAGCACCGCAAACTCGCCGCCTAAAAGTCAACCCCAGACGAGGCCATCTTTTCGTTACGTCGCCATCAATTTTGTGCCAAATGTTTCGACGACGGGCACTCAAATGATCGGAACTCCATGGTTCTCCATCGCTTGGCCGAGATGCTGCAACATCAGCAAGGCTGGAACGGACAGGTTGCGGCCCGACGCGCTGACAACCGAGAGCGTGGATAGTTCGATCTTGTCGTCTTTTTGCAACGGGATGAAAATTAGCGTTCCCGCTTCTATTTCGTTCATAGCGTCAAAAGCAGTCATCCAACCTGCTCCAACCGACTGCATCGACAAAGTTTTCATCAGGCCGATGCTGCTAACCTCTGCGACGGCTCGAAGGGTTCCTCCGACGTGGCGGGCCCACGCATTGTCCAAAACTCGACGTAATGAAATGCTCTCATCCGGTATGATCATCGGATAGGAGGCGCATTCCGAGAAAGAGATCTCGGTCCGATCTGCCAATGGATGTTCAGGACAAACCACCAAGCCGAGGCGGTAGATCATCGTCCGCTCGAGTCTTATCGTAGGATTATTGGGCGGATTGAACGTGACACCGACATCTATGTCACCAGACAAGACTTGGTCGATGACACCTTGCGCGCCGTAAACCTGCATACGGAATTCGATCGCCGGATAACGCTTTCGGAATTCGACGATGACAGCGCTGACAAATTCTGTCGCCCCCTCGACGATACCGATTGCGACCTTGCCACGTCGCAATCCCACCAGATTGTCGATTTCCGAACGAATGCGCTGGAGGTCCCGGCGCCAACGGCGCACCCCGTCGATCAGAATCTCGCTTGCGGCGGTCATACGCATGCCACTGGGCGTTCGTTCGAACAATTTGGCTCCAAGTTCCTCTTCAAGCTGGATGATCTGACGATCGACAGCCGAAGGCGCTATATGCAGCACGTCGGCTGCGCGGCGTAGTGAGCCACGCCTGACGACTTCATCGAAATAAATGGCGGCACGACCTAGCAACATGAGTCCTTCCTGTGCTCACATTATGCGAACGCGAGTATCTGTAATCTGCGATAGATCAGCTCGCCTGGCAATGATAAATGATGCTCCATCGTCAGATTTAACGAGAGACCAAACGCTGCAGCCTGCTGTGGTGATTGGATATTCTCGACCCAGGGGGAATCACAGTGAGTGCAGTAAACCTTCGGAAAACCTCGTTGTCTGGTCTGGCGCTGTCCGCGTTGGTCGCGATGGGTTCTGCTGCCCATGCGGGCAACAATGCCGCATCCTCAGCGAGCGCATCTCCTGCAGCACTTGCGCCGTCAGAAACGCCGCCCCCCGGCGACATCGTTGTGACAGCAGAAAAGAAGGAGACCACCCTTCAGAAGGCCCCGCTTGCGATCACTGCGCTGACTTCAGACACCTTATCGCGCTCGAACATCACCCAGTTGATTGACATGAACGGTTTCGTTCCCGGATTGACGGTCGCCAATAGCGGTAGCTTTGTACGCGTCGTATCTATCCGCGGTATTGGTTACGAAGCCTCGGACAATCTGAGCGCTGAGCCTGGCACCTCTTTCCACATTGACGGTGTCTACGTCGTCAGTCCTTATGCATTACAGCAAGATTTCCTCGATCTTCAGCGGGTCGAGGTGCTGCGCGGCCCCCAAGGCACTGTTTTCGGGCAAAGCGCGACTGGTGGTATTGTGAATGCTATCACGGAGCGGCCCGACACAAAGGGTGTTCATGGTTCAGCGCAGGTCGAATACGGCAATTATAATCTGGTCCGTGCTACCGGCATGTTCGGTATGGTTGCTGCGACTGGCATTCGCTCACTCGCAACGGCCGGGATCGACGGCTCCCGTAAAAACCTTCTGCTTGTAGCCGTTAGTCTCGGTGCTGGTTTGGTTCCGACGCTTTCGGATTTTTTTGCGGCGGCGCCTCCGGCGCTTGCTCCCTTCACGCTCAGTGGCGTCCTACTAGAGATCGTGACCGCGATCATTCTCAACCTCTTCCTGCGAGGCAAAGTCCGTCTTCGTCCTCAGCAGGCAGAACCTATTACAGTGTCGGCAGTAGCGCTCGCCGACGACGACAGGAGGCTAGCATGAAATTCGACGGTAGTTTGGTTCCCATCATCGACCTGACCCCAGCCCTAACCGGTGACGAAGCGGCCATGCAAGCTGTTGCCGAGCAGGTTGGCGCAGCGGCGCGCAGCATCGGTTTTCTGGTCGTGGCGGGACATGGCGTCCCTGCCGACGTGATCGATCGTGCTTGGGAAGCAAGCCGCAAGGTGTTCGACATGTCGCCCGTGCAAAAGTCGCGCTATCGCTCAACCGACAAGAATATTTATCGAGGCTATTTCGGCATCGAAACCGGCAACCTGGCCAGCACGATCGGCGAGGAGGAAGCCAAGCCCGATCACCGCGAATATTTTAACATCGGCCGCTTCGATCTCGACCTGGACGACCCTTATTTCACGAGCGCTACCGCCAAGCGGCTCTTTCATCCCAACATCTGGCCCGATGCCGATGTTCCGGAGTTTAAGCCGGCTATGACGGCCTATTATCATGAGCTCGAAAAGCTTGCCGCGTTGCTGATGGAACTGTGCGCACGCGCTCTTCATCTGCCCGCCAACTGGTTTGCTGACAAGATCGACAAGCACATCACCAATATGGTGGTCAGCAATTATCCCGACCAGCCAGAGGAACTGGAATGGGGCCAACTGCGTGCAGGCGCCCACACTGATTACGGCGGCCTTACGATCCTGAAGACCGAGGACAAGCCAGGCGGGCTCGAGGTTCAGACCGCGGACGGTCGCTGGGAGCCTGTGCCGATTGTTCCCGGCGCCTTCATCATCAATCTGGGTGATCTTATGGCCCAATGGACGAATGATGAGTGGGTTTCGACCATGCACCGTGTGGTAAATCCGCCCCGCGATCAGGGAGTCGGCAGCCGCCGCCAGTCGCTCGTCTTCTTCCATCAGCCCAACTACGACGCCGTGATCGAATGCATTCCGACCTGCGCGGAGCGCGTTGCCCCCAAATATGCCAAAACGACGTCACTGGAACATCTTGAAATGAAGATGAACCAGATGAACGACACGCCCAAATTTAACGAAGCCGAGGCCCTCTAAGGGCTACGGTTAGGAGACTGACCATGATCATCTACACCCCCCCGAAGCCGGCAGATAGCATACCCGTTATCGATCTGGCACCTAGCTTTAGCGGCGATCTAGCCGACCGGCGAGCCGTAGCCTGGGAAATCCACAAGACCGCCCGCGATACAGGATTCTTCTACATCAAGAACCATGGCGTGCCACAAGAGATGGTTGATGCGCAGTTGGACCTTGCCCGGAAGTTCTTCGCGCTCCCGATGGAAGACAAGTTGGCTGTGGACGCCAGTCTGTCGACCTGCAATCGTGGCTATGAGGCAATGGGTCTGCAGACCCTGGACGACGGCTCGCCACCGGATCTCAAAGAAGGCTTCGTTATTGGGTGTGATCTCGACGAGAACCACCCCTATGTGCGCGATGGCGTACCCAACTGCGGTGCCAATCTCTGGCCTTCCAAGCCCGATGGGTTTCGTTCGACCTTTGAAGCCTATATCGACGAGATGTTTCGGGTCGGACGGCATCTGATGGGGCTCCTCGCGCTTTCGCTCGACCTGCCGGAGGACTATTTCGCAGAGGGCCTGAACGAACCACTCTTTAACAGCAGGCTGCTTCGCTATGCGCCGCAGCCTGAGGATGCTGCCTTCAATCAGATCGGTGCGGGCGCACACACCGACTGGGGTATGATCACGATCTTACTGCAAGACGACATCGGCGGTCTCGAGGTTGAAAACGCAGCCGGAGAATGGCTTTCGGCGCCGCCGATTCCGGGCACGTTTGTCATCAATCTTGGTGAGATGGTCCGCGTCCTGACCAACGGGATGTATCACGCCAATCTGCACCGTGTGCTAAACAATCATAGCGGGAAGGACCGGTTTTCTGTGCCGACCTTCTTTGACCCCAACTATTTCTATGAGGTTAAATGCGCCAGCACCTGTCTGCCCAAAGAAGGTCGGCCGGATTACGCAGCGACGACCGTCGGCGAGCATATCGCTGAGATGTACCGCAAAACATACGGCCTAGCTGCCTGAAGGATCTCACGATGATCGCCCTCGCCTACACCAACATTTTCACTGCGGACATCAATCGGCTCGCCGATTTTTACAGCGAGCTTTTTGGACTCGAAGAGCTTCTCGAGAGCCGCTCACCTCTGTTCCGTGGTTTCACAGCCGGCGGCAGCGCCATAGGCTTCAGCGCTCCCGAAGCCTATGATCTCTTGGGCCTTAAGCCTCAGGAAGGGTCAGGCGACCGTGTTCTTCAAACCTTTGATGCTCCTGATGCTGACACGGTCTCTGCATTGACTGATAAGGCTGTCTTGCTTGGTGCAACGCTTGTGAAAGAGCCGTTCAAAACATACTATGGTTGGTTCCAGTCGGTGCTGCGCGATCCTGATGGCAATGCATTCCGCATCAATTTCCGGGGACAATTTGCATGAGCCACGCAGCTCTCGGCGAAACTCGGGCTGTGACGCTGGCAACCTGTCAATCCGACGCTGTCACCCATTCCCGCATGACGCGTCCTCGTGTCTGCACGTATCCTCACGGCAATTGGGAAATTCTGGCAAAAAAATGGTTCCCGGTCGCGCGAGCGATCGATATCGAGGACAAGCCGGTTGCGACTAAGCTCCTTGACGTTAAGCTGGTCGTCTATCGGACCGCTCAGGGCATCCACGTTGCGCGGGACCTGTGTCCCCACCGCGGCGTACCGCTAAGCAAGGGCTGGGTGGAAGGTGACGAAATTATCTGTGTCTACCATGGTCTACGATATGGAACAGACGGTCGATGCAACCGCATTCCGGCCCAGCCTAGCGTGGTACCCGGAGAACGCTTTCGCGCCACCACCTTCCCGGTTGTGGAGCAGTATGGCCTTGTTTGGACTTGCCTCGATTCCGACGACGGGCGTGCCGATATTCCCGCCTTTCCGCAATGGACAAACGAAAGCTTCCAGCCCATTCTTTGCCCCCCCCGTTTCAATGGCTGCGGCGCCTGGACGACAGATTGAAGGTTTCATCGATGTTGCTCATTTTGCCTGGGTCCATCACGAGGCCTTCGCCGACCGTGAAAACAGTGCTGTACCGCTCTACAAGACACGGATGACCGATTACGGAATACAGAGCGAATATATTAGCAGCGTCAGTAATTTACCCAAATCGTTACGACACCTGGAACCCGAGGGATTCGTTTGGCGGCGTGTCTTTGACATCCACCCGCCCTTCGTAGCTTTCCTGACTGTCGATTTTCCCAATGACGGTATGCTCAAGATCATGAACATCGCCAGCCCCGTCTCGGCTCGTGAGACCACTCTCTACGTGCCGCTCGTCCGTAATTTCGATCAGACCGGGTCTCTTGAAGATGTCTATGCTTTCAATGCTCAGATATTTGCGGAGGATCAGGAGATTGTCGAGTCACAGTGTCCTGAAGATCTGCCGCTTGGAACCGACGATGAAGCGCATTTTGCCGCCGATCGATCGTCGGTCGCGTACCGCAAGGCTCTGCGCGATATGGGGTTATCGAACTGATTAAAATACACCAAGTGCGCTATCTGGCGTCACCTTCAACCTCCAAGCAATGGGCAGGGTTGAGATGCCCCCAGATACAGAAGCTTTTTGTTCAACATGGGGTGCGGAGGGCGTTACGTTACCCGCGCCGACAGTGGCGGTTGAGGCCAAGTCTGCCAGACGCTCACCCCATTCCCCAGCTTCCCTCGGAGATAAACCTTGAAGACTCGCGCCGCTGTTGCTTTTGCACCCAAAACGCCTTTGGAGATCGTGGAGATCGATCTGGAGGGCCCTAAGGCTGGCGAAGTGCTGGTGGAAATCATGGCGACGGGCATCTGCCATACCGATGCCTACACGCTGGACGGTTTCGATTCGGAAGGGATCTTCCCTTCGATCCTGGGCCATGAAGGCGCGGGCATCGTGCGCGAGGTGGGCCCCGGCGTGACCTATGTGAAGCCGGGCGACCATGTGATCCCGCTCTACACGCCCGAATGCCGCCAGTGCAAATCGTGCCTCAGCGGCAAGACCAACCTGTGCACCGCCATCCGCGCCACGCAGGGCAAGGGGCTGATGCCCGATGGCACCACCCGTTTCAGCTACAAGGGGCAGCCAATTTTCCATTATATGGGCTGCTCGACCTTCAGCAATTTCACCGTAATGCCCGAAATCGCCGTGGCCAAAATTCGCGAAGACGCGCCGTTTCAGTCGAGCTGCTACATCGGCTGCGGCGTTACCACGGGTGTTGGCGCGGTGGTCAACACAGCCAAAGTGCAGGTGGGCGACAATGTCGTCATCTTCGGTCTGGGCGGCATTGGCCTCAACGTCATCCAGGGCGCGCGTCTGGCCGGTGCGAACAAAATCATCGGCGTCGACATCAACCCGGACCGTGAAGAATGGGGCCGCCGTTTCGGTATGACCGACTTCCTCAACACGAAGGGCATGAGCCGTGAGGAGATCGTGGCGGCCATCGTGCTGATGACCGATGGCGGCGCGGATTACACCTTCGATGCGACGGGCAACACCGAGGTGATGCGCACCGCGCTGGAAGCCTGCCACCGCGGCTGGGGCACCAGCATCATCATCGGCGTGGCCGAAGCCGGCAAGACCATCGAAACCCGTCCCTTCCAGCTGGTGACGGGTCGCAACTGGCGCGGCACGGCCTTTGGCGGAGCGAAGGGGCGGACTGACGTGCCCAAAATCGTCGATATGTACATGACAGGCAAGATCGAGATCGACCCGATGATCACCCATGTCATGGGCCTGGAGGAGATTAACGAAGCATTCACCCTCATGCATGAAGGCAAATCCATCCGCAGCGTAGTCGTATTCTAATATTTTTGCACCAAATAAAAAGGAATATTTATGGCCGCAATTTCCGGCGATAGCGTGTTTTCGCATATTTGCCTTGGCGCCAACGATCTGGACGCTTCGACCACCTTCTACGACGCGGTTCTTGCACCACTTGACATCAAGAATCTTGGGCCATTCGGTGATAGCATCGTCCTTTACGGCAAAGACAAGCCGGCACTTCTGGTCCTTAAGCCCAGCAACGGTGAGGCCCCTTCAGGCAACGGCGTGACTATCGGCTTCGCCGCATCCAGCCAAGCAGGCGTTGATGCCTTCCACGCTGCCGGGCTTGCTGTCGGGGGCACGTGCGAAGGTAAGCCCGGACCGCGCAACCATCTGCCTGATGCCTATGCCGCCTATCTGCGCGATCCTGCTGGCAGCAAGGTCTGCGCCTACACCTTTGCTAGTGCCTGAAGCTGAAAGTTGATGATGATGACCTTGGAAACCCTATCGACCAGCAAGGCCTATGGCGGCGTTCAGGGTGTCTATAAACATCAGTCGGTTGTGACGGGGACGGAGATGACCTTCTCCGTCTTCGTTCCCGATCACCCAGAGGGCACCAGACTGCCAGTTGTCTGGTATCTCTCCGGCCTGACCTGTACACATGCCAATGTGACGGAGAAAGGAGAATTCCGAGCAGTCTGCGCCCGATTGGGCCTGATCTTCGTTGCCCCTGACACATCACCGCGGGGCGAAGGTGTCGCCGACGATAAGGAGAGCGCCTATGATTTCGGGTTGGGCGCAGGCTTCTACGTAGATGCAATACAAGAGCCTTTTGCAAAAAACTACCGCATGTGGTCCTATGTCACAGAGGAATTGCCAGCGGTGATCGCGCGTTCCTTTCCCGCCGATGCAGATCGACAATCAATCTTCGGCCATTCGATGGGCGGGCATGGTGCGCTGACCATTGGCCTCACCTACCCCGAGCGGTATAGGTCTGTCTCGGCTTTCGCTCCGATCGTTGCGCCCTCGCAAGTACCGTGGGGGCGAAAGGCGCTCGCAGGATATCTGGGCGACGACAGTGAGGCATGGGAAAGGCACGACGCTGTCGCCCTGATTAAGAATGGTGCGCGCGTGCCCGCCCTCTTCATTGATCAAGGCGAATCCGACGTCTTCCTTGCGCAACAGCTTCGTCCAGAGCTTCTGGCGCAGGTTTGCGCGGACGCTGGAATCGCCTGCACGCTCAGGATGCAGCCCGGTTATGACCACAGCTATTATTTCATATCGACCTTCATGGCTGACCATCTCGAGTGGCACGCAGAGCGTCTACGAGATTGACCCGCGAGATAAAACCTCTTCGCGACACGGGTGCTACGACATCAGATCATCGCGATAGACACAACCACCCGTCGGAGCGAAAACTGTTCATTCTGGCATCAAGAGCAGGTTTTCGCGTACAATGACAGATTGGGCTGCGGATCCGCTGACAGCTACCGCCGCCGACCAAATAGCTACTGGCTATCCAACCCCTTCGCCAGAACCTTGGGTGTCGGAGCCATGGCAAGGCCGATTGGTTCTGATCGGCAGCGAAGCTAGCCCCATTGAACCGGGTTATCTGGAAGGCTCTATCATAGCCGCCGAGCGGGTAGCTGCCCCATAGATTTATTTGCGATCTCCGCTTCAATGCCATAAATTTATTAAAATAATAATCGGTATCATATAAATGGAAATAAAAGATATTGTTTATGTTGATTTTCACTGAGAACTGGGTTCTTCCGCACTTTTCGTGATGATGTTTTTGATTATGCGGGCTGAAGGACACGCGCCCTGAGGAGTTCGAAGCCTGCTCTTCCGAACATGGTTCGCTTGATCATTTTCAGTCGGCTGATCTGTCCTTCAACCGGGCTGGTTGTCCAAGGTGTGACAAGAGACGCTTCAATGGCAGCCGCATCCCGTTCAAGCGCGGGAATCAGACGTGACAGCAGCGTCGTCTTTCCTTCTTCCAGCAGAGCCTTCAGATCGCCTCCCGTGCAGGTGTCACCCCTTTTACAGAGCAGGGTCTGCATTTTCCTGAGCCAGCAGAGTGTGACGGCAAGGTGCGGTTCAGCTTCCAGAAGGGCAGGAACCAGCAGTCCCTCCTGTCCGGCAGATAACGGATCCTCTGCGAGGAGAAGCCGCGCAAGTCTGCGTCCCCGAGGTGCAACGACATGCGCGGAAGGAACGGGTTTCGCGGAACATCCCTGTCGCGTCGCCACCCATTTCCAGACGGTGCCATATTGTCCTGCAAAGCCCTGCTCCAGGAGTTCCCGCCATAGCTGACGACTATTGCGACATCCTTCGGACCATCTCTTTTCCAGGTAGGCTGTGTAAGGCACGAGTATGCTGCGTGACGGAACCGTTCTTTTCCATGGTGGTGCATGGCCCCGCTGAAACCAGCGCCGCACGGTTTTTCTCTCTACCCCGATCGTTGTGGCGATAGCCTGAATGCTGTGTCCCGCTGCTTTCAGGGCAAGAGCTTCCTTGAAAAGAATGTCACGCCGTTCCCCAGAGGCTGACCTGACGACCGCCTGCGCCTCTTCTGGATGCGCTCTGATTGTTTCAGATATTTTGCTTACGACCGTTGATACGTTCATCTGTCGTGTCAGGGTCCTGACAGTCGTCGTAAAACGGTCCAGAATGCTGACAAAAGCGTCTGACAGGTTCTTCAGCAGATGCCAGCGGTCTGTCACCTGAAGAGCGGATGGTGCGCCTCTGCGGCATCCGTCTGCATAAGTACCGGCACGGTCTCTGGCAATGATTTCAATACCGGGGTGGACCTGCAGCCATTGGGTCAGGGTCTCAGCCCGCCGATCTGGCAG
Organism: Acetobacter ghanensis; assembly: GCF_001499675.1. NCBI lineage: Bacteria > Pseudomonadati > Pseudomonadota > Alphaproteobacteria > Acetobacterales > Acetobacteraceae > Acetobacter > Acetobacter ghanensis. Next base: position 107,489 of record NZ_LN609303.1, read on the forward strand.
GAGGTCAATGACATCGTTTTTCTCAAGATCGACCACAATCGTTCCATAGTGATGTCCCCGCCGCCATGCCCAGTCATCCACCCCCACCACACGTGTAAGGGCCGTGCCTTTTGTGGTGTTCTGCACACGTGAGAGAAGACGGCGGACAAGAGTATCCGCGCTGATGGGGCAACACAGGCGCACGGTCATTCGTGCTCCAGCGGAACCGCCCAGGGTGTGGGCGATATAATAATGAAGATCGGCAAGACGTGTGGTCTGTCTGCCATGACGCACGGTTATCCCCTCAAGGGGCATGACAAACGTCCGACGTGGACAAAGCATCGTCTGGCAGAAAAAGCGCGGCACAGAAACGATCAGCGTGGCTGGACGGCCCTGCCATGGAAGATCCGCGAGTTTTCTCTGATAGAAACTGTGAATGCGTTGTGTCGGGCACTGACAGTCCGGACACACTGCACTCCGTTTTCGCAGACCGACTTCGATCTCCACTCTGTTATCCAGTGCAACAACACGACGAACGACGAGGGAACGGGGAAGATCAAGAGACCGAAGGCGTGACACTGGGGAATATCCATGAAAGTGAACGACTTTCTGGATTTCCCAGTTCCGGAACCTCAGTACAAGATACCCATCACGAAAAGTGCGGAAGAACCCATATGTGGACGGCTCTGTCTTGCAAGGGGGAAAATAGCGGTGTGACCGTGTCGTTTGCACCCATATGTCCGGCCTGTTTTTGCAGTGTTCAGACTGCTGGCCAAGATGGTTTCTGCGATGGAAGTTCCATTCAGTTCTGCGGTTTTTGAAAACCACGGGCTCTTGCGGAGTGTCTTCCATTCAGATCGAACGATCTCCCCATCTCCTCTTTGCAGGACTGCGGTATCGGCTCACACGATCACGTTCTTTTTCCGTGCATCGTGTTGGCCAATCTCGTCAGCAGGCGGCTGCCGCTGCCAGCGCAACAGCATCCATCGGTTTGCGATATGTTTCGCCGCTGGTCATCAGCTTCCATGCAATGCGTGCCATCCTGTTGGCCAGAGCCACAGCAGCGGGTTTCGGCTTCTTTCTGCTCAGAAGACTGAGAAGCCACGGCGTGGCGAGACGGCTCTGTCCGTTCTGCCTGACATGCCGGAGCACGGTGGTCGCGCCAACCACCAGCGTGCTTCTCAGGCGGCTGTCTCCAGCCCTGGTGATCCCGCCATGCCTGACCTTGCCACCTGAGGAATGATCACGAGGAGTGAGGCCTATCCACGCCGCGAAATCCCGCCCTGAGCGGAACAGATGCGGATCCGGCGCCTTCATGAGCAGAAGAGCAGCAGCCAGAGGACCGATGCCCGGAATTCCGGACAACCTGCGGCTCACCTCCTGACTTCGATGCCATGTGGCCAGATTTTTATCGAGATCCCTGATCTGTTCCATCAGACCTTCATACTCTTCTGCCATCTGCGCAAACAGATCACGTGCTAGAGGTGGCAGCGTTTCTTCAGACGCAATCTGCTGAAGGAACGGGGCCACACGGGAGAGACCCACAGGGGCGGTCACTCCAAATTCTGCGGCATAGCCCCGAATGGAATTGGCCAGCTGGGTCCGCCTGCCAATGAGCCGCTCCCGCATGCCGACAAGCATGAGGGCTGCCTGCTGCCCAACGGTTTTGACAGGTACAAAACGCATGGTCGGCCGGCTCATCGCCTCACAGAGGGCCTCGGCATCTGCCGCATCATTCTTGCTGCGTCTGACGTAGGGTTTGACAAGCTGTGGCGCCATCAGCCGCACCTCGTGGCCAAGTGCACCAAGGGTTCTGGCCCAGTGATGGGACGCTCCACAGGCTTCAATGCCAATTACTGTGGGCGGAAGGTTCGCGAAAAACCGGATCATCTGATGTCGGCTCAGTTTCCGGCTCAGAACAACCCGCTCATCGGCATCCACGCCATGAAGCTGGAACACTTTTTTCGACGTATCCATGCCAATACGGATCAACTGGGACATGATGGTTTCCTCCACTGGACACTCAGCTCTTCAGTATCCTCTCAGGACCGCTGCGAGCCGTCCACACCATCAGTTCTCAGTGAAAATCAACAGGGAAAGATTTTCTGCGGCCGGAAATCTCGATATCTCCTTCCGGAAGCCCTGTGATCGACCCCCTGAAGTGCGACAAACATATCACTTTTCCGTCGCAAACGAGACAAGCGGTCTTTTATGGATAGACACAATTGAAACAAATGCATGAATTTGGACGTAAGGCGTCAAGTGAACTAGAGGCCAGCCCAAAAGTGAGAATGTGACCAGCCCATGACCATCGCACCCGAACCAGTCTCTTCCCCGTCAACCTCTGCGGACCACCAGCGAACACAGTCCCCTGTTCGGGCCATCATTCAGGTCACCAGCGGAAACATGCTGGAAATGTACGATTTTATGGTGTTCGGTTACTATGCGGCGGCCATTGGTGCAGCTTTCTTTCCTTCCAAAGATCCTTCAGCCCAGCTTTTGCAGTCATTTGCGACATTTGGTGCCGGGTTTCTGATGCGCCCACTGGGAGCCATCATTCTGGGTGCCTACGTGGACCGGATCGGCCGGAGAAAAGGACTGCTTCTCACGCTCGCGCTCATGTCAGTGGGAACACTCTCCCTCACCCTGACTCCGGGCTATGCGACAATCGGGTTTATCGCACCGTTTCTTATTCTATGCGGGCGGCTGTTACAGGGTTTCTCCGCTGGCGTCGAACTGGGATCGACTTCGGTCTATCTTTCTGAAATTGCGACAGAGAAGACTCGAGGCTTTGTCGTCGCCTTTCAGTCCGCCTCACAACAGGTGGCCGTAATGGCCGCCGCTGCTATTGGCGTGACTCTGACGGCTTTCATTGAGCCAGGCCAGATGGCCTCATGGGGCTGGCGCATTCCCCTTCTGATCGGCTGCCTCATTGTTCCTGTTCTCTTTTTTCTACGACGCAACCTGAAAGAAACGGAATCTTTTGAGCAGATTCATCATCACCCCACATTTGGTGAAACACTTTCGGCCCTGTTGAAAGACTGGCGCGTCTGCCTGACCGGAATCATGATGGTGCTGATGACCACCACATCATTTTACGTCATTACAGCTTACACACCGGCTTTCGGGCATGCCGTCCTGCATCTGTCATCGCGTGACGCTCTTGTTGTAACACTCTGCGTCGGCATAATGAATTTTGTCGCACTACCTGTGTTTGGAGCGTTGTCCGACCGTATTGGACGCAAGCCCCTACTGATTGGCTCAACCATTCTTGCAATCGCAACAGCGTGGCCAGCCATGAAATGGCTGACTGCCGACCCATCCTTCATTCATCTGATGGTTGTCGAATTATGGCTTGCACTGATTTACAGCGCCTATAATGGCGGAGCCGTTCCGTTCCTGACGGAGATCGTGCCTCCCCGCATACGTACAACAGGATTTTCTCTGGCCTATAGTCTGGCAACCTGCATTGGCGGCTTTACTCCAGCCATCTGCACCTGGTTGATCGGAGCGACACATGATCGTTCCATGCCCGGCCTATGGCTTTCCCTTGCCGCAGTTTGCGGGCTGATCGCTACGCTGATTGCACGCCCTTACGACAGGAAACGTTCCGTTTCCTGACACGGCTTCAATGATCAACCGATACCTCGATCCACAAGAATTGCGTCCGATGCACATCCAGAAAAAATCCCTGCGTAATCTGCTTCTGTCTGGCGGTACTGTCTCCCTGCTCTGGTCGGCTCAGGCCATGGCGGCGGATACTGGCGGCGTGGATGTGCGTGCCCTTGCGGAACTGGTAAAATCACAAGCCAGACAGATTCAGGCCCTGCAAAGTCGTCTGGATGCCATCGAGCATGTCCCGGCTCATAAAGCGCCGGCATCGGTGTCGCACCATCATAGCGTCGCTGAAGTGAACCAGCCGCACGTCGGGATGCCCATTCATGGAAATACGCAGACAGCGTCTGTCGTGAATGAACCAAAGTCGGCCACCTCACCGGACGTCACGCCCGTTTTCAACGGTGCGGTCGTTCCTCATACGACATCCACTGCATTCTCTGATCCCGGCCTGTCCGCCTATCCCCTCAAAGCTGCAGCGCCCGGAACCTCCGGCGCGGTTTCAGCCATGCCTTCAGGTTCAGCACCAGTCTATGGTGTTGAATCGTCCATTCCCTACTCTTCTCACACGACGACAGTGGGGGGACTCGTACTGAAATGGGGACGGGGCCTCCCCGCGATCACCACACCTGACGGTCAGTATTCCATTCGTATTCGTGGCCGTATTCTGGCGGATTACGGCGCGTCGTTCGGCTCGGATTATCATGAGCAGAACGTCTCCCGTACCCGGCTTCGCGCGGCACGCCTCGGTGTGGAAGGACGTGCCAAGCAGCTGTCATGGGTGTTTGAAAGTGACTTTGCCGACAACAGCCCTTCCATCATGAGCGCCTTTGCGACATGGAGCACGAAGTTCGGCAGCCATCTGACCGAATTCAGTCTGGGCAACAAATTTAACGAACGTGGTTTTGACGGATCCACAGGATCGGATGCGACCGTCTTTCTGGATCGTGATCTGGTCGCCAACGCCATCCTGCCGGTCAAAGGATGGTATGGTCTCGGCGGCGCCTTCAAGATTTTTGGCGAAAACTGGCATTTCGCCGCCCAGATTTCGGGCGACGACGTCAATTCGGTCAACAGCGCGAATAACCTCCGTGATGACCTGACCTACGAGGCCCGCGCGCACTGGATCCCCTACCGTTCGAAAGAGTCCCTGATCCATCTCGGCGCATGGGGGTTTTATGAAGACGTCAAGCCGACCGCCCAGTTCACCCAGAACATCAGACTGCTCGCCCGCACGGATGATGCTTTCTCCGCACGCATCAACACGGTGCCACTCGCAAACTCCCTTGCCGGTGGACTGGAGTTTTTCGCAATATGGAAATCAGCGTGGCTTCTGGGAGAATATGGAGTGCGGCACATGCAGTTCCGCAACAGCTATAACGGAGTGGATCTGGGCGGCCATACCGGGACCATGCAAGCCGCCAGCCTTCAGGCAGGCCTGTTCCTTACAGGAGAAACCCCCAACTACTTTGCCCATACCGGCCAATGGGCTGCGCCCCGCGTGCTTTCCCCTGTTCTGGATGGCGGCCCCGGAGCATGGGAAGTGGCTCTGCGGGGAGACTGGCTGGATGCAAACGATATCCCATCTGGAGGCAATGCCTGGACCACGACTGCGGGAGTCAACTGGTACCTTGTGAACTATGCACGCCTGATGCTGAATTACACCTATGCACGTGTGAATAACCGCACCAGCCAGTATCCGGGCGTGACGGGTGGCAATATCGTGGGCATGAGGGCGGGCATTACTTTCTGAGCTCCTCCACCCACCGTGTCCTTCGTAAAAAATTACGTTTCCTGAGGCTAGTTGAAAAATGGCTTCTCTATTTATCGACGGGCTGTTGCCGACCACCGACAACGCGGGAAAGCGGGTGCTGTCACGATAAGTGGGATGGGATGTGAGTAGAGCCACTGACGTGATTTTCAAGCGGTGAGAGAGGTGGAGGGATCGAAGAACCCTTGATTGATGTGCTTGGCCGGTAATTTCTGGGTTTTGGCGATTTGATTGACGGTTTTTGCGATGGCGTCCAGTCTGCGTTTTGAGCAGATTGGGAGTTGTCTCTCGCTGGATGGCTATGCGCTCGCGTTCAATCTTTCGAGGAAGAGGAGGCGGCGCATATTGTAGACGATATTGGCGAGCCCGATCCTCATGGTGGCTCGACTGATACCGACAGTCCGGACAAACAGCCCCGTCTGTGACTTCTGATCAGCAAAGACATGCTCGACACGCGAGCGGATGACCGACTTTCCAGCATTTGATTTCTGGATATGCCGGGGCATAGGCTTGAGATGCGGCTTTTTGCGATGAACCTTGGAGACAAAGCCCTGCTTTTCCATGAAGTCTTCGTTGGCTTTTGAGCGATAGGCCGTGGCGGCCCAGACACTTGAGGCCGTATTGGTTTTATCCAGAAGCCCCTCTCTCAATCGCGCGCCATCACTGGCAGCGGCATGCGTTGTTTTCCATTTGCGGATGAACCGGTATTTCCGATCGATGGAAACATGCGATTTATAGCCAAAGAACGGGATGGCGAGATCGCTGGATGGCATGGTTCCATCATCCTGCCGCTTCGCCTTCGTGAACTTCAGTGTCCAGCGCGCATGACGATCCTTGTGCGACAGCTTTGCGGGTTTGTCCTGCCAGTCTTCAGGAATACGTCCTTCCCGAAGATCGGCTTTCTCTGCATTGGTGTTCCGCTGCTTCGGAGCCGCTACCAGCGTGGCATCCAGGATCTGGCCTGACATCGGCAAATACTCGGCGTTACGCAGGGTCGCATCAAAGCGGTTGAACAGCCCATCGATCGCACCCGCCTGGGTCAGACGCTCGCGAAACAGCCAGACCGTTTTGGCATCCGGCACCCGATCTGAAAGTCCCAGCCCAAGGAAAGTAAGCATCCGGCGAGGACCACGGGCCTGAATCAGGCGACCTGTGTATGATTGGCGTGACGGGTATTTTTCCAGTTCCAGGGAAGGAGTTCGTGCAGGCGTGAGACGGGCTGGTCGTTGATCCGGGCGAGGACGTCGGCGAGCCAGGCCTGGGGATCGACGTCGTTGAGCTTTGCGGTGACGATGAGGGAATACATGTCGGCCGCGCGCTGGCCGCCCCGATCGGAACCGGCGAACAGCCAGGCTTTCCTGCCCAGGGCGATGCCGCGCAGTGCGCGTTCAGCGGCATTGTTGGTCAGGCAGATCCGTCCGTCGGAAAGGAACCGGGTAAAACTCTCCGGTCTGCGCAGGATATAGGCCATGGCTGCGGCAACGGGGGTCTTCTTCGACAGGCGGGCGCAACTTTCGCGCATCCAGGCCAGCAGGCCATCGACCATGGGAGCGATGCTTTCCTGTCGCACGGCTCGACGCTGCGCCGGCGTTGCGCCATTGATGGCGCGCTCGGCCTCAAAGATTGCGTCGATCCTGCGCACGGCCTCCACGGCAAGAGGTGCGCGGCCGAGTTCGGCCAGCCTGAACAGGCCGCGTCGGGCATGCGCCCAGCAGCCCGCCGACATGACGGGTGCCGGTTTACGGTCGGTGTCGAACAGCCGGTTGTAGCCGCCATAGGCGTCGGATTGCAGGATGCCGCTCCAGCCGGCGAGATGCTCCGTGGGATGTTTGAATTGCCCCGGGTTTTGTGGAGACGTTTTTTATCTGATTTAAGCGGCTAATGCATGTGATTTTTGTTGCGCATAAAAACGTGCTTCAGCTTCTGCTGGGGGGATGTTTCCAATGGAGGACAGGATCCGTCGATGATTGAACCAGTCGACCCATTTAAGTGTTGCCAGTTCAACCGCTTCCCTGTTTTTCCATGGTCCCTGTCGATAGATGAGTTCGGTTTTGTAGAGACCATTTATGGTCTCAGCCAGAGCGTTATCATAGGAATCTCCAACACTGCCGACAGAAGCAACAAGGCCCGCTTCAGCCAGTCTTTGCGTGTAGAGAATGGACACATATTGACAGCCGCGGACGCCCTTCTGTTTGTCAAGTAGCAAAACGTGTGGCGTTGATGTCCCGATGTCGGCGTATGATGATCCCGTAGACCTCACGGGCGATATAGCGCTTGAGGATACGGATAACCTCAAGTTTGGAATGTCCTTCTGCCACACGTCTGGCAACATAGGCGCGTGTTTTTTCATCTGTTCGCAGGCGTCCAATCGCGATGATATGCAGGGCGCTGTTAGCCGCCCGATCACCACCTCGGTTCAGACGATGACGAATTGTTTTTCCAGAGGACGCCGGAACAGGCGTGACACCGCAAAGGGCAGCGAAGCTGGCCTCTGATTTCAGGCGGTCTGGATTGTCGCCGGCCGTCAGAAGAAGTTGCGCTGCTCCATTATAGCCTATGGAATTTCTGGCAATGAGGTCAGGTGCCAGTTCCTCAACAATAGCCTTGATCATCAGATCCAGTTCACCAATTTCGTCATGCAGTTCAAGGTAGCGACGCGCAAGAGATTTCAGGCTGATCCGATAAGCTGCCTCGATATCGCGATAAGCCGTGAGATCCGGTCGGGAGGCAGCAAGAGTGCGGATCAACTGCATGCGGGTCATGGAGCGAAGATGCTCACGCAGGGTATCTGGGGCCGCAATGATGGTGTTCTGGATCATCTGCAGGGAAATCCGTCGTGCACTTACGGCAGTTTTGCGGCACGCTCTCAAGACCCGGAGTGCTTCCACCATGCCGTCCCTGCGTCGTGGTGTAACGGTGCGTTGGCCTGCAAAGGCGGCGTGCGCTGCGTTCTGGGCGTCCAGATCATCATTCTTTCCACGCCGACGCCGATCATGTCGATCCGGCGCCGTGACTTCCAGAACTTCAACCTCAGCAGCCTGAAGATAACGCAACAGGCCAGCACCATAGCTGCCGGTTGATTCAACACCCACACGCACGAGATCACCTGCGGCTCGCATCCAGGCCAGCATCTGCCGATACCCCTGTCTTGTCGTGGGGAAACTCTGTGTGCCGATCACATGGTCCTGCTCGTCAACAACGGCTGCAACATGCAGATCCTTGTGGGTGTCGACACCGCCAACAACCTGACGCAGTCTTTCTTCGTTTTTGTCCATGACGGTTCCTCGCGCTTCTCTGTCGTGATGGCTAGGCCAAGGTCCGCTGCATGGACAGGACAGTCATGAGACCTCATCAGGTCAGGCCCTTCTCGGGTCACAGGCAATGGCCAAGGCATAGCCTTTCCGCGAGGTGCTTCCGGACAGTCGACAGGTCCGTGGAAAGACACAACGGTCGATCGGAATACGGGTCAAACCGTTCCGGGCACCTCACAGTGCCAGTCTACCGTGGTCGATCGGAGTGTGAGACAAACCGTCCGGAAGCTAGCGACCATCTTCTGACTGTCGGAATGGTGGGTCACTTTTCCCTCAGGTCGCCTCTGGCACAGAGCCTGCTCGAGGGCATCCAGCACGAAGTCGGTATGGGCCGTTGAGGAGACACGCCAGCCCACAATAACCCGTGCGAATACATCAATGATGAAGGCCACATAAACAAAGCCCTGCCAGGTGGAAACGTAAGTAAAATCCGAAACCCAGAGTTTGTTGGGGGCTGGTGCATGAAACTGTCGCTGCACCAGATCCTGTGGACAGGGCCGTGCCGGATCGGGCCGTGTGGTTCTGACCCCCTTGCCACGAATGACACCTTTCAGTCCCATCCGGCGCATCAGCCGCTCTACCGTACAGCGGGCGACATCCAGACCTTCACGTCTGAGCTGATGCCAGACCTTGCGCACTCCATAGACGCAGAAATTATTGTTCCAGACCCTGCGGATTTCATGACATAGCTCGTTGTCTTTCTGGCTGCGCACACAGGGATTTTTCTGTCTCGCCCGATAAGCATAATAGGCAGATGGTGCAATCGACAGAACCCTGCAGATTGACCCGACACCATATGTCTGCCGATGCTCCTCAATGAAGCGTGTCATGGTCTGAAGATGCGGTCGAGCTCCGCCTGGGCAAAATATGCTGACGCCTTGCGCAGGATTTCGTTAGCCTGCCGCAATTCGCGGTTCTCTCGCTCCAGTTGCCTGATCTTCTCCCGATCAGGAAGATCACTTACCGCAGATGCATTGGCCCGCTCATGCACACGGGTCCATTTTGACAGCGTGTCAGGATGAATATCCAGCTTTGGCGCGATCATCATCACTGCGGACCAGCGTGATGGATGGTTCTTCTCTTCCTCCAGAACCATGCAGGCTGCACGTTCACGAAATTCAGGCGGAAAACGCTTCGATTTGTTGCTCATGAATCCTTCTTACCTCTCGGGTCGTTCTGTCTCCACAAAACCCGGGGCAATTCAGTTCGCCCTTGCGGTCACGGGAGTAGCGGAACCAGGCCGCGGGCGGTGCGGGGCCGCCGAATGGCCGGTCATCGCGCACATAGGTCCACAATCGCCCGGTCACGGTGCGGCTTTTCGCCAGCACTGGTACGGTAGTGTCGTCGCCATGCAGCCGTTGTGCCGCCAGCACATGGGCACGGACCTGCGCGATCAGCGGCGCCAGGGTGGCGGTGCTGGCACCCACCCAGTCAGCCAGCGTGGAGGTGTCGAGATCGATCCCTTCGCGGGCAAAGGCCGCGCTCTGGCGGTTCAGCGGCAGGTGATCGGCAAACTTGCCGGTCAGGATCGTCGACAGCAGCCATGGCCCGGCGCGGCCCCGGGCGATCGGATGGAAGGGTGCTGGTGGCTGCGTGATGCTCTCGCAGTCCCTGCAGGAGAATTTCTCCCGCACCGTCTGGATCACCCTGAATTGTCTGGGGACGACTTCCAGCGTCTCGGTCATGCTCTCGCCCAGTTTTGCCAGACGGGATGAACCACAGCATGGGCACTGCACGGGGGCCGGGATAACGACCCGTTCGCGCGGCAGAGCCGCAGGGAACGGTCGGCGCGCCGGGCGCTGCCGCCCAACATCCGTTTCCGATGCCCTGGCCACGGTCCCTGGCACGTTGGCGGGATCGTCTTCGGCGATCGCCGTTTCCAGATCCTCAAGTTCGAGTTCCAACTGCTCAAGCAGGCGTCGGCCGCGCTCAGAAGACGCACCGAAGCGATCCTGCCGCATCTTTGCGATCAGCAATTTCAGATGCGCGACCATCGCCTCGGCACCCGTTGCGCGCCGTTCAGCCTCCTGACGGGCCACCTCGGACGCTGCCAGGGCCACCCGCAGGTGATCGATCTCCGATATCGCGGTCTCCATACTGCCCATGACAGCATGGATCGGCCCTGCTGTGTACCGAAAAATGCGTTCAGCCTGCCAGTTCCGGCCGCCATGTGCGTTGCGGGTGCCGCCAGTCGATGCCTTCAAGCAGGTAACCCAGCTGCGCGGGTGATAGCGCAACAACGCCCTCTGCGGGCGATGGCCAGATGAAGCGGCCTTTCTCCAGCCGTTTGGCGTAGAGCGACATGCCCAGCCCGTCGTGCCAGAGCACTTTCAGCAGATCTCCACGTCGCCCCCGAAAGGCAAACAGGTCCCCCGCATGGGGATTGCGTCCCAGGGCCTCCTGAACCTTCAGGGCCAGACCCGGCATGCCGAGCCGCATGTCTGTCGCACCCGTTGCCAGCCAGACCTGGACACCGGAAGGAACCGGGATCATGGACGCAGCAGCATGATCAGGCGTTCGACCCTCTCGGGTGGAACATCGTGACCAAAACGCAGGATGCTGCCATCGCGGAATGTAATTTCCATCTGGCCTGGCGCCTGGCCTTCCTGCGCAACGGGTTCTGCCAGTCTGACAGGCACAAGGTATCCCTCTTCAGGCCGTCTGCTGCGCCGACGGCACTCCTGCCGCCAGCGGTAGAGAAGACTGACATGGATCCCATGCTGGCGGGCCACTTCACGAACGGGAAGGCCGCTTTCGAAAGAGGCTTCTACAACCTTGGAGCGAAAAGCGGACGTATAGGCCCGTCGGCGTTCTCCCACAATCTCGATTGCCGCATGGTTTCTCCGGGCAGTCGCTGCGACACTCGCTGCGACCGTCTCGTGTTCATTCTCGATAAAATCGTCCATGCATAGAAGAAAATATCCGACCCTGTCGGTCTACAAGGTGGCTCCTACCGGATGCTTACGGTAAACCCGGGTCAGTTCTCAGTGAAAATCAACACCTCTTGTGATATCTCCGCGTCGAGCATAGTATCTCTTAATGCTATAAAGCCACTAACATTCGTGGCTTTCTGGAATTTTACTTATGGATCAATTATTTATGCCACACACCAAGCAAGCTACTGATACAGAATATGAGTTTGCTTGTTTGCCGGGGCCCAACACGCTAACCGTAGCGGGGCGTTCCGAGCTGAATGCAAAAAAACAGTCTGCCAATCTGGACAAAGCATTTCCGCCCGATACCGATAGGCTCCGCCCGCTGATTGAGCAGGCAGATATCATTTCTTTTGATGTGTTCGACACTCTATTGATCCGCCCCTTTGTTAACCCCACGGATGTTTTTTTGATAATAGAACGGCGCACCGGAATCATCGGGTTTCATGATGCGCGCGTCCAAGCTGAAATAGCCGCAAGAGAAAAGTATTACGCCCGCAGCGGGACTGCCGAAGTCACGCTAGAGCATATCTACACAGAACTCAATCTTCCCGACACCGGCATTGCGTGCATGAGTATACCTGATTTGCTGCAGTTGGAGATCGATACTGAGAAGGCGTTGCTGACACGCTCGCCCACTGTTAGCGAGATCTATGATCTTGCATGCGCCATGGGCAAGACGGTGATCGCCATTTCTGACATGTATCTGCCAGAGCAGGTAATTCTGAGTATACTAGAAGACAACAATCTCCCTGTTTCACGGGCATTCGTTTCGTGCAGCTACAAGGCCGCTAAGCATGAAGGCAAGTTGTATAGTCTAGTCGCCAAGACCATGGGTGTAGAACCGTCACGAATTCTACATTTTGGTGACAATTTCAAGTCGGACTGCTTTGCGGCGTTGGAAGCCGGAGTGGCCGGATATTACCTGCCCTCACTCTACGATCGAGTCTATCATGACACCCGCTACAATCAGAGGGCTATTTCGCAGCTTTGCCAGCGCAGTTCCGCCAACAAAGGAGCTAAGAAAAACCTATTTGCCTCAGCAGTTGTTGCATATATGGCGCGCTTCAAGGCCGCGCATTCTCAGGCTTCGATGGCAGAACAGTTCGGTGCCATGTACGGCGGGCCGCTGGTGGCTGGGTTTGCCACCTGGATGAACGCGGTGATGCAAGCCGACAAGGTCAAACATCTCCGACTGGCCACACGCGACGGCTATATTACTAAGGAGATATGGGGCAGGCTCGGTTTTTCAGGCATTGCCTCGATCATGCAGAGCTCGCGACGCCTGACGCTAATGCCAGCGCTCTACAGTGCATTTGAAAAGGAGATCGGCTCGCTCCTCAATACCAGCACGGCCTGCACACTACGTGAATGCTTTGCTAGGCTTACCCTCGGCAAAGAAGAGCAGGAATTGCTCGAGGTGCTAGGCAAACTCATTCCGCTTGACCGCGTAATCGATAGCCCAGCGAAAGCCTCTGCAGCCCTAAAGGCGCTCAAGGATTGCGAGAGCATTATCAAACGCATCGCCGCAGCAGAGATGGAGGCTTACAAGGCATATCTTGCGGCTGAAGGCTTCGATCCACAGCATGACGCCATGGCCGATTGCGGCTGGGCCTTGTCCTCCCAACGCCGGACTGAATATATGTTCGGCGAGGAGTTCCGGGGCTATTATATCGGCACGCTCGAACATGCCCATATGCACGACAAAATACGCTCCTTCCTTTTCCATAAAGGAGAGAACAAAGCATGGGTCGAGATTGCTGAGCGGGGCGTCGAATTGCTCGAATTGCCCTTTGCTTCCCTAGAGCCGCAGGTTTGCCGGTTTGAAAAAACCGGAGACAGCGTCAAGCCTGTATTGCTAGCGAATGAACCACAATATGATTTCGTGCGCACGGTCTTTATCCAGCAAATGCAGGAACAGATCAGAAGTTTCGCTGATTTTATTAATCCGCTGGTAAGTATGCTGACGCTTGATGAATTGCGCGAAGGGCTATTTATACTATTCGAGGCACTTGTGAAATACCCAACACCGTATGAATATCATGGGCTCGCGACATTGCCGCATAGCCGTGAACTTGGTGCTTCAGAATTCGCCACCATCGGCACATTCTGGGTTGTTGAAGACACCCAAGGCACAAACCAGATACATAATTCCGGGTGGCGTGATTATATTCGGCTGGGCTGGATGTCACTTAAGCAGGCAGGGCCTGCCATCACCTGGATGAAAATAAAGCGCGTACTGCGGCGGAAGCTGAAGTACGCTTAAACCAAGCTCCTGCCAGAAAAGCTACCAGAGTAGCAGTTAGCACCAAACCGAGGCAGCACAAGTCGATCGCCGCTCCAAAACGCCTGTACCCGCCCATCATGGAGTGTCCCAACATGGCGATGGCTGGTCAGTTCAAAACCAAGCCAAACCACTCGGCACGAGCGACATCACGCTGAGTATAACGTGGCCATCGGATAAAGTATCGGCTCAGGTCAAGACTTGCTCTATAGGTCCATTATAATGTAAAATCTAAGAATATTATTGTTTTGTAACCTTGTGTTGTCTGGGCGGCTGAAGTTGGAAAACGAAATATCTCGTTTGCAAAGAGAGTTAAATTCAGTATATAATTCAAAGAGTTGGATGCTAACAAGCCCAGTCAGAGCATTGTCGAAATCCATTTTTGGGGACTGGAATAGCACACGCCGTAAAATAATCAGACGAATTCTGCAGCGGAGGAACAATGCTACGATAAATGCGATACCGCTCCGTTTGCATTCTGCACCGGCCATCGAGGCCATTGTATCGCAGCGATTTGGCACGACAAAATTCACGGTCGTGGATGAGAGGCACAATTTTAGCGCGCCCAGCTTCTGTAGGGAGATGCTTTTTCTTAAGTCCGAGATAGGCCAGAACACTGCTGGTCATGATATTGAGCCCATCACTACCATTTTTTCATCTTATCCCGCGCCGATTTCTGGCGATATAACCCGCATCGAATGGTTGACCCAGAATTACGATCTGGCAGTGGACTGGTTTATGCGTGCCCTCTCAGGTATGGAGGTCATGTCGTGCGATGTATTTGATACGGTCATGCTGCGGCATAACGAATCTGAGGCAGAACGAAATTTTCATATATGTGAATATATTGTTCAGACACTGCGTGATACTGCCATTGGCGCGCCATTGAAGCATGTTGACGCTGAAGCGCTTTTGCTTATGCGAGCGTCAGCCATGAATCTTACTTATGGAGCCCGTCCGGCTGTGCAAGGCTGCCGTGAAGGCTCAATCAAAGATGTCGTGACCAATATCGCCCTAACCATTGGAGGGGGGAGCGAGCTGGCCTCCAGAATGCTGGAATGCGAGTTGGATTATGAGGCGACTCACTGCCTTTTCTCCAATGCGCCGCTCATTGAAGCCATGTGCCGGTTTAAGAGGCTGGGCGGCAAGGTGCTGTTGGTCAGCGATATGTATTTACACCAGGAGCATATCAGGGTGCTGTTGTCCAAGGTCGCACCTAATTCGTTGCCACATATCGACAATATCTACAGCTCAGCCGACACTGTAATTTCAAAGCGCAGCGGTTTGCTCTTTCCGCGTCTGGCGCAGATGGGAGCCTTCCCCCCCTGCGCGACCCTGCATATTGGCGACTCATTCTCCTCCGACATTCAGAAAGCCCGCGAAGCCGGCATGAACGCCCTGTATCTTCCAATTTTTCGCCATGAACTGCGGATGCGCCAAGCGTCACTGGCACGGATGATCCAGACATTCGACAGAGTAGGAGTGGATATTCGCACTTGGGCTAAGGTATGACAATGACCAGCAACATGATTAACACTAAAGACACGGCGAAATACCGGTTTGGTAAGGAGGTTTTGGGGCCCGTCATCGCCCAATACCTACAGGATCTTTATCAATCTTGCCTGTATTATGAGCGCGAGCATCGCGCCAAGATCTTATTCATGACCCGTGCTGGGCTGAGGATCCATCAGGCGCTTGGTGTTTATCTATCCCGCATCGGCCTGAGTATTCCTGAGGATTGGGAATTCCTGTGGGCTTCCCGCATGATGATCGCCAAGGGGATCTGGTCGCGCAATCCTCGCTTGTCGTGCGACTTGTTCAACGACGCGTTCAGCTACACGAAGCTCGAGACGGCCCGCCAATGTCTTCTAGGGATATTTGAACCTACTAAGGAGACCCACGCGGCCACATTCGACGCCGCTGATTGGCATTGGACTGCGGAGCGCCTCCATCTCGGAGATATGATTTATAATCATGCTCCCAACACGAAGGATATGACGGAGTACCTCAAAAAGCAATCGCAGCTATTCCAGGAGAAGCTTGAGGGACTGCTGACAGGACGCAAAAACGCGGTTTTGGTTGATACCGGATGGGTCGGCACCAGCCAGCGAATGCTGCACAAGGCCATACCCGAGATTACTTGGTGGGGGCTCTATTTTGGTCTCTCAGGTAGTGATGGCGATGACCGCAGTCATTGGCCATGGGCGAAAGGCTTGGTATTTCAGGCTGACAAGGTGGACCCGGAAAAGCCTGAAACAAGCGTGATTAGCCATCGTCATTTAATCGAGGATCTGTTCGAAACCTTGGCACCAAGTGTGGAGTCCTATACACGCAAATCCGATGGCACGATTTCTGCAGATGTGGAAGCGCAGAATCTCCGAGCCTTGGAGGATGATAGTCGCTCCCCTCTTTATTCCGGCGTGTTAGCTTATTTAGAGGCCGCTCCGGCAAATCCCTTCGCCGTGACAATGGCAGCCAAGGCAGCCTGGAAGCGTTTGAGTCAGTTCCTGCTTATGCCCACCCGGCAGGATGCCGAGATGTTGCTGGATCAGCGGCGCTCCGCCGATCTGGGCCGACGCTTCACGGTGTCGGTGCTGATTCCGCCTGACAATGGCGAAACATACAAGGAGCGACTGAACAAAGCCATTTGGCAAGCCGGTCAGGTCGCCTTGGAATATGATGAAGATATCGCCGCTTCCGTCCAGCGTAAGCTGTTCGACCTGCCTTATACGGTGCCCAAGCCCAAAGTTTTGCCTGGGCTCTACTCCTCCCCCATACCTACCGTTGCCGTGATCACCCGGACGATGGACCGACCGCTGTTCCTACGCCGTGCTCTTCAAAGTGTGTCATGCCAGTCTTTTAAGGACTATATTCATGTCGTGGTGTGTGATGGCGGCGACATTGAGTTTGTGAAGAAGACTATTGCTGACGCAAATATTGACCACAGCAAGATCAAGCTGGTGGACTGCATCGAGAATCGAGGTATGGAGGCCGCATCTAACCTTGGCATTGCAAATTCCGAATCGGAGTTCGTTATCATACATGACGACGACGATACATGGGAGCCGGACTTCTTGACTGAGACCGTTGTTTTCCTTAACTCAAAGGCCGGACAGCAATATGGCGGTGTTATCACGCAGGCGCTTCATGTGTCCGAGAGTGTGCATCCGGACGGCATCCATATCCACGGAGCCCGGCTGTACCGCGATGATTTTTTCGCACCTACCCTTGACGATATGACAAAGAGCAACACTTTTGCGCCAATTTCCTTCCTTTTCAGACGCACAGCCTATGATAAAGTAGGGGGATTTAACGAGAAATTTCCGGTTCTTGGAGATTGGGACTTTAATCTCAAATTTCTTTCGTCATTCGATATCGGCTATATAAAGAAGCCGCTTGCAAACTATCATCACCGGGATGTTCAGGACGTCGAGTTATTCGGAAACACCGTCGTCGCAGGCATTGATAAACATGTTGAATACACGCCTATCTTACGAAATAAAATAGCACGAAGAAGCAGAGGTCGGAATGTCTAATACTGAACACACAGCGCCGACGATCTTATCCAATAATTACAGACTTCCATTTCTCCAAGGAGGTTTCCCAACTTACGGAGTAATGCCGGAAGTTCTCGACCAAATGGTGCATATCGATGCTAGTCGAAATATTCTATATTTCGAAGTACCAAAGGCAGGATGCTCGGGGATCAAGAAATATATGATTAGCATGGCAGGGGGGAACAGTGAATTTGGAACGTCTCCTCAGCTTGTCCATGATCGCAGAATATCGCCTCTACGCAGCCCGTCACAATATCCGATTGATCAATGGTTTAGGCTCATGCATGGCGAGGGAAAGAGATTCACCTTCGTTCGCAACCCGTACGCACGTATTATCAGCGCATATTTAGATAAATTTTTTGGTGAAGAAGCAACTTATCATAATCAGCTGCTTGGATTTCCCCCTGACCATAAGATGACCCTAAAACAGTTACTATATTCACTCATGCAAATTGCGGATCACCATCGGGATATTCACTTCATGAGTCAAGACTATCTGACTGGATCTGGATCAATTAAATTCGATTTAATTGGTCAACTTGAAAACTTTAATTTATATTTCAGATTAATATCTCGTAAATTTTATTTTGATTCTACGCCAGATATGAAAAATTTGATAGAGTTTGGAAGACACCACTCGACAAAATCAAGCGAGTATATTCTAGATCAAGAGGAAATCGATCTAATTTCCTGCATATATGCTAACGATTTTAAACGATTTGGATATTTTTTATTGGGGCCTGTTAGCAACTAAATTTCTTCCCGTCACTTACTACGGCGTGTCGTCAGTTAAGCAGGATGATGATTGAGGCGAACTATACGGCTGCGAGGAAGGTCGATTTCAGTTTATCGTAGCGGGTTGCGATAGCGCGAAACTGCTTGAGTTTATTGAAGAACCTCTCAATAAGGTTCCGTTCGTGGTAGAGAGAAAAATCGGTTTTCCTTCGTGTTGTTCTGTTGCATTTTGGCGGGATGACCGGGGTAGTCCCACGCTGTTTCAGCCGATCGATCAACCTGGAGGGTTCGAAAAACCCTCTGGTATTGAGGTCTGCTCTGTGATTCCATTTTCCTTGCGTTGATTGGAGTATGGATCATGAAGCAGACGGGATTTTTTGACGTTGAAGAGCGGCTTGCCCGGTTGAGCGGGCTTGGTGATCAGCTCGAAGCATTTTCCCGGACTGTGGATTTTGAAGTCTTCCGTTCTGATCTGAACAAGGCTCTGGCCTATTCAGACGGCAGCAAAGGCGGTCGTCCTCCGTTTGATCCGGTGCTGATGTTCAAAATTCTGGTCATCCAGACGCTGAACAATTTGTCCGACGAACGGACGGAATACCTGATCAACGACCGCCTGTCCTTCATGCGCTTCCTTGGTCTAGGGCTGTCTGACCGCGTGCCTGATGCCAGGACCGTCTGGCTGTTCCGGGAACGTCTGACACAGGCGGGAGCAATTGATGTTTTGTTCAACCGCTTTGATGCGACCCTGCGGAATGCCGGTTATCTCCCCATGTCAGGCCAGATCCTGGACGCGACACTGGTAGCGGCCCCGAAGCAGCGCAATACCAATGAGGAGAAGGCCGATCTGCGGGAAGGACGGATCCCACAGGATTGGCAGGACAAGCCGTCAAAGCTGTCCCATAAAGATCGTCATGCGCGATGGACGCTGAAGTTCACCAAAGCAAAGCGTCAGGATGACGGGACGATCCCGTCTACGGATCTCGCCATCCCTTTCTTTGGCTATAAATCGCATATTTCCATCGACCGGAAATTTCGGCTGATCCGCAAATGGAAAACGACGGATGCCGCTGCCAGCGATGGTGCCAGACTACGTGAGGGGCTTCTTGATCGCAGCAATACGGCGTCTGATGTCTGGGCAGATACAGCCTACCTCTCAAAAGCCAATGAGGACTTCATGGAAAAGCATGGCTTTGTCTCGAAGGTTCACAGGAAAAAGCCTCATCTCAAGCCCATGCCACGACATATCCAGAAATCGAATGCAGGAAAATCCGTTATCCGGTCGCGTGTCGAGCATGTCTTTGCCGATCAGAAATCGCAGACAGGACTGTTCATACGAACTGTTGGCATAACGCGAGCCACCATGAGGATCGGGCTGGCCAATATCGTCTATAATATGCGTCGCTTTCTCCTCCTGGAGCGGATTAACGCGATCGCGTAGCAATCCAGGGCATGAGACCCTCACTCTGCTCAATACACAGAGTGAAAATCAGGTCCACGAACCAGCAATCAACTCGCTAAAAACCTGAAATCAGGCAAAAGGGAAATCAATCAACGGTTCTTCGAACCCTCCAATTGGATCCTCAAATGGACTGACAACGAAGTAGCGCGTCAGTCGTGCTTGATGTCATTGAGGGGGAGAGCGGCAAACTTATCTCACGCCCGGTGACCGGACGGACCAGAAACTATCTGCTTTACCTGCGCTGGGAGTTGCTGCCGGGAAAAGATAAGCCTGATCGACAGGTCGGTGTTGTCACCAAGTTGAAGATCAACAGTTTCTGCATGATCGGGAGACAATATCACCGTACGGCGTACTTCACGACCGACCGTTATTGGACATTGTGCGTCATTGCAGTCTGGCATATCGACCAATTTGACGTCCGATACCATGACATCAATTTTCACGCCATCGTTGGGAAGGCGTGTGGCAGTGCTGGTGCCAAGGATACCTGTCTCGATCGTGCCAGGCACGAGGTCAATATGGGTAAGCCCCGTTTTCTTGTCTTTCGTGCGAATCACTTTGGAAAGGTAGGTAATGTTTTCCCCTTTATGCAGGAAAACTACTTTCTCGCCGTCTATTTTCACATAACCATGAAACTCTAAAACCTGAGAGCGGGGAAGCACTATGGATGCTCCATCCACCTCTTTATTTGTTAGACCCAGAAGCTGCATCCCCTGCGCCGTCATGGTGATCACGTCTTTGCCGTTCAGGGGCCGTTCTGAAATATGACCGTCCGTAGACCGGACATTACTGGTGTCTGTCGCACGAGCGATGCGCTGATAAGAGTGGATATTTTCCGCGCAAACCGTCGAACTGAGAAAGCAGGCCAGCAGACCAAGAGCCGGCATCGTCCTGCGCCCCCATAACCGCACGTTCAACGCCCGGATATTTCGACCATCAGGTGCCATATATGTGCCTGCGGGTTTGCGAACCATGAGGTAAATCCTTTCTGTTGAGCCGAACCATCCGGCTCTTTCCCTCATTGTATCCGCACCGGTTGTGACGCTGTTTTCACCCGGCCTGTCGCACGTTCTGGGATTTGCGACACATCCTGTGCCAGTATGTCCTTCAGGGCGTAAAGGCTGCGGTCGAGGTGAAGTGTTCCCCGCACCCCACGTTCGACCAGGGCCCGGAAATACGCATCGGGGTGACGGATCTGTTCGCCCTGGTCCTTACGTGTCGCCATGACGATGACCGCTACAGCAGCTTCAAACCGCCCCAGAGCGATGCAGCCGGTTTTCCACGAGTGGTAGCCAATGCCGATCTGGCCGGAAAGCAGTTCAGCGGCGTCGGTCAGCTGGGCACGGTCGGGCGAGGCTGAGCCACACAGATCCCGCAAGGCAGGACACACCGTCAGAAAGAACGTGCTGGTGCCCGGGAAGCCCCGCAGAATGGTTGCTTCCAGCCCCTCGGATGGTTCACGTTGAGACACCTGCCCTTCACGCCGCATTGTCTCAATGCGATTGCGCCGCTCGGGCGCTACTACAACAACCTCTTTAGGTTTTTTGTTATTTCTTTCTGTATAGTGGGTGCCAGATTGAGCATCCATGGGTGCCATTTCAGGGGTACACCAGACAGAATCTGGCGACCTGTCGACACGGTTTTCCGCAGGCTTTTCCACAGGTTTCACACGCGCCCAGAGCGCTTTCATGATGTCGTGATAGCTGGCCAGCGTATCAATCAGGTCCGTGCCGCGACGGAGCCGCATGATCCGTGCGGCTTCCATGGCGGTTGCCTCATCGTTCCGCAGCTCGGCCGCCACGCGCACCTGCTCATTCAGATCAGCAATGGCTTCACGCAGAAATGCCACTTCCGCGCGTTGTCGCCTACCAATCTCGAGTTGGGCCTGCAGGTCCGGCCACCGATAGCGCAGGGACGCCAGACTGAATCCAACCTGCGACATGCCTTCCTGCCCCTGCCAGCGCCGCCCTCGCTGTCCGTTCCGGCCGTCACAGGGCACGATCATCCCGGCCTCAGCCAACTCTCTGACCGCCCGCCTCAAAGTCGTAAGCGACAACCCCGTCCAGGACATCAGTGTCGCGTTATGGGCGTAGATAAAAGGGGTCGATAGCGTTTCCCAGCTCTCCGGCCGGGTTTTCTCGATCATCCGTTCCAGCAAACCCCGTGCGCTGCGCGTCAATGGAAAGGTGCGGGGCAAAGCCCTGATCGTATTCAGGACGGCGTATTTATCCGGATAGTCCGGGGGGACGCCGAGCAGTTCATCACGCGCCTTGAGCATGGCGGGTGTGAGGGTGCGTTTTCCCCGTCTGCGGATCGGGCAGAGGTCATCAGTGTGTGTCTGGGGCACAGCTCAAAAGTTCCAGTGCTATGGGTCATGACAGATCTCTCGGCACAGGCATCTGGACAAACCTTCCCCGTTCGCAATTTGCTTGCGTTTCGAGCGGAAGCTGGCTATAGGGAAAGGGCAATTACTTTTCCCCTATAGCTTATGGTTCGTTACAGGTGCCCTGGCTTTTCCGGTTTGCCGACCGGGAGAGGCAGGGTTTTCCTTTTTGTGGCTACGTCATTGGTGGGCCTCGAATGGGGTGGCACGGACTCGCAATCAGCCGCGTGTCCGGTCTGCCGCTCAACCTGCCCGTGTACATGTTTCCAGACAAGATCAAAAAGTGAAAAAACCACGTGTAAGACACTGTTTTTTCACTGATTTTGTGTCCAAAATTGCGCAACTTTTCCGCTTTTGTTCTCATCCCGTGACCGTTTCGGATGCACCGCTGCCCATGCGGGTCGAGACGGTTGAGAGGTATTGTCCCACTGTCCAGCCGCTCATGTTGTTGGCAGCCAGCGAGGAACGCGACACGAGACTGCTCAGAGGTGTGCTGCTGGTCGCTGCCGCGATCTTTGAACCGGCCGACGGTCCGAACATATAGGCGGCGTAGACCTGCGCCGAGGTTGCGGGTGTTCCGGTGGATTTGGAAACAGCGCTGGCATAGGAACTGATGATGGCACTGGCGACTTTCGCCTGCGCCGTCGGATCATTCCGGTCAGCACTACTCAGCCCAAGCTTGGATGCGTAGTCATTCCATGTGCCATTGGTGATCTGCCAGACCCCCGTGGCCGATGAAGAACTGTTGCCGGTATTCTGGAAATGACTTTCGATCTGAGCGTAAGCTGCGAGCGTATCGGGATTGATCCCGGCAGCTTTGGCTGCAGCAACAGCATCGGCGCCATAGGATTGCGACAGCAGTTTGGACATCGCATCACTGCTGCCCCACGCACCCGAGTAACGCGCCGCGCTCCCCGATGCGCCTGACCCTGATGAGGAAGACGTCTGCGCACCTGGAAAGACGAAGGTCGGTGCACCAGTCTCCTCGATGCTCGGCACGATCTGGGTGGCCACCTGCGCAATACTCGGCCGCGCGACGATACATACAGCCAGCATGCCTAGCCCGCTCCAGCGGGCCAGAGAGAGGGGGCGCGTCATGCGCCAGGATATGAGAAGAGAATCATGCCGTCAGATGGTCTCATCCCGGCCACGATGCAGTGTGTGCCCGCAGAGGCTGTCGTGGATGTCCAGGGCTGTAGATCCTCGGTCGGTATCCATGCGGCCTTCCCATACGCGCGCAGGATGCGGGTCCAACCGCCTGAAGTCGTCGTGGTAACCGCAAGCTGGGGTGGGGCGACACCAACCTGTCTCGTATTGCTCCCAGGTCCGGCATAGACCGGTTCAAACGCCATACGGGGCGACATGCACGTCACGTGCCCGCCAAGCGGCATCAGCTGCGCCTCAGGTGCGGCGTCGACAGGCGGTCCCCAGTCGCGCGGGCCGATGGCTTCCTGCCGTTCAGCAGCCAGTCGGTCGAGTTCGGCAGGCGACACATCCTGAGCGTAGGCTGGCCCTGCCAGCAGGCCACCTGCCAGCAGGGTGAGGGTAAGCGTAGATCTGAGCGACACGGGGCGGCTCCTTTGCCTTGTTGGTCTTCCCCCAGTATGTCGCAGACCGTTGTGACGCTCTGCGTTCGTCTTTTGTTCCAAAGAGCGTCACAACGCTCTGGCGCATCATGGGGAGAGAAGGAGACCCCAATGCGACATTCCCGAAACGCTCTTCTGGCGGCTACAACCCTTGTGGTCCTTTCAACACTGGCGCAGGCGCAGCAATGCCCAACCCTGCCCCCTGTGGAAGTGACACCCCCGTTGCCTGTCCCATCAGGCACCCCTGACGCTGGCCCTGTCCTGCGCCCCACGCCGACCGTGCCTACGCCACGGCTCATCCCGGCCGAAGAAATTGCAGCAAGCCCTGCACTCCGACGCATCACCAGTACAGGTGCGAAAGTCTATGAGATCGGTAACCACGTCATGAATCATGGCCTTCAGGGTGTGTATGCCGTCAATGGCGACATCTTCCGGGTCTTCTACCTGACCCCGGATGGGCAGGCGCTGATTGGCGGTGTCCTGTGGGAGCAGGACGGGCACAACGTCACGCGTGATACCATTGCCCCGATCAAGGGAGCGATCCCTACCGTGACCATCACCGCGGCAAAAACGGCGGCCGGGCAGAACGGTACATCGGTCGATGGGAGAATATTATCTCCCGAGCAGGTGAAGCACGTCGCTCAGGCCAATATCGGGCTGGAAGGACGGGACGGGCTACCGCGCCTGACTATGGTGATCGACCCGCTCTGCCCCTGGTCAATCCGCGCACTCAATACGCTGGAACCTTTTGTCGCACGTGGCCAGATCCAGCTGGCTCTGCTGCCGATCGCGATCAATGATCACGAAAACGGCAATGCCAGCACCCCGGCCGCCACAGCGCTGTTGTCAGCAGTGCCATACGAGATGCAGGCGACATGGCAGAAGATCGTCGACCTGCATCACGTCGCAGACGACATGCCCCGCACAGACGAGGCCGCTCTTCATTTGCAGCAGAATATGGCCGTCGCCAATGCCATCGGTGTTCGCGGGACACCGACATTCATCTGGCGCGACAAGACGGGTGCCTCGCATGTGACTGAGGGATTGCCACGGGATGTTGAACAACTGATACGGGAACTGGGACGGTGAGGAGATCCACACGCCCCATTCTAAGAGTGGGGAAGTGGCTGATCTTTCCGCTTTACCTGCCATTCGTGAGGGCCGTGCGCACCTTTAACCTGTCGCGACAGTATCTGCGCGACCGGAAAGCCTTCATCGAAGCGTCAGCCATCGACACGGCTCTTGCTCCCGTTATGGACCCGGCGACTATCAGGGCGCTGGTGTCCACACGGCGCAACGGGCGGTTCTGCCTGCTCCTGTTTGTGGGCACTCTGTGCGTGTGGATCTGGTCGTGTGTTCACCAGGGGACAAGGCTGGTCAGTGTCACCAGTCTGCAATTCGGGGTTATCCTGCTGGTGCTGCTGGCCGAGTTTATCAGACTCAGCTTCTCGAACTGGATGCTCCGAACCGGAGGCATCGGGCGGTTCGGAACGTTCATCGCACGGGGAAGCAATCTCTGGCCCCGTTAGGGAGCACTGCGTCGCGCTGGAGCCTCAGACTTGTCGCGCTCTGGCGCGAGGCCGTGCTTCCAGCCAGTTTTCAACCTTCAGCCCCCTGATGCGACAGAACTCACGGGTGTTATCCGTGACCAAAGTGAGGTTGAGGGTATAGGCGTGGGCAGCAATCAGTAGATCGTTCAGGCCGATTGGTTGCCCTGCCGCTTCCAGCTCGGCCCGGATGCCTCCATATTCGCCATCAGCAGGTACATCCAGCGCCAGGACCGGGATAATGCTCAGAACGCTCTCGACCCGTTCCAGCAGTCTCGCAGACCCTTTCTTTGCGCAGCCATAACGTAGTTCAGCTGCGACAATTACGCTGGTGAAGAGCGTCTTCGGGTTTTCTTTTGCAATGCGACACGAGGCAAGTCCGGCAGGATTGCGGATCAGATCGCTGATGATATTCGTATCCAGAAGATATCCGTTCAAAAGATATCCTCCGGGCTTGCCGTCTGGTCTTCGACAGCAGGGAACTGGTCATCCGGTCCCAGTGGTTCTTCGGATTTCCATAGAGCCAGAAGCCCGGCCATCGTTGTCGGTCGTTCGGTCGGCTCGATAATGAGCCGGTTGCCTTCGCGCCGGATCAGTGCCCGGTCTCCTGGTAGCTCGAACTCAACAGGAATTCGCACCGCCTGACTGCGGTTGTTACGGAATAACCGGACTTCCCTTGGGCGGGATGTAGAAGGGGATGGCATTGTCATGGAGGAGTCTCCTTGTATATGCCATACTGTATATGTACCGGATCAAAGTTTCCAGAACAAATTGGAACGGCCCTATCTCCGGCCTGAACGCCGGAGCCTGCGGGCCTGAAAAACGGGTCAAGCTCCCGGATAAGAAAACACGACAACACCGTCTGCCGGGCGGATGCCTGCGACAGTGCAGTGTGTGCCTGCGGTGGCGGTTGTCGAATGCCATGGCAGAACGTCCGCCGTCGGGATCCATGCGTAACGGCCCTGTCCGCGAATAATCCGCGTCCACTCGCCCGATGTGGTCGTCGTTACGGCCAGCTGGGGCAACGCGACACCGATTTTTTTCGCATGTTTGCTCGGCCCGGCATAGAGGGTTTCGAACTCAGTCCGGGGCGACATGCAGGTGGCGGGATCCTTCAGGGGTACGGGCGGCGCTTCGGGAGCTGCTGCCACAGGCGCGCCCCAGTCGCGTGAACCGATTTCGGCCTGCCGTTGGGCTGAAAGCCGATCCAGTTCGGCAGGCGACATCGTCTGGGCCTGTGCGGCCGACACAAGCAGGCCGGTGGAAAGCAGGACAACAGCCAGTTTCGGCATAATCGACACGAGAAAACCCCTCTAAGTGGTTGAACTCGCCGATTAGCATACCGCTTGTCTGGAAAGAAGATTCCAATGCGCAAATCAGACTACTCGTCCGGGGCATGATGTGGGAAAGTCTGAGCCGCACGGCGGGTTAGATGCTCTGCCAGCAGATCGGCTAGCGTAGTTTGCAATAGGGGCTGTCGCGCTTCGGGCGTTTGGTCCGGTCGTTCAGCAATTTTGGACACACCAGGATCCACGGTTTCACCACACATAAAAAAACTCCATACTGGCCAGGACAGGCGATTGCCTCTTTCCCGATCAGTATGGAGCTTTCAGTTGTGACGCGGTCAGAAAGTCCCGGCGCGTCCTGTTGCCTGTGATACTGCCCATTTGGCGTGCTCATAATCCGGGCGGTCGGCCTGATCGACCGGGTCTGTCGGGCGGATGATCGTGCCATCGCGGGACGCGACTGAGGGCGACCAGTGTGCCGGCGATGAGCCGTAAGACGCATAAGGGTCGTATTGTGCCTGACGCACCGGCGGTGGCTTGAGCGGCCTGTCATTCGCCGAGCGTAGATTGCCGTGCGCACACCCGGAAAGCGCCAGCATGCAGCCGAGTAGCGGAAGAGGCAGCCTCATGCCTGCTGCGCATTCAGTTCTGCCTCAAGAGCGGTGATGAGCGCAATAGCGTTAGCCGGCTGAACTTTGACAGTGTTTACGCACTCGACCAGCTTATTACATTTTCTCACCAGTTTGTTGTACTTCTCGACACGCTCATTGAATTCATCATCCCGCAATTTTTTCTCAACCCGCAGGGCCTCCTGCGCCTGAACGAGCTGCTGACGCAGATCGGCGGTGACCTGCTCTTCTTTTTTCCAGCCTTCTAGGCAGCTAACACCCCAAGCTTTCCAGTCAGCCACTTCTTTCTGGAGCTTGAAAGCCGTAACCTGCCAGTGGTTGGCGACCTGCACCTGCTGGGCCAAAGATGACACCGTGCGGTTCTGCTGCTCCAGATCGCTGGCAACCCGCCGGAGTGATCCGCGAATACCGCCTAACGCACCAGCTGTTACAAAATCACTGCACATGGGTCACGCCCTCAAACATCGGTCTGTGTAATGGGCCGCACCTGAGCGGCCGTTGTCGTATCCATTGCAGGAACTGTACCACCAGAACCACCACTGCCACCACTTTTTTTTGCCTCGTCTTTCAATCCTTCGAGATATTGTGTGGCAACCTGACGACCAGTATCTGCTCCCTGCTCGACCGGCCGGCTGGAGGATTTTTCGAATTCTTCCGCATCCACACGGCTGGCCGCACCAAATCCGACCATGGAGGCCATGTGATGGGGCAATGTGGTGATCAGGCGGAAGGACAATGTCGCAGTCGTCATCTCCATGGCGGAATACATGATGATCATGGCGATAAGGCCGACCCAGTTATCGGTGAGATAGCCATGATCCAGCGTAAAGGTCGAGGCGACCAGAAAGCTTTTCATCAGCAGCCAGGAAAACGCAGAAAATATTGTATAGCTGAACACCATACCGATCACCATCATCGCCGGCCGGAAGAGAATGGTGAAAAGAATCTCGTAACCCCGCACCCCTTTGCCGTGTATGCCATCTCCCGCGAACGTCATATGGGCAAGGAACCATAACGGCGCATAAGCGACGGCCTCGACTACCAGCAGAAACCATCCCGTAACGCCGGCAATCCAGTACAGATAGGGCATCATCGGCAGGACATAGGCCAATGTGACCCCTGCCGAGAGCAGAAAAAGGCAGGCCGTAAAAATTACCGGGAGCAGGCGGGTAATCGTTCCGCTCAAAAAGGTCGCCGCAGCAGCAGTAGCCGTGGCGCCCCATTGTCCCGTGAAGAAGGACGCAACGCCAGCACTAATATCGAGAGACAGACTGCCTGCGGCCACAGACAACGCAATGGCACTCAGGGCCAGATGGATGAGCAGATGCCCCATGCCAATCATGGCTCCAAGGGGATCAACCCAATCCGTGCCAGAGCTGCCCATCACCAGATGGTTCATGATGAGTTCAAGCGTGCCTGGTCCGAAGTTCAGGTAAGTCAGCACCTTTGTCCAGATCGCAGTGCTATCTGAAGAGACACGGGCATTGGCATATAGCCGAGGTGATGTGCTGTTTGGAGCTGGTTCGTCGGCTGTCTGAAGTGTCGCATCCATCTTGCCGAGATAACTGGATACACTCTGGAAGAACGGCATCAGGTCTTGGCCTAGATACGGGCCTGTGCCAGCCCATGATGGCGCCACGACAGCGGGCGTGATCGAGGACACTGAAATGACTTCTGCGTTCAGACGAGAAATTTCGAGATAATAGGCCCCAAGTCCCGTCCATCCGAGGGAACGGAGTTCTGCGGTCGCTGAATTGTCGCTCGCTGTTGACCCGGCGGAATTTCTAACAGCCGAGACCACGCTGGAGGCGATGCCTGTCAACTGCCCGTTGAGGTAGTTCGACTGCGCGACGAAGATCGTGTCGAGCGTTCCCAGTGTTGCGACATCACGTGTTTTCCAGAGTGAGGTTATGGTGTTCTGCAAACTGGAACGGATATTTGTCGCCAGCGTTTTTAAGGACTGGATTTGCTGGCTGCTGACACTGCTGAAATCAATGCTCTGGTATTCGGTCGTGGTCGCAGTTTTTACAGGCGTGCTGATGGAAACCAACCCGCAGGTCGGCATGGCCGTGCCGTTACCATTGGCCATATTGTAAGAGAGGGACACCGTGCCATTGCCATCGTCAGTGATAGTGGGCTCAGGAACAAGAACGGGGTTGTTGGAAGCCGTGTTGATCAGGGCCCGACAGATCTCGCTTTCCATGACACCAAGCACGACCTGACGCGAGCCCGGGATCATGGGCGTTGCCAGAGGGAGTGCCTGTGGTCCCACGGCGTTCATCACCACTTTTTCTTCGATTGTGGCCATACCGATAGAAGCCTTGGCAAAATTCACAATCAGGTTTTGACCGAGCGAAAATCCGTTGAGGACTGGCAGCATCATAATGACGCTGCCGACCGCACGCACTGGCACCCAGCCGCCAAAACTGGCGGAGAACACCTTCCCGGTTTCAGCCGTTTTCTGAATCTGCGCCAGGATGGAATACATGATCCAGAAGCACGCCATAATTGAGACAAAGGTGGTAAACCATTGCAGCAGGGTGCCGGTGGCCGTATCCGCGGTGCCGTCCATCGGGAACAGGCTATCGAGAACTCGCGAAGACCAGTCATCACCAGCGACAAGGTCGGCCCAGCTTACATTCTCGAACCCGTTCGTGGCGTGGGCTGGCCCTGCGTGAAGCAGAACCAACCCTCCAAGTAAGGCTGCCACCAGTGGCGGCGAAAGCCGCGCCATTTTGGACACACCGCGCATGGCTCAGGCTCCCATGGACGGGCTGTTATCGCGCCCCTGCTCACGTCCCTGGGTGAGAGCCAAAAAACGCGCCTTCACCTTCTCCATGATGCGTTCGAGTGCGCCCCCGATGTTCTTGATCAGACTCTCGCCGGGATTGCGACCGGGCACGTCCTCCATCTCCATGGCTTTCTGGCCGGCCCTCTCTTCGACCTCGACAACGGACTGGGCGTTGGTCGCACCGCGTTCAGCGGCCTCACTCTGCAGAGAGCCAAGGTTGAGACGCATATTCTGCAGTGTGTGGCCCAGGTTACTGTAAGCCTTGCCTACCCGTTCATCGGACAGGCGAAGCTTCTCGAACTCCTGCCACAGGCCATGATGCTTGCCGCCCTCACCCATGCTGGCAATCAGCGCAGCAGGTTTAACGCCTTCCTGTCTGGCTGTTTCTTCCATTTTTTTAAAAAAGGGCGCAGCGGTCTGCTTGAGATCCTGATAGTTCGTGTCGGCTGTACGGATGTCACTGTCTACCGTTGCGACCAGACTATCGATCCGGCGCTGGTCAGATGCGAGGGCCTGATTTGCTAACCACGATTTGGCAATATTGGCCACCTTGGACACAGCATGCCCTGCCAGACTACCTACAGGAGCCTGTGCCGGTTGGGCTTGCGTGGGTTGCGCTTGAGCCGTGGTCTGAGCCTGATCTACAGAGGTGGCTTTAGCCCCTAATTGCTCGAGTTCCATCTCTTTATTCTGGGTCTGACTTTGGGTGCCTTGTTGCTCCTTTTGCCCGTTGGTCTGCTTCGCCTGCTTCTGCTGAGTCCCTTGCCGCTGCTCAGGGGGATTAGCTTGGGCTTGTTTATTAAGTTCGGCATCGCGCCGCCGAGCTTCGTCTTCTTGCTCTTTCGTCACTCCGGGTTGAACGGTCTGTTCACCAGCAGTCCGGCCGGAATCCTGTACGGTTTGCGCCTTCGGTTCTCCTCCCGACGCTTCTACTGCTTCGCCAGCACGGGACACTGAGTTACCGTTTTCGTCACCAAACGGAATATTCATGGAAGCATGGCCGTGTGAGGGATCATCCTGGTCCACGTCTGGCTCGCTGGCAGGTCGCACGGTCTCACCCACCTCCTGTCGCGGATCAACTGTCGCCTCATGAGACGCCGCCTGCGTGGTGCTTTCGGCGACAACGCTCGCCGCAACCGCAGACACCGGCTCCACAACGCCGGGCTCGGACTGAGCGACAGCTGGGCCTGTCTGTGCAACATTTTCTGAAACAACTTCAGGGACTGCAACGGACGCTTCTGGCGCTACGACCGGCGCAGGCTGAGGAGCCGGAGCGGGTTGCGCAACAGGGACCGGCTGCGGTGCGGGTGCGACACCAGCCAGTGCGGCTCTGGCCTCAAGGGCGTTTACCCCGGCCGTAATCAGAAAAGAGGTCTGCTGTTCCGCCGGCAAGGAGCCCAGCTCCACGCTGGCGTTACGAATATCCGCGACAAGCTGGCGGTCATTCATGGAAGCAGTCTGCTGAAGCATGGAAGCCATCTGCGGATTGCTCATGCCGGGATACTGACCCGCCATTGAGGTCAGTCCTGCCTGCAGAAGCGGGGACACCTGCACCCCCTGCCCCGTGCCACTGAATTTCGGCCAGTCCTGCATCAGCCAGGCGACATGAGTGGCGAATTTCGGGTCGTTCTCCAATGAAGGATCGTTTTCGAGCTGCTCCTGCAACTCTTTCAGCCGGTCCGCCAGCCCACGCTGGTCTTCAGGCACGGACTGCTGCTGTTGCGCCATCGCCTGCAGCACGCCACTCATGGTTGAGGAAGGGGTCGCTGTGGGCTGCACGGCCGAGAGTGTTTCGGACATGGTGTTTCCTTATGTCTTAGGGAGAAGGAACCGGCAGAGTGCCGGCTGAATGACGGCTGAGTGCTTCGTCAGCCGCGATCGCAAGGCGTTTGGCCTCCGCCACTGCGGTCATTTCATGGAGTTTGTAAGTGTTCCACAGGAGCCAGTTACGCTGGGCATCCAGAAGGGCAATCTGGATCAGAACGGACTTTACGGATGACATTGCCTGCAAATCGGCCTGCCAGTCCGTGCCGGAATACTTCCTGTTGATTTCAAGCTCTGTTGCCTGCCACGATGATCCTTTGTCGGACACTGCGAGGCCCTCACGCTGAGCTTCTGCTTTCTGGGCGGCCGTCAGAGTGATGGTCTCAGCGCGTTGACTGAGGACATGGTCAACAATCATGTGCGCCAGATGCATCGCCGCGTTATAGGAGCGACGAAAGGGCATAAGCTGCTGTCCCTGTGTGGAGGTGATGGCGCTACCGCGCTGCGCCGCCGGGGCGACCGGTTCGATCAGGGTGACGGCATAGGCATTTGCCCGATCAATAGCGTCCTGACCGGTATAAACAGAGGGCGTAAACATGCTGGTCGCCGCCTCATCCGCCCCTTTCATCGTGGTGTCGGCAAGTTTGCACAGCCCTGCGTCAGCTTCCGCATCATCGCAGTATTTGCCAAAATGGGCATTGTTGTTGGCTTGCGCCCCCTGCCCGCCGCCAGCCCACGACGGCGTACCTTTTTCCGCACGTGTGCGCGCTCCCTTGGCGACGTCGAGCGCTAACGCGACATCACTGGATTGACGGGCTGCGACAATCTGAGCCTGTCCTCCTTCGAGGTTCAAACAGTCCTGACGATTTACCGCATGCAGATCCTGAATTTCCGCATGGCGAACTTCCTTGGCAAGTTGCGCCTGCACCATATTGTTGGCGTCAGCGATTTGCTGCTGGGCGCCAATTTGGCCCTTCAGGTAGTTGGTGATCTGGTTGAACCCCATCCCCAGCTTGTCGTTGAGCAGCCCCAGTGATCCGTTAAGAACTTTCTGAGCGGTTGATGTGACTGTGGTAATGGCACTTTGAGCGGCGCTGATCGCACCCACGATAGGGGCAATATCAAACCCGAAAGCCTGCGCCGGGCGGGGCATGGCCATCTGGCCCAGAAACAAACCACCCGCGAGGATCAAAACCAGCCCTAATCGGGAAGACGGTCGTGACATGCTCAGTCACCCCCCGAAAGGCCGAAAGCCTTGGCTGCATCGCCCAGCTTGTAGCCGTCAGGCAACTGCATGGAGCCGTCCACATCCCAATGGTTCGTGCCTGATCCATTGGTTCCACTGTTGATCAGCGTGTCGCCTCCACCACCGAAGTTCACGGTTGGACAGACGGTTCCAGAACCAAGGCCAAGGTCAAAGTTTGTATCCGGCCCAGTGAGGGTCAGACCACATTCGGCAGAACCTTCCATACTGCTCCAGGCGGAGCTTACCTGACTGCAGATTTTCCCCATCGCGCTTTGAGCGATGGATGCCACATTGAGACCACTGCTCAGTGTGTCCAGTCCAACACCGTTAAAGAAGTTGTCGAGACACGTAAATTTCGTCACTGATTCCGGCATCTGGATCAAAGCGTCATCAGCCTTCATCTGGGCTGCGGCACCTGTTGCCGCAGCCTGAACCAGCGCCTGACAGCCTTCAGACGCGGCTGAGGCAATGCCAGCCGAGACAACCAGCCATCCCGAAGCACCAAGGACCAGTCGCGATACAGGCCCCCATTTCATGATGTCGTCTCCTTTTTCTGTGCCTGCTCAGGAGACGAAACTGCAATGGGAGCTGCATCACCCGGGAAGGTGATGGCGTCGAGAATACGCTGGGCATACCCAGAGGTAAGCCACTCGGGCGTGGGGGAAGCCTTTTTGGCTACGGATTGAGTATCGGGCATGGTCTGTCCTTGTGAGGTTTCACAAAGTCAGTATGCGCTCGGCCGTTGTGACGGCGGACGTGTGCTCAGGAAGGGCTACAACATGCCGTCACTCTTGTGATATAGTGAACAAGAGGAGACCGGATCATGCGCCCATCAGAAGTGCTTGCACTGCATCGTGACGCCATTGTGAAGCTAACGGCACGCTGGAATCTTACAAACCCTCGGGTGTTCGGCTCTGCTCTGAAACACCATGACAATGATCAGAGTGATCTGGATATTCTTGTCGATGCACCAAATGGTGCAACATTGTTGGCGCTAGGTGGCCTACAGAACGATCTCGAAGAACTCCTTGGAGTGCGTGTTGATTTACTGACGCCTACCGAATTGCCATTGGGATTTCGTGATAAAGTTCTGGCTGAAGCCCGCCCTGTATGAGAGGCGCCTTCCGTTTTCAGGACTATTTGATTCACATGCGCGACGCACAGGCTGATGCGGTCAGCTTCATAGGTACCATGTCGCGTGAGGAATTTCTTCAGGATCGGCGAACCCAACAGGCTGTTGTGATGAGTCTGATCATTATAGGCGAAGCGGCGTCAAAAATTATCAATGCATGGCCGGAGATCAAGCATACCTACCCAGACATTCCATGGGGCGCGATGCGCGGCATGCGCAATCGTATCGCGCACGGTTACTTTGCTGTTGATTATGGCATGGTGTGGGACACGGTGAGGGACGCTCTTCCTGCCTTGGGACAGCAACTGGATTTATTACTGAAAGAAATTCAGAGGCCTTAATTCTGGAAGATATATTCTATTAACCACTCCACTGGCGGCAAAAAATAAGAGTGGTGATACGTGTAATTTTTGGACACGGATGGGCTGCACCAGCTATGCGCCAAGTACAAGACAGCCCCGCCAAAATGTGAACCGAGGCAGAAAACGGGAATATATCTACAGAATATAAAACTCCGTTACGGCTTGCTGCCTGTTCAAAACATGTTGATTTTCACTGAGAACTGACCCGGGTTTTTCATCAGGAATTGACCCAGCCAGATGCTATTTCAGGCACAGTCGGGCGGGCGGTCAAGAAGAGGATCTGTCCTTTCTGTTTTTTGACGCGGCGGTGCTGGCGCGGAACCTGTAGCTGTCATTTCCTGTCTCGAGGATATGACAGTGATGGGTCAGCCGATCGAGGAGCGCCGTTGTCATCTTCGGGTCACCAAAGACGTCTCCCCATTCACTGAAGCTCAGATTGGTTGTGATGATGACACTGGTGCGCTCGTAGAGGCGGCTGAGCAGATGGAACAGCAGGGCGCCCCCAGACGCACTGAAGGGGAGATAACCGAGTTCATCAAGGATCACGAGATCCAGGCGGAGCAGCCTGTCGGCAATCTGCCCGGCCCGGTTGGCGGTCTTTTCCTGTTCGAGCGCATTGACCAGGTCGACCGTTGACCAGAAGCGCGCCTTCTTGCGGTGATGGGTGATCGCCTGGATGGCCAGCGCGGTCGCCAGGTGGGTTTTCCCGGTTCCCGGACCGCCGATCAGCACGACATTTTCAGCACGCTCGATGAAGTCCCCGCTATGGAGCTGGCGGATCATGGGCTCGTTGACCTGCGTATCGGCAAAGGAGAACCCGGACAGGTCCTTGTAGGCGGGGAACCGGGCGGTCTTTGTCTGGTAGGCGATGGAGCGCACTTCGCGTTCGGCCAGTTCCGCCTTCAGGAGTTGTGAGAGGATGGGGATGGCCGCCTCGAAGGCAGGTGCCCCCTGCTCGATGAGGTCGGCCGTGGCCTGGGACATGCCATACATCCGCAATCCACGGAGCATGACCACAAGTGAAGCAGCCGCAGGATCATGACGCATGGCGGCTGTCCCTTCGCAGGATGTCATACCGCCCTGTATCGGCGCACGGTTCGTGTTCGAGCACCAGGGCCTGTGGGGCATCGAGCCGGGGAACCACGGTTCTCTTGGCATCGATCAGGCGATGAAGCGTATTGAGAACATGGGTCTTGGTCGCCACGCCGTCTTCAAGTGCCAGTTCAACCGCGCAGAGGACAGCCTGCTCATCATGCTGCAGCACAAGGGCCAGGATTTCAGCCATTTCCCGGTCGCCTCCAGGGCGCCTGAGCAGTTGATCCTGCAGGGTCCGGAAGGCGGCTGGCAATTCGGTAAACGGCGCGCCATTGCGTAGGGCGCCCGGTTTGCGCTGGATGACCGCCAGATAATGCCGCCAGTCATACACCGTGCGGCCTGGCACACCATGCGAACGCGTGATGATCCGGTCATGCACGCACAGAACTTGCCCTTCGGCGATAATGCGCAGCTTGTCAGGATAAACCCGCAGGCTGACCGGACGATTGGCAAAGGAGGCCGGCACGCTGTAGCGGTTGCCTTCGAACTGGATCAGGCAGGTTGGTGAGACGCGCTTGGTCTGTTCGACAAACCCGTCAAAGGGACGCCCCGGCACCATGAGGTGGGGACGTTCGCTTGCATGGACCTCGGAGACGCTACACGGCAATCCAGCATGCCGCAGCCGTTCCCAACGGTCCAGGCAGCGGGCTTCCAGCCAGGCATTCAGCGCCCCCAGATCGGGAAAGACGGGCAAATCCTGCCAGATCTGGCGCCGGGCATCCTGCACGGTCTTCTCGATCTGCCCTTTCTCCCATCCGGCTGCCGGATTGCAGAAGGTCGGCTCGAACAGGTAATGGCTGGCCAGGGCCATGAAGCGCAGGTTGACCTGACGCGCCTTGCCCGACCCAATCCGGTCCACGGCCGTCTTCATGTTATCAAAAATACCCCGCCGCGGCACGCCACCGAGCACGCGGAAGGCCTCGGTAAGCGCATCAAAAAGCATCTCGTGGGTCTGTAGGGGATAGGCCCTGAGTATGAAGGCCCGGCTGAAGGACAGTTTGGTGTGGGCAACCTGCAGCTTGACGCGACGGTCGGCAATGACCGCCCAGTCCTCGCCCCAGTCGAACTGGAACGCTTCCCCGGGCTGGAAGCACAGGGGCACAAAAACACCCCGACCCGTTGTCTGGCGTGCCTGGTGCTGTTCGTGTTTCCACTGCCGGATGAAAGCGGCCACCCGTCCGTAGGATCCATCATAACCCAGTGCCACAAGGTCTTCATGCAGTCGTCGCGCCGTGCGCCGATTCTTGCGGGGGCGAGCGGCTTCCAGGACCAGCCATCCCCTCAGCCTGTCAGCAAACGGGTCCAGTCGGCTGGGACGTTCGGGGACCTGGAACCGCGGTTCAATACTCTGTGCCCGGAGATATTTCCGGATCGTATTGCGTGACAGTCCCGTCCGGCGTTCGATCTCGCGGATCGGAAGATGATCCCGGCAGTGCCACCGGCGGATCACACTCAGAAGCTCCATGTCAATCACTCCAAAACCCCCCCAGCAGATGATGCCGGGGAGTGTGAAGGCATGGGTCAAATCTCGATGAAAATTTCCGCCCTACCCGGGTCAGTTCTCAGTGAAAATCAACACATCGTAGTTTACTCACGAAATGTCTGAGATGATCTGCAATGAAACTGGCTATAAAATAATAACTGTGATCGTAATCAGGACGAAGATTCAGAATGAGTTCCTGCCCTGCGTTCTGTGCGGCTGCCTGGAACAGTTGTGGCCTGAGTTGTTCTTTCAGAAATTGATCTGCCAAACCCTGATCTATCAGGACAGGCAGTCTTTCCGTCGCTGTCCGCACAAGTTCAAGCGGATCATAGGCCGCCCAACTGGCACGATCCGGACCAAGATAAGCGCTGAACGCTTTTTCACCCCATGGCACCTGCGTTGGCGCCACAATGGGTGAAAAGGCTGATACAGAACGATAGCGACCAGGATTACGCAGCGCGATCATGATGGCGCCAAACCCACCCATCGAATGTCCCGCAATCCCTCGCTGCTGCGTAACCGGAAAATGCGCCTCAATCAGCGCAGGAAGTTCCGTGACGACGTAATCATACATCCGATAATGCGCAGCCCACGGCTCCTGCGTCGCATTGATGTAAAATCCAGCGCCCTGACCAAGATCGTAAGCATCGTCATCAGCCACCTCCACGCCCCGTGGACTGGTATCTGGCGCGACAATAGCGATACCCAGTTCCGCAGCCACGCGTTGCGCACCAGCCTTGCCAATGAAATTCTGCTCTGTGCATGTCAGACCGGAGAGCCAGTAAAGAACCGGAACCTTTTCAGTTTTTGCCTGTGGCGGCAGGTAAATCGCGAAGTTTGCTTTCACACCCAATGACACGGACTTGTGTCGCCAGACTTCCTGCACGCCCCCGAAAGAGGCGTGCGTTTCCTTGCGTTCCATGGCTCTCACTGCCTTTTGCGCACGTCAGTTACCGTCCGTGAAGGTATAACTACAGATCTTGTTTCCTGCCGGATCGCGGAGATAGGCGGCATAAGCACCTGGTAGATGGCTTCGCGGGCCGGGTGCGCCTTCATCGGTTCCTCCATTGGCAAGACCTGCGGCATGAAAAGCATCCACTTCGGCGGGTGTCGCTGCTGCAAAACCGATGGTGACACCGTTGCTTGAGGGCGCCTCACCGTTGCCAGGACGCGCAATGATGAACGCTGGTTTCTCGCGGCCATACAGAATCCACCCATGCCCGAACGGCCCCAGGTTTTTTATACCCAGAGCCGCAAGCGCAGCATCATAGAATTTCGCGGATACCGCGGTATCCACCGCCCCGAGAAAAACGTGAGAGAAAACACCGTCACCGGAAATAACTGCCATGATCGTTCTCCTGTAATTTCCAACCGTTGGAAAAGATATTGAGTCGTGAAATCCCGCTCCTAGTAATGAATGACGGAACGGATGGACTTTCCTTCATGCATCAGATCGAAGGCCGTATTGATATCTTCGAGCGGCATGGTATGGGTTACGAAAGGCGCAAGCTCGATATCGCCGCGCATGGCGTCTTCGACCATACCCGGGAGCTGGCTACGCCCCTTCACACCGCCGAAAGCCGTGCCGCGCCACGAACGACCCGTCACAAGCTGGAAGGGGCGGGTTGAGATTTCCTGACCGGCCCCTGCCACACCGATGACAATCGACTGCCCCCACCCACGATGCGCGGCTTCCAGCGCCGCGCGCATGACATTGACGTTGCCGATACATTCAAAGGTATGATCAATGCCCCAGCCGGTCATTTCCACCAGAACCTGCTGGATCGGTTTGTCGTAGTCCTTCGGGTTGAGGAACTCTGTGGCGCCGAATGCCTTGGCAAGTTCGAACTTTTCCGGATTGGTATCAATGGCGAAAATCCGGCCAGCCTTTGCCTGTCGTGCTCCCTGAATCACCGCCAGACCGATCCCGCCCAATCCAAAGACGGCAACTGTATCTCCCGGCTGAACCTTGGCTGTGTTGTGTACTGCACCAATCCCGGTGGTGACACCACATCCCAGCAGACAGACATGCTCTGGATTGGATGCGGGGTTGATTTTTGCCAGAGAAACCTCGGCGACAACCGTGTATTCGCTAAACGTCGAACACCCCATGTAGTGATGGATCGGCTGACCTTTGTAGGAAAAACGTGTCGTACCATCCGGCATCACACCTTTGCCCTGTGTGGCGCGCACTGAAATGCAGAGATTGGTTTTTCCCGACTTGCAGAACAGACATTCACCACATTCCGCCGTGTAAAGCGGAATGACATGGTCGCCGGGGGCGACGCTGGTTACGCCTTCCCCGACCTCGATCACAATTCCCGCGCCTTCGTGACCTAAAACGGCCGGGAACAGTCCTTCGGGATCATCCCCTGACAGGGTAAACGCATCGGTGTGGCAGACACCTGTATGCGTGATCTGCACGAGCACTTCGCCTGCACGAGGAGGCGCTACGTCGATCTCGACAATTTGAAGGGGCTTACCCGCTTCGAAAGCAACTGCGGCCCGTGATTTCATAATTTTTTCTCCAAACAACCTGTCAGTCAGCGTCGTGGGCATTACCGGAGATAGGATCGAACGAGTGACACCACATTCTCGATCGAACCACTGGCAGCATCACGATCACCGGCGCATTCAACAAATTCTTCCCGCAGGTGGCTTTCAAGAACACCGGCCATTAATCCGTTGATCGCTCCCCGGATAGCCGCAACCTGTTGCAGCACCGGAGCGCAATCAGCCCCTTTCTCCAGAGCCTGTTCCAGCGCATCAAGTTGACCGCGAATACGGCGCACGCGGGTCAGAACGCGCTTTTTCTCAGTCGGTGTGTGCGGCACGAAACGCTTACTCCAAATATACTGCCCTTGAGTATACTTTCATACTATGGGGCAGTATAAAAGCATATAAGGACGTGTTTATCATACGATCCGATCAAAATTCCGTAACGCTGAAATTTTCACCGTAACGTCCATTGGGGGACTGCCTGTGTCTTGGAATCATTCAATAGGTGTAATCAGTGAAATCCAGACAAGCTCTACAACGAGGCTTTGAAGCGCTGATGTCCGCTATTTGACAAATAATCTTGTGGTCCAAACGACCGAGATGAGGGCGATTGCAGCCTGTCCGCAATGTTTCCACTGAGCGGACAGGCAGGTTAAGGTGGCCAGTCGGAAAACAATCCCCGGCCTACGGGGGCGTTTATCCAGCCCAGCCATGTAACCCTTTCCACGCCTCGTTCAACAGGCGCCCGGCAACAGCCCGATCTGACGCGGAGCCTTCCAGTGCCGGGTGTCGCAGAACAGCATAGTAGATCTCGCGCATGTCCTCTATGGTCGCATCATCGCGCATCCATCCGCAGGCGCGTAACTGATTGATGACCTGCCGGTTCAACTCGGCATGCCTAGCCCGGAACGCCTCATAAGCCTCCTGAGTGTCCAGCTGCTCCGCCTCCCGTTCGACATGAATAAGGGGCAACGCCCGCGCTACGATTTCTTCCACCAGCGGGTTACTCATGAATCCACTCCCATATCCGTTGAAGGCCGCACCACACGGCCCTTAGAGCTGTTCGGTGCTGGCGTTTGTGTCCTGTCCTGAAACATATCTTTTTCAGTACCCCGCGCAGCAAGTCTGTTAGCCCGTTCCGCCGCATCCTGCGCGATCAACGCCTGACGCCTGAGATTGCGGCCCAGATCGTCCCACCGCTCAGCGGGAACTTTGCGCAACGACACAGATGCAGCCCGGCTCCGTGCGCGTTCCCCGGGCTGCTGCTCAGTTTCTTCAATCTCTTCCCGTCCCCTCTCACGACGGATCCACTCGATTTGTCCCTGCCTGACCTTCATTTCCTCGCCCGTCAGATCAATTGCGACGGACTTGTAAGGGTGCTTGCCCATGTCACCCGCTACACGGTTCAGCAGATCCTCATACGTTACCGGGGTCTTATCACCCAGAGGCCTCGAAAACGTCTCAGCCTCCCTCACAGACGCTTCGCCAACCATTGTCCATGACGCATGGACATGCCGGCTTTCCGCGACATAGGCCGTAAACCCCGTCATCGACGAACTACCCCGTGGCAGCGCATTAATATGCTCGTCCGATGTCGCCCCCTGTGCCGCATCAATCGTCATCGCATGACCAAAACCGAGGGAAATACGCCCGGTCTCCCGATCGGCTAAGGAATCCCATGGGACGAACCCCTCAGTGCCCGCGCGGTTCTTGAGAATAAGGCCGTGATCCGTCCATCCCATAACATCAACAAAATCACCATTTGAACCCAGTTCCAACCACCGCGACCCATAGGCTCGTTGGGCACGACAGCGCACCTTGCTGAAAAGCCGCAACCGGTCACCAACAGCAATCGGGAGATCATAACTCTCGCCCCGTTGGTCAATCGCGGCCCGAACGATTTCTTCCTTCCCGACCTCTCCGCGTTCACGCAGGCGCTCACGCACTGCCATGCTGAGCGCCATGACGTCCTCATTCGTGGGAGCGGACATCGTAATCCCGCGCTTACTCCCGGCAGCGCGAAGCATGTCCCGGCGCTTGAGGTAGAACTCCGCAATATGTGCGACAACCTGCGCGTGATCACCGCCGACCAGGCTGAACGTCCCATCCGCCCGCTTAAGGTCTATCGCCTTGCGGGCGCGCTGCGCATCCTCGGCGTTCTGCTCCTCCTCAGACTTCGTCATGTCGCGCCCCGTGCCACGAAACAGACCCGCGATCATCCGGCCGCGCTCGGTTTTCTGGCGGATGGTACTCACCAGCTCAAACCGGACACCCGCGGGAACCGAACGCATCATCAGCTCCACGCTGTCACCCGCTTCAATAGCCTGCGCCTGCTCACGGTCCGCGATGATCCGCATGGAAAAGCCCACCTCTTTCTGCAGCCGCAGGAGCTTGAGCATCTGGATTGGGGCGATCTGGCTGCCCTCGTCTATGATGAGAACCGAGTTGGGTGCAATCGCCACCCGGCCCGCCTCGATCTCACGCAAAAGCGGAGACAGTGCGACCGTGCGCTCCACCCCCGCATCCTTGAGCGCATCCGCCTGTCGCCAGGCCATGGCAGTGCCGATGACCTGTCGCCCTTCCTCCTTCCAAGCTGTGACCAATGGTGACAGAAGCGCCGTCTTTCCCGCCCCCGCTGCCCCAGTCAGAAAGCCAAGCCGCCCCGAAAACCCCAAGCCATAAATGGCCGCCAGCTGGGCGCGGCCATGATCCGGCTCACGGTCAAAATCCAGGCCGGACGCCTCAATCGCCTTTTGCAGAGCCTCCCGCGACAACGCCCCGTCCGTATCGCGCGCCGCCAGCGCCACCAGCTCAGAGAACTCTTTCTCCACGCTAATCTGGAACTTGGAGGTAACACGCTTACGCCCGTGTATCGTTTCCACAACAAGATCCGTCTGCTCCCCTTCCAGCACGATGCCCCGTTGCAAAATCATGTCGCGGACATGGTCCATGTCGCCAGCCTCATGGATGCCCGCCGCAATCAGGCCGTGCGCCGCGTGCATCCTCAAAACGTCCAGATCGAGAACCGCACTGCTCTTGAAGTCTTCCGCGGCCAGCCGCGCCGCAATCGCGTAGGCTTCCTCAAACCGTTCAGCATCGGTCTTCGTCGCATACACGGCATCCGTCAGCGAGGTTGTGTGCTTCCAGCCCAGCTCGTCTGCCTGCTCTCGCCAGATCTCGCGGTCGTTGCTCCCGGTATATTTCTTCGCCCGGTAAGCCAGATTGGCCTGATGCAGAACCTTGAATTTCTGGTCGGCCGACATCGTCTTCCAGTCACCACCCTGTCGCGCGACAAAGGCCTTCGCCTGCTTTTCGGCCTGCTTGCTCCGTTTAGAGAACGCCTCGCAGACCTCTTTGGGGATGTCGTCAATAACGATCGCCCGGCCTCGAGCATCAATGCTGACCTTGATCCCCAGTTCGCGGAGCAGCTGAGCGAGCTGTGCCTGAAAG
This sequence comes from Acetobacter ghanensis, assembly GCF_001499675.1. Lineage (NCBI taxonomy): Bacteria > Pseudomonadati > Pseudomonadota > Alphaproteobacteria > Acetobacterales > Acetobacteraceae > Acetobacter > Acetobacter ghanensis. The sequence goes on from NZ_LN609303.1 coordinate 150,386, forward strand.
TAGGCCCCGAAAATATGGGGCATCGTTTTCGTGATCCGGGCGGAATCCAGAGAGCCGACGTGTCCGTCCGCCGTGGCCACCATGTTCAACAGGATGTTATGAATATGGGCCTGCGGATCACCGGGCACTGGAATTTCGACCGAAGCCGTGGGGCCAGACGCACCATCCTGTATCTGCATGGCTGGGCGGGCCGCGTAGTGTCGGAAGGACACCCAACCAACCTCGCCCTGCTCGTCGATCTGCACGCCGTTCACCATCCGTCGTGCCCAACCCAGCTCCGCCGCTATCAGCCTGAGTGCCCGATCATTCGCCGTATGGATGGCGTGCCAGATCAGCGCCTGCTCGGCTTTCGTAGACGCAAACTCAGCGGCAAGCGTGACGGACTTGTCGGGCGAAGCCGTAAAATCAAACCCAGAGATCGTGCGTTTGCGGCCACCCGCTTTCCGGCCCGCCTGTTTGGTCGTCTTGTCACCCTCAATGTCGTGCCATTCCTCGCCAGTATCGGCACGCTTGGCTTCGAACAGGTTGCAGAGTGCTTCGTCCGAGGGCGGAGCCGTTAGATCAATGCCGAGTGCGCGGGCTGCAAGCGGGCCAATGTCAGGCCCCCAGTCGCCACGCCCTTCCCGGCCAGTATAGTAGTTGTTGAGACGGCCGCCCTTTTCCTGACCGCTGCCCGGCGACGCTTCAGCCCCGGGCACCGCATCCATCTGATGCTCGCGCAAGTAGGCCATGATAAGCTTCCCCGCCCCATCGGCCGAGAGCTTACGGAACGTCATCATGACGTGACCCCCATTTTGGAGACCAGCGTCTGGACTGCAGACTGCATCTGAACAGTGGCCTGTGTCTGGGCCGCGACACTCTCCGCCAGAGCTTCCAGCGCTTTGGCAAGGCGGTTGCCCTCATCGTCATCAGGGGGCGTCAGCAGCCCGATAATCGTAGTGATACCTTTTGTCGTCTGCTCCGCCTGGGTCTGCAGAAGCATCAGAGTCTTTGTGTGTGCCTGCAGCGTGTCGCGCAGCTGCGCTATCTCGGACATCAGTCTGTTCTCCGTTGTAAAGCGGAGAACAGAATCACACAGATGGTTGTGACGCCTGTTCGCGAAACCTGATTGGCCGCACTACTGCCCGGGCGGGCAGCCGTCGCGCAATGACGACGACAACACCGCCACAACCTGCATGACCGCTTCCCGATGCTCTGCGGGCAGAGTACCGATCCGCTGGGCATCGGCCGCTTCAATCGTCGCGATCTTCGCCGTGCGTACCATGGACGGGGCAGGAAGACCGGCAGCCCTGAAATCGTCGATGTCGATATCGTCCGCCCACCGCCTGTGAGAGGACGACGTAACCATCAGCACCCAGAGCAGATCAGGCGCACCGGCAGACTGCACCACCCGCACAACAAGTGCCGGGCGATGCTGCCGGACGGGACGATTTGTATAGGGAAACGGAACCTTGAGCAGGTCCCAGACCTCAAAGCCCGGCATAGGCGTGTTGATCGGCTACAGAATTCCACTCGCTGAATGTCGCGAAGGGATCATCCTGCTCTGCCGCTGCGGATACCCGGGTCAGGATGACCTGCCCGTTCTCCACGACGTAACCTATCTCGTCACCAGGCTGCAGGCCCAGTGTCGCACGGACAGCCTGCGGAATGGTCGTCTGGGACTTACTTGTGAGGCGGCTTCTGATCATGTCACCAAGGTAAGGAATTTCCTTGCCAACCGCAAGTGTTCTGTCGCCAGCACGACACCCACCGGCCCGAATAGCCCCACCATGATGCAAGGCGGCGGGGACCAGCAACACGCCATCAGCACGATTAGCGATTGCTCTTTAACCGAATGGCTGACGCGCCATAGGCGCGGCAAACGGAACGTTTGCATTTGTATATGGAGAAATCTTTTTGGTGATGTTGAAGTGAAGTAGTCGTGAGGTAGAGCGCGAGCAAAGCTGATGCTTTATTGATGCGAAAGTGATGGCGTGTTATAGGGTGCGTGCGCGGTCACAGTTGAGCGCAGAGGACAGGGAACGAGTAAAATGTCGGCAACAGGCATCGGGATAGAAGGGGCACTGGAGGCGCTTGACGGCGCTGCTGGCGTCGCATCTGTACGGGCATGGATGGAGCGCCATCGCGAGGCGTTGCTGGCACACCAAGACGGGCGCCGGATCAACTGGCGGGCGCTGTGCGATTGGTTCGCCTCGGTCGGATTGCTGAACGGCAAGGGTCAGACGCCGAGCGTCCGCTGCGCCCAGCTGACTTGGTACCGGGTTGGGAAATGGCTTGAGCGACGGAATGAGCGCGCTGCGGAACGCGCTGCAGAAACCCTGCGCCTCGAAGCGGAACGCGAGAGCGAAAAAGCGGCTATTCAGGCGGAAATCCGCCAGCGCCGCGAGGCGGAAGCCGCCGAAAAGGCCGCCCTACGCGACAAGATGGAAAAGACAGAAAGGGCGGCGGCATGGCGGCGCCAGGAAGCCGCCCACGTGGCGGAACACAACCAGCGCATGGCGGCAGAAGCCGAAGCACGAAAGGCGCGGGCGGCCACTGTTGCCAATCCGCAGTCAACAGCAGGACACAATGCTGCCGCGCTGACTGGCGACACGCCACTCGTCACCCTTGATCTGCCTAAAATCGTAGGGGTATCGTATCGCGCATATGAGCCGTTCGACCCCTCCCTACCGCCAGTTCGCAAAGGGGAAATCAACCCCCTGAGTGGGAACGCCTGGGAATTTGGCGACGATCTACCGGGCTATCCCAGCAAGCGGGGTTACGAATTCGAAGATGACTGGCTGAGAGATGTGGGGAGACTGCTGCGCGCTAGGCACAACACAACCAGTTCCATGACCGAGGACGAAAAATTCGCCTTTCGTATCGCTCGTGGGAGAGGAAGACTCTGAACCTTAAGCCTCTGCACAGCGTCACAACAGAATAAGCGACAATGGTGAGAGGCAGGCATTGTGCCCGTCTCTCATCAGAAGGTCTCATTCTATGGCTGATGCCAGTAAAGCACCCCCAACTCCCACTCGCTCCCCCCGCGCCCTGTGGCGCATAGGTCGCGGCCGCAGCGGCGGAAGTCTAGGCTGTGCCGTCATCGCACGACATGCCATCGGGCTGGGTCACAAGGTGCTTGTCGCTGATGGCGACATCAATAACCCGATGCTGTCGCGTCTTTATCCACCTGAGGGAGCACATGGCGTTGGCCGCCCAAAAAACGCGACACTTGAAACCTGTAAGGTCTGGCTGGCCGATACATTGGCGAAGGCGTTGGAACAGCACGCCTCGGTAGTCATCGACATGGGCGGCGGCGACAGGATTAGCGAGGAACTTGCGGCGGAATCTGATCTTGGGCACTTTCTCGCTGCATCAAACCTGATCCCGACCTACGCCTATTTTACCGGGCCAGAACGGGATGACTTCGAGCACATGCACCGGATCTGGGCTAGCGGCGCATTTCAGGGTGGCACCAGCGTGCTCTTCCTGAACGCTGGCCTACAGCGTAACGCCAGCCGTGCAGTGGATCCGTTTGCATGGTTGCGAGAAGATCCGCGGTTACTCGCCATGTTGAAAGCGGGGGTCATTCCCATCGACATGCCCGCACTCACGTCGATGAAGTATATAGAAGAGGAAGGACTGAGCGTATTTGACGCCATCGACAACAAAGCAGGCCGGTCGGGTCGGCACCTTAATCCACTGTGGGTCCATATGGCTCAGAAATGGCTGAAGGACTTCACCCATAATCTGGATGAGGAGGGAGCCGCCGAATGGATGCCATAAGTCATTCCATTAGCAGAACGCCGGAAGAGGAAGCGCGACAGCGCTTCCTTGCCAGCCTCCACGATGCGGGCATCGATTTGAATAGCCCGCTGGGGTTCCTGCTAGCCCGCTTGGGCGATGCGACAGCAGAAACCTGCCTGAGCCTGAACACGGCTGCCGCACGGATAGCAGCCGCTGAAAACACGGCACAGACCAGTCTGGCGCAGCTCCGTGCAGACCTGGCGAACGGACTGGAAGCTGTGCGGGCGATCAGCTCGGCAGGCGAACACCGAATCAAGATGGAAGAGGAGCGCCTTAAACAGCATCAACAGGTGACTATCGACAAGATGATCGCCTCAATCATGGGAGGACTGAAAACGGAGCTGTATGACCGGCTGAAACAGCAGATGCCGCACCATGAGCAGGGGTTCTATCTTGCGACACGCTGGAAGGCGATTTCACGTCTGGCCCTAGCCGGGGCGCTGCTTTTCTGTGGCGGTCTGCTAGCACATTATGCGGTGGTTTCGCATACGCTGGAACGGGCGCGCTACTGTGAGGGCCATAGCTACGTTACGGAAAGCGGACAGGCTTGGTGTGATCTCACACCCTTGCGCATCCCGGCCCAGAACCAGAACTAATCTTTTGTGTCCAAAATGGCGCGCATTAACCGCGCGCCATGTCCACCAATTCAGAACGGGATTTCGTCTACCGGACCGGCGTTGCCGTAGGCAGGAACCGCCTGCCTGCGTTCGGGGGCTTTGCCGTAATGCCCGCCCGCTTCGTCGCTGTCCGGGCGGCTGTCCAGCAGAACCAGCTCGCCACGGAAGCGGTCCACAACCACCTCGGTCGTGTAGCGTTCCTGCCCGCTCTGGTCGGTCCATTTGCGGGTCTGCAACGCGCCTTCAAGGTACACCTTGCGGCCTTTGCGCAGGAAGCGTTCGGCAACGTCGGCCAGCCGGTCGTTAAAAATGACAACACGGTGCCATTCGGTCCGCTCGCGCTTTTCGCCCGTTGCGCGGTCGTTCCACGTGTCGCCAGTGGCAAGCGAGAAAGAGACGATCTTCGCGCCACTCTGCCCATGACGCACCTCGGGGTCTTTGCCCAGATTACCCACCAGAATGACTTTGTTGACGCTGCCAGACATTTGCTTGTTCCACTAAAAATATTGATAAGAATATCACTGATCTGAAGGACGATTTAAGCGGCTTTCAGCTTGGTCCGTTCCATCTGGACGTACTGTTCCGCCCATTTGTTGACCTGAGCAGCAATCTCTGCAGGGGTTCCTTCCCGGCCGTCCCAGTCTTTGAGCAGGTCAAACCCATAATGCAGGGCGATATACCGACGGCTTTCCGGGTCTTTGGAGTAATTGGCTCCAAGATACCGCGCGCCATTGGGCACCAGATCTCCATCGGGACCCAGCCCGGCAAACAGACGCTCCACACCGCTCGCGGGCCGGTTCGGGTTATGATAGTGCCAGCCATGATGTTCCACCAAAGCAGCGAGAGTGAGATCTGAGTAATGCGGCCCCTCCTCGCCACCTTGCGATGATGCAGGAAAATTGCTTACAGTGTTCTTTACGTCGGACATGAAAATACCCTTTCTGTTCTGGCTAGTCCCGGCCTGGTGCTCGCAACACCGACCGGGGCGTTTTGTTGTTCGGGCCCATTCCCTCTCAACAAGTAAAGATTAGTACATCCCGACAAACAGAACAAGAGAAAAAGCGCGGAAAACTGCGATAAAAGCGTGTTTTTTCGGTCTTTTTCCCACAAATGAATGAAACAATATTTCGCGTTAGATTTCTGTGTTTATGGTAACGTCTTTCCAACAAGAACAAATTGTTCCGGTCCATTTCGTTATTGTATTTCTGGTCGTTCTATACATCACGTCCCCTTGCGCCCACAACGCAGAACGGTGGGCAAGAGGCATGGCCGCCCCACCCCGCTCCTTGCCTCCTGAGCAAAAAGGCCACCTCCCCGGCACAAGGGACTGGCTGCACCAGAGGGCGCGTGTGACGCGCCAGCCGTAGGCCGCCGAAGGCGTCTGGTGAAACCGCCGGCCTTGCGCACTGGTGCAGGCACAAGGTCATGACTGTCCACAAATCCATAGGAGGGACCCAAGGGCCGGGCGACATGACCACCAAGAGTCTGGTGGCGCACGGCCCTTGGGAGGTAACTGTGGAGTTGTGGGCAGCACACGGGGGGACAACGATACGGCTCTTTTTGGGCGGCTGAAACAAAACAGAATGAGAAATGAAGACTCAAACGCATTGCGGCGGGCTATGCCCGCCGTCCACATCGCCACCGCAGAAGACTGCATCAAGTAATAACAAGTCCTATAGTTCGGCCATAAGTTCAGCGTAAAGTTCTGGGTGTGTCTCTAAGGTAATTTCTTCCGGCTCCAACGGTTCGTCACCGTAGTCTTCTTCGCACCCAGCGGGACAGAACCCCCAATCAATCCCATGCTCACAGCACCCAAGCTGGAGTTCCCTTTGCTCCAACTCGCTGATATATTCGCCTGTTTCCTGAGCAAGTTCAACGAGCGCAGGCCCGACATCGTTAGGCAGTTGTGCAGATTTTCTATCAATAGCCCGAGAAAACTTCATGCTGTAGCACTCATAAGAGGAACCGCTACCACTCATTGCTTCCTGCCTGATGCCTTCCACAACCCCGGCAAGATCACCAAACACAGACGGAGCGAACTTGCCAGGGGAAACGAGCTTTTCTGCAATAGCAATACCGTCGGACATGAAAATACCCTTTCTGTTCTGGCTAGTCCCGGCCTGGTGCTCGCAACACCGACCGGGGCGTTTTGTTGTTCGGGCCCATTCCCTCTCAACAAGTAAAGATTAGTACATCCCGACAAACAGAACAAGAGAAAAAGCGCGGAAAACTGCGATAAAAGCGTGTTTTTTCAGTCTTTTTTACACAAATAAATGAAACAATATTGCGCGTTATATTTCTGTATTTGTGGCCGCACCTTTCCAACAAGAAAAAATTGGTAAAGGTGGTTCCGTTATTACATTTCTTGTCCTTCCATACATCACGCCCCCTTGCGCCCACAACGCAGAACGGTGGGCAAGAGGCATGGCCGCCCCACCTCGCTCCTTGCCTCCTGAGCAAAAAGGCCACCTCCCCGGCACAAGGGACTGGCTGCACCAGAGGGCGCGTGTGACGCGCCAGCCGTAGGCCGCCGAAGGCGTCTGGTGAAACCGCCGGCCCTGCTCACTGGTGCAGGCACAAGGTCATGACTGTCCACAAATCCATAGGAGGGACCCGAGGGCCGTGCGACACGACCGCCAAGAGTCTGGTGGCGCACGGCCCTTGGGAGGTCCCTGTGGAGTTGTGGGCAGCACGCGGGGACGAATAGCGGCAATCCGGTTTTGTCGAGTAGCCGTTATTTCGGGAGAAGCGGTGATGTCGCCATCCAGGTATTAAGACCATTCGGGCATATGGCAGTGCAAACCCGCCACCATAGGTCCCGGCGCAAAGTCGTGGCTATCCACAAATCCATAGGAGGGACCCGAGGGCCGCGCGACACGACCGCCAAGAGTCTGGTGGCGCGCGGCCCTCGGGAGGTGCCTGTGGAGTTGTGGATAGCCCGCCGGGACAACGATACGGCCTTTTTTTACCGCCCGGGAAAAACAGAAACAGGAATGAAGGCTAAAACGCATCACGGCGGGCTGATGCCCGCCAGTCTCGGTTTAGTTGCGCTCCAATGACTCCCGCCATTTGGCAAGGCGTGTTGCAATTGGCCCTAGAGAGAGGCCAATGATTGCAGTGCCTAGACAGAAAGGCACGGCATAGATCAGAATGGCGCGTGTGGTCTCGTCCATAGTTCAGCCCTCCTCTTTTGAAGTATATGGGATATAAAGCAGGAAAAGCAAAGACAGTGTTTCGATACCAAGAGCAACCACCAGAGCCAAGGCAGCTGTATGCGGCACGAGACGTGCCGCGGGAGAAAACAAGGGCGTAATAAGCCCGACACCCACGACGGCCAGTGCGATTGTCTGCAAGGCGGATGCAATCGCTTTTAACCTGTCCTCTCGGTGTTTGGGTGTTTGGACTGGCGGCAATAATGCCCGCAAAATGGGATGTGGCTTTGTATTGTCCAATGGCTCTATTCCGACAATGGGGGAAAAGTTACGGCCTCGCACATGACCCATTCAGGTGGTCGTATGACACACCCACCAGACCATTTTTCAGAGATCAATTCATACACTATCCCGGCGCGGGATACAGCAAACCACACGCCTTCTTCACGCCAAACAGATTTAAAGTCGTCCATTTTCATCTCGGTCGCTGGTGTTGGTGCGCCGGGCCTTTTGGCCCGGCTGGTTGTTGTTCAGATACCAAGCGCCTCGTCTAGAGCGGCGGCGGCTTCCTGTGACACTGTGCGGTTATTCGCACGGGACTGGTAGGGCTGCCATTCTTCGCCCATGACTTCGGCATAAGCCGTGCAGGCTCCGCTGGCGATATGGTACAGAGCGTATGCCTTCACTGCATGTTCGGCTGCGGCCCGGCGCAAGCGGCCTGTGTAGTTATCCTGTCCGTCGATGCCCATGCGGTCGTCGTCGCGGTGTTCGTTCGCCCATTTATCCTTTGCGTCTTTTGCAAGCTGGCGGCGGGTTTCGTAGTAATTCGCCGCACCATGAGCCGAGCGCACAAGCGCATCTACGATACGGTCAAGATGTATCTTGATCGCCTTAAAATCATCTTCGCCGTTAAAAGACATGACCAGAACGGGCCGTAACGCGTCATACTGATCTCGAACGGTGCTCAGGCCGAGGCCGATCATTTCGTCAACGTCTGCAACGTCCAGACCGAAACGTGCGCTGATAAGAGCAATCTGGTCGTCTGAGGGAGCCAGAAGCTCCACATTAGCCAGAGAAGGAGACCGCTGCGCTTTCATGCGCTGTTCCGTTTCGTGGAACTGGCGGGCGCGGGCGGGAGAGACGGAACCGGCGGCATCGCCCTTGCGGGGGGAGTTAGCCTTGCTTACAGTGTTCTTTACGTCGGACATGAAAATCTCGCTTTCTGTTCTGGCTAGTCCCGGTTTGGTGTTGGTAGCACCGACCGGGGCGTTTTGTTGTTCGGGCCTATTCCCTCTCAACAAGTAAAGATTAGTACATCCTGACAAACAGAGCAAGAAAAAAAGCGCGGAAAACTGCGGGAAAAGCATGTTTTTTCGGTCTTTTTTGCACGAATAAACGTAACAATATTTCGCATTAGATTTCTGTGTTTATGGTAACGTCTTTACAACAAGAACAAATTGTTCCGGTCCATTTCGTTATTGTATTTCTGGTCGTTCTATACATCACGCCCCCTTGCGCCCACAACGCAGAACGGTGGGCAAGAGGCATGGCCGCCCCACCTCGCTCCTTGCCTCCTGAGCAAAAAGGCCACCTCCCCGGCAAAAGGGACTGGCAGCACCAGAGGGCGCGTGTGACGCGCCAGCCGTAGGCCGCCGAAGGCGTCTGGTGAAACCGCCAACCTTGCGCACTGGTGCAGGCACAAGGTCATGACTGTCCACAAATCCATAGGAGGGACCCAAGGGCCGGGCGACACGACCACCAAGAGTCTGGTGGCGCACGGCCCTTGGGAGGTAACTGTGGAGTTGTGGGCAGCACACGGGAGGACACGGTGCTCCATACCCGGACAGAGCCCGACCGACAGGCGTCACAACCGGTTGCGTCATACTGCAAAGAGCGAGCGGAACTGCGCTCGCGCAAACAGAAAGCAGAAAACATGACGCCAACACCCGAAACCATTCCCACGTCTCAGGAAAACCCTCATCAGCCTGACCGGTCGGCCTGCATGCAGTCCGCTCTTTCTTCTTTGTTCGATATCCTCGGCAACCTGATTGCAGAGGCATTATTTTCTTTTATAGGACTCCTCTATGTAACCCTGAACGTAGCTTCCATCTTTCTGTTCTTGAATTTCTGCGCCTTATCCATCTTCTTCATGGGCGACTACATTTTCTGTAATAGCGCGCACGCAGAGCGTTTCGCCACAATCGCCCATATTGTTACATCCAACATTACACCGTTGGGTATTATTTGCTTTATTATTTTCTACTGGACTGTGTCAGTTCTTAAAAGAGACCGAGCTTCTTTCGATTCAGTCGTCAGGATGACGGTGAGAAAAACCCGACCCCACACCGCGAACTGACCCCAGCCGTTGCCGGTGTCCTCTGACCAACCGGCAACCCGCCCCCGACCTTTCCCAAACACAGGAGCCAGACATGGCACGACAGGGCGACCTGTTCGGATGGAAGCGGCCACGCAGTGCGCCGCGCATCCTCGCGCACCTGACCGATTGCGGCGATCACGGCTGTGTTTACCAGCCGGGTATGCGCATGGTCGCACTTTTCACCTGCCCGCGCTGCGAGTGGGAAAGCGGCTGGATCGAAATGCCCAGCGTTACGGCCTGCCGCAAAGGCATCGCCTGTGAGCCGTGCAATGCTGAACGGGGCAAAGCCCGTAACAGCGTTGCCCGGCCTCACACAGCCCGGCTGAGGCCATCTCACAGCGCACCAGCGCGTCAGAACAGAATTGCGTCCCAGTCCGGGCCATAAAGCACTTTCATGCGGCGCGCGTAGCGATCGTAACGCGCGGCCGCTTCACGCGCCTGGGCTTCAGCATCCGCCTTATAGGCCCGCCATTTCTCGCACCAACCAGCCAGTTCCGGAAAACGCCAAGACAGCTGATCCACATCGAGCCACTCCTTCGCTCCGATCCGGCCATACGCGGTCATGTCGCTCATGACCGTCACATACGTCGAGACGGTATGAAGCACGATATTGCGGGCAGGATCGTACAGAGTGTTTGGTCGCTCCGGCACCCACGCCTCCAGAACACGCCACGGGCCAATGTCATGCGAACCGGCCAGGATGCCGCGAAATCCCGCACCCACCCGGGCAAAGGGCCGTATATCAGCGATGCTGGTATCCGCTTCAAACAGGATGACACGGGTTGTCCTGCGCCCCGGCCGGTTCCGTCTCACCCCCAACAGAGCTGCAAACGACCCGCTCCTGCACACCCGGCCCGCCTGCCAGATCTCAAGACCCATTTTAGCATAGC
>NZ_LN609304.1 GCF_001499675.1 Acetobacter ghanensis
CTTTGACAGTTCCGCCTTGATCTTCGCCCGCTCTTTCCGCACGACGTTCAGATCAATCTCTTCTTCTTCCTCAAACGTATCGACATAACGCGGAATGTTCAGGTTGTAGTCGTTCTCTTTGATCTCGTCCGGTGTGGCGAGATGGGCGTATTTGTCCACGCCCTTGCGGGCACGGTAGGTGTCCACAATCTTCGTGATGTTGTCTTCAGTCAGCACGTTCTGGTTCTTGCCCGCTTTGAACTCGCGGCTGGCATCAATGAACAGCACGTCCTTCGTCTTGCGGTCCTTGCGGAAGATCAGGATGGCGGCGGGGATGCCCGTGCCAAAGAACAGCTTTTCCGGCAGGCCAATCACGGCATCCAGCAGGTTTTCCTCAATCAGCTTCTGGCGAATTTTGCCTTCCGAACTGCCCCGGAACAGCACGCCATGCGGCACCACAACCCCCATGCGGCCGGTGCGGTCTTTCAGGGTGCTGATCATGTGCAGGATAAAGGCGTAATCGCCCTTGGTCTTGGGCGGCACACCCCGGGCAAAGCGATGATGCACGTCTTCCGCTGCGTCTTCGTGGCCCCATTTGTCGAGGCTGAAGGGCGGGTTGGCCGTCACCACATCAAAGCGCATGAGGTGGTTCTTGTCATCCAGCAGCTTGGGGTTGCGGATGGTGTCGCCCCATTCAATGCGGTGGTTGTCCTCGCCATGCAGGAACATGTTCATCTTGGCAAAGGACCAGGTCGAGCCAATGGCTTCCTGCCCATACAGGGCGTAGTCCTTGCTGCCGTTATGGTTCTGCGTCACCTGCTTGCCGCATTTCATGAGCAGGGAGGCCGAGCCACAGGCCGGATCACAGATGGTCTCACCCGGCTGCGGGTCCAGCAGACGGGCCAGCAGTTCACTGACTTCCGGCGGGGTATAGAACTCGCCTGCTTTTTGCCCACCGCTGGCGGCAAAGTTCTTGATCAGGAACTCATAGCCGTTGCCAATCACGTCCAGATTGCCGACGCGTGAAGGGCGCAGGTTCAGGTCCGGCTTGTGAAAATCTTCAAGAAGATGGCGGAGAATGGTGTTCTTCTGCTTCTCATCGCCCAGCTTGTCGGAGTTGAAGCTGATGTCCTGGAAGACGCTCTTGCCTGCGTCCTTCAGCTTGGTGCCGTTGGCTTCTTCAATGGCGTGCAGGGCCTTGTCGATCCGCTCACCATTGCCGGGGGCGTTGCGCTCTTGATAGAGCGTATAGAAATCAGCCCCTTTGGGCAGAACAAAGCGTTCCTGCGCCATCATGGCTTCAATCAGGTCCGGATTGTCGTCAAACTGTTTCCTGTAGCCGTCATAATGGTCCTGCCACACATCGGAGATGTATTTCAGGAACAGCATGGTCAGCACGTAATCCCGATAGGTGTCGGGGCTGACGGTGCCACGAAAGGTGTCGCAGGCGCTCCACAGCGCCTTGTTGATGGTGTCTTGTGAAATCTGCTCGGTCACGCACTTAAATCCTGTTTCAAAAACGTCACGGGTGTGGGTCAGCCCGCCAGAAGGTCTCTGGCAAGCCCGGTCATGATCTGCTGGTTGTCTTGGCGCAGGCGTTGCAGAAGCGCCTCCTCGCGCTGCATGGCGCAGGCCAGCTCCACAATCTGTTCCTGTCGGGACAGGGGTGGGAGTGCTACCGGCACGCTCTCCAGTGCTGGACGGGCAATGTTACGCACAAGGGTGGAACTCTGGGCCTGCTGCTCCAGATAGCGCTGTGCGGGATCCTGATTGAGCCACCAGACCAGCCAGGCGGGCAGCACGTCTGGACGCACCACGCGCAGCACAAAGAAGTGCGGCGCGGCGACGGCCTGAAGGCTGCCGATACGCGCATCAATCAGAACGGCTAGTGACACATTTCCACGGGCTGGGAAGAGGATATCTCCCGGACGCAGCCAGTCCGGCTCACGCCGCCCGGCCACCTCGGTGCGCACGCAGGACGCCCAGTTCACGCCAGACGGTGCGGTGTCGCGCATCTGCACGACAGCCGTTTTTGCCCCATCGGTCGGGTCGATCCGCCCTCTGAACGACCATCCTGTGGAAACGGCGCAAAGGGCAGAAATCGATGTTTTCTGAACATGAACGACTTTGGTCATGACTGTATCCTGCGCGGAGAACCTGACCCTGTCAACCTGTTATTTTTGGCACCATCGCAATTGGTGCATTTCGCGACTGTGATTGTGCGCCGTGCCCCTGTCCTGCTCCGGCCGGACAGGCATCACCCCGCTCTCCCAACGTGGTCGCAGTCTGCGTTTTCGCTGACACGTCAGGAAAACGTGTTAACGAAACCTGATTTCGTTAACACGTAGCACCCGCAGATCTTCTGGATCCTTACGCCCCATTCAGGACCGAGAAGACTCTGGCAGATACGTCATCACCTCTCTGAAGACACGTTCCATCCGGGGTCGAAGATAGTCCATCTTCCCCTCAAGGCGGACCAGAGCAGGAGCGCGTTTTTCCGCCGCACGCTCAGACTGATTGCACAGCGACCACCGTCCTGGGGCATCCGGAATCTCTGACAGATCCGCCAGACAGACACCAGCACCATACATGTCGTTAAAAATCGGGTTTTCCTCGATAAAACCTTCTTCAGGGATCAGGGGACCTGTACCCTCAGCATAGTGATCCCTGACCACCTGCTGCACGGCACTGAGCGCCTCTTTTTCTGCACCCTCTTTCACTCGTGCAGGCAAAAACAGGATTTGCTCCCACGGCACATTGGCAGCATGAAGACGGTCTGCCGTCCACATTCCTCTGTGCAGACTGTAAGGATCTGCTGTCACCGGAATGACAAACAGATCAAAGCAGACATCTTTGGGCGTAAAGCAGGTCTTAACCCCATCCAGAAATGCTTCCACCACATTCATGCGGATATCGGCAATGATAGGACAGTCTGCGTACATAACAGTCAGCACCAGCAGATCATCCACCTCAGATCTTTGTATGAAGTGCGCCTCCATGCCCCTGAGGGAAAACATTTTCTCCGGAAATGGTCCCATAAACAGCATGAGAGGATTTTCCAGAAAGGGCCGGAAAAGATTCACGGCCAGCGTGGTTTTCCCGCAACCACCTGCTGCGGAGAGAATGCAGATTTTAGGATGAAAGGCACTCTGCGCGTGTTCCATGAAAACCGCTCCTCAAAAGCAGAAAATGAAGACCATATACCAAAATACATATTATAGTTGATAATATTATAATATGTATTCTGCCATTGCGGATGCATGGATATGCGCCGCCTTGTGGGAGAGAATTTTGCACGTCTGCGCAAGGCACGTGGCCTAACGCAGGAGCAGGTCTCTGAGCGCTCAGGCTTCAGTCAGCAATATCTCAGCGGCCTGGAAAAAGGGCATCGCAACCCGACGGTCATCACCCTGTTCGAACTGGCAAACTGCCTTGAAACAACCCCGGATGAATTCCTGCGTGGCGTCAAATCTGACACGAAGACAGATCCTTCCCCTTCTCCTATCAGCCCATCTGCCGTAAGATAAGGCAGGTTACCTTTCTTAGAGAGTAGAGAAAGGGTCGAAGCAGGTCCCACCAATATGGTGGGATTTGTTTTATGGTCTCCCATGCAGTTCATGAGCACATGTCACTGTTCCTCTTTGGGAGAACCATTCTGCGGCACATGCTGCTGTGCCAGATCTGAAATATCAAAAGCACCTATACCACTCTCTCAAACATCTCCCGTCTGAGAAAAACCGAAACGGCCAGACCGTCCCAAAATACATCCACACGACCGTTTTCAAGATCACCGTTCACAGTTCTGTCCTGCGGGTGTTTCTCGGTCTTCACCTTTTCCCCATTTGATATTTTTCCGACACGTATGGTGGTTTTCTGGTGGTTTTTTGGTGGTTTTTTGGTTGCATCTTCTTTCAGGAAAATATGTGGTGGTTTTTTGGTGGTTTTCTGGTGGTTTTTTATCCTTTCTCTCATATGGAATGTGGTGGTTTTTTGGTTGCAAACTGGTGGTTTTCTGGTTGTTTTTTGGTGGTTTTCGCTTTTTTCGGGTCTGCTCGCTCACGCTCGCTGCAAGAGGACGCTGTTTTCTGCATAAATGGGTGTGGGAAAGGTCTTTTTTCTGTCCTGTTTTGACGGTTTTTGCTCCTTAATCTGGCTATACACATAACGCAGTCCACTGGACTGCATAACGTATTGAAAACAAAAGGCTTTATTCGATCTATACAGTTTTTGCGTCCGACGCGCGTCGGGCATTTCATTGATTTTATGGCAGTTTTCTGCGACAATACGTCCGACAAAATGATATCCATTGGACTGGAACCGTCATGCGCGAACGCAAATACACGGTGAGATTCACCGAAGACGAAGCTGAGTGGCTTCAGGAGGTTGCTCTTGATGGCAACGTGTCTGGCTATATTCGGGACACCGTTTTGAGACAGTCCAAAAGTGACCGCAAACTGGTCAGCATGAATGAAAGGCTGGTGGACCTTGGTCAGGATATGAGGCTGGTCACCGACCTGCTGGATGACCTGAACCAGAAGGTTGCGGGCACACCCACAGCACCGGACGCGACCGGCTCACAGGAGCCAGAGGGCATCCCGGACGAGCTGACGGCTATGGTGCTGGAAATCCTGCTTCTGACGCGTGCGAATTCAACCCGTCAGGATATCCGTATGGCACAGGGATCGGTTGAATACGCCGGATTGCCTGTGTGGGAAGGCAAGAAGCGCTCCTCAAGAACCGAATAATCTGTGCTCAGAAAGCTCTGGCAATAGCGCCTGGTTGCCCATGGCATATCTGCGCATTTCCATGACCATATGCGTGACAAAGTCTGATTGATTTTTTACGAGGATATTCGTATATATGAAGCCCG
This sequence comes from Acetobacter ghanensis, assembly GCF_001499675.1. Classification (NCBI taxonomy): domain Bacteria; kingdom Pseudomonadati; phylum Pseudomonadota; class Alphaproteobacteria; order Acetobacterales; family Acetobacteraceae; genus Acetobacter; species Acetobacter ghanensis. The sequence goes on from NZ_LN609304.1 coordinate 4,850, forward strand.
AAGGGTTCAAAGAGGTAAAGCGAAAAGTTATCGCCGCCTTACGTGAGGGCACCTATCAGCATGAAACAGATCGATCAGCCATAGACACCAAAAACCTGCTTTTCACTGGAGATGTAACATCCGAAGAGATTTGTCAGGTTCTCATGAACAGTCAGGGGCAGGATCACTCCTCATCCCCACACCACCATGCCCCCTCACTCACTGTCCACATCATCAAGCGTGATGGATGGTATCTGAAATTCTACTTCGTAGACCCGGATACTGTTTTCATAAGCGCACATAAATGAGCACAAATATGGTGAAGCTCTATCAACCCGGCGATAAAAGCCGTGCCGTGTGTCCTCACTGCGCCAAACTGGTGACAACCACGTTTAACTATCGCGATGTCCCTTTTGATGACGGTTCTGGGACAGTCAGGGATATTCTGACAGCGGTCTGTGATGAATGTGCACAGGTTGTCGCTGTTCCGGCTCAATCCACACCTGCAATCAGAAACGCACGTGACGTTGCTGATATTTCGCTAGAAGTCAGCATTCCTGCACCAGAAGTGGAAATTCTGGACGCAGCGGCATATCGGATCGATCCACGGGCAACCACTCGGTTTCGCAAGAGCCTTTTTGCTTACTACCTGTCGAAATGGCAGCGTGAAACGGGAGAACTGGACCGTCTGCAAGAAGACGTGAGGACGTGGCTCACGCAGCGTCAGGCCCTCAGCAAGCAGATTGCTGGGATTAAAATTCCCAAGCGTCGCATTTCCTTCAAGCTGTCTCCTGCCACCAATCAAAATGTCCATAAGATCATGGACAGAACAAACCTCGATAAGACAAAGCTCATGCGTGGGGTCGTCATGATGACGGAAAGAGAGATTTTGAGTGATGAACCCGGTCCTGTCATCCGGGAATTACAGGAAATTGCTGCTATCGTTAACGCCTGATTTCCGAGATTACTTACGCGACGTTTCTGGGGCGACCACCTTTCGCACCATTCCGGCGAGCCGCTGCCGTCTTTGCAGGGCTGGCGGATGATCCGCCCACGCGTCCCATCTGTGCTGCCATCCAGCTTCGGGAACCGTAGATACCGTGGATGAGACCTTCGACCAGGACATCAGCATCAAGACGTGGCCAGTGAAGGCCATTCCCCAGCGGGGTGATCTCGATCTCGGCCAGATCATTCAGTGAAGCGCCGTGCAGATCCTGTAGCAGATCCACAGGCACGCTCATTTCAACACCGTTGGAGAGCGTGACATGAAGGGCGCGGCGCGCACGGATCAACCGTGCGGAGACCGCATGAGGAACTGTCGCTCTATGAAGCGCGTCTGCTTCACGAGCGGCCTGATAGTTCATGTCATTCGCCATGTATCGTCTCCCATGCTTCCGCCAGCATTTCAGCGTGGTCCTGCACGATGACAAGGGCTTCTTGTATGACCTTTATCCTTCATGCCACCTGCCCGTATCAGTCTGGCTTTCCTGCCAATTTCAATCACCGCTTCTCCATCCGCGCTTATGACGTGAACGTGCATTGGCCCATGATCTGCCGTGTAGATCACGATACGAAATCCATTGATGCGTAGAAGCGTCGGTGTAATTCGCCATATCCCTAACGCTTGGGTTTTTCAATTAGAACCATCCCGCCGAAAGTCAGGAGCAGGATATCTGGACGGTCTGACCGAAATGGACAGGCCATAAATTTCTGATAACGCCCGCAGAGCGCCGTGTGAGGCTGTACAAAGCGTAATTCCAATACAGACACCCAAACCAGCCACCACATCTGATAATGCCTGTACGGCCGTCCTGTGGCGTCTGACGGGCATGCTGAAACACATGAGCCGCTGAATGGCCGCCTGAAGTAAGCATCCTGCGTGAGACGCGGCTCAGGAACTAGATTTCATGGTCTTGTTGAGTCTTGTGCGGACAGCGTTGCGTCTGTTGGCGATGCGGTTCAGGGCGTTTCTGAGTGGAAGCTCATTGATCTCGTTGGGGCTCCAATCTTCGAGATAGGCACTGACTTCGTCATGATCTGGATGGTCGGGATCTGCCCAGGCTTCAAGCATGTGATAGAATCCCGGAATGCCGCCGCAGTCTTCTGGCGGACAGGCATATTGTCCGGCGATGTATTTGGGGTACCCTTCTCCGGCCTTTCCCTGCCGGACATTGTTGATGAGGAGGCGATGGCGCCATCCGTCACCGAAGTCATATTCGTAGACCATTTCGAGACGGGATGTCGTTAGAAGATCGCGCAGTCGGGTTTTTGCGGCGTTACGACGTGGCAGCCCACCCCAGTCTTCGTTATCAGGTAAGCCGTAGCGTTGATCACCGAGCGTGAATTCCCACAGATGGTAATCGAGCCATCCCATGGTCACCTGAATGACCTCATGCAGTGTCCGGAGCGTCAGCGAGGTCGGAACGTCAACCTCACGCCAGATCAGGGGCGCGGTATCCGTCAGTTCGATACGCATGGATGCGATTTCGTTGAAGCTATGGAGTGCTGTCATGCCGCCAGAATTGCAGATCCGACCTTCCAATGCCAAGGCAGGAGTTCATGGGGGCGGGGATTGGGTTCCATCTGGTAGAAAATTTTTGAGCGATGAAAAGTTATCCACAGCCTTAGAGTGTTTAATAGGTGTTTAATTAGTGTTACGGTTTTTCAGGTTCATAATAACACATTGAATAATAAAGGTTTTATTGAGCATCTCCATAGCCTTGTGAATCCACTATGACGATAAACTGAATCCACTATGACGATAAACTGAATCCACTATGACGATAGTAAGCATGCGTAATTGAAATGACGATAAGCTCAAACTGAATCTGATATGACGATAATTGGCTTGCGTATGTGAAGTGACGATAGTAGCTATCTGTAATTGAAATGACGATAGAATCTTCTCCTTCCTTGTTCGACGTTGCGCCTTCCCTACCTATGGAAAGTGAGGATCGCCCCCCCCTCCTGCCAGTCCGCCATCCAAATCAGGACCTATTCATCTGTGACGTGCTCGATGCCATTCCCAAAGATGATATGGCGTCAATGGAGCATCCTGTTTTTTCGCTCTCGACCAAGCCTGACACTCGGATGCGACGCTATGAACACAATGGGAATATCATAGAGATCATCCCGTCTGGCAAAGGGCTGGCAACGATCCATGACAAGGATATCCTAATCTACTGCATCTCTCAGCTCGTTGCGAAAATGAATCACGGCGAACAACCAAGCCGAACACTCCGCCTTCAAGCTTATGACATGCTGGTCGCTACCAATCGTCAAACCAGCGGAGCAGGCTATAGACTACTGACCGACGCATTGACGCGCTTGCGCGGAACAACCGTGCGAACCAACATTCAAACAGGCGGCATTGAAGAGACGCGAATTTTCGGTTTGATCGAAGAAGCTAGAATCACCCGTAAGACGTTCGATGGCCGAATGCTTGACCTCGAAATCACTCTGTCAGAGTGGGTCTATCGTTCAGTCATCAGCAAGAACGTCCTAACACTTCACCGAGACTATTTCCGACTTCGTAAACCATTTGAACGACGCATGTACGAGCTAGCCCGCAAACACTGCGGTATGAAAGATGAATGGAAGATCGGATTAGAGCTGCTGCAAAAAAAATGTGGCTCAACTAGCCCGCTTCGCGTCTTTCGATCCTTGGTTAAGAAAGTTTGTGCGCATGACATCAGCCATGCTCATTTTCCTGACTATGCCATCACAATGGCCAACGACATCATTCTATTTCGCAACCGTTTGAGCCTTAAAACAAAGGCCGACGTTATTGTCCCTGTCAGGGATGCCCCCTACATTGATCCCGAAACCATGCATGACGCTAAAACCGTTGCGCCAGGATATGACATTTATGCTCTCCATGACGAATGGGTTTCATGGTGGCACGACATGGGGAAACCCGAGCTTAAAAGCCCTGCCGGTGCCTTTATTGGCTTTTGTAAAAAACGGCACGAACGCAGCCCAATGCGCTGAACTCTAGTGCATGCTGTCATGCGTACATGCGTACATAAAAACATGACAGCATGTAATCCTAACTACTTGCCTACAGGACTTTCTCCCATCTTGCGTAGCCAGTCGTTAAACGCGTCGGCCATCGCGTCCTGTAAACTCATTCCATGCTTTCTGGCGGTCATATGCATGGCAAATGACATTTCTGGGCTAAAATAACCAGTCATGGCTTTCTTGCCTTGACGGCTCGGCGCAACCGGCTTGCTGTCTGTGGCAGTAACCTTACTTTCTGATGTGGCTACAGCCGACGATATTGCGGAATCACGATCCCGCAACGATAGTAGAGACCCCTTCCGGCTCATGCGCTAGCTCTCCGCTTTCTCGATGATTGCATGTTCACATGCTTGCATGTCCACTTGTAAAGCCGCCTTACCTCATCAGCCGCCTTGCCTTTTGACTCTATTTCCATTGCAGTTTTCCCTTCCGCCGCTGCATGACGAAAAACTGCACGATCAGCGATAATATGTGGACATGCGTTTAGCCCGTAGCTTTCTACGAGTTGTGTGGCCTCCTCATACATACGCGGAGCGGTCGGACTTCCCGCTGTAAAAACGACGAAGGCTGGTTTGCCACGCATTTTTATAAGACTGGCAGTAGTTTTGATCGCTGCCAGATCGAATGCACTCGGCCGACATGGAATTAACACTAAATCGGCGACTTCAACGGCAGCACTAGCCGCACTATCAGCGTGAGGCGGAGTATCAATCACGATGAACTCAGCGCCCTGACTCATTGCTTGTTCGATCTTAGCCGCGAGGCGTGGCGGAGCACTGTCAATCACAACCGGCGGAGCATCCTTACGCCATGCCGCCCATTGGCTCGCAGTTGCCTGTGGGTCCACATCAATCACCAATGCCGTGTGGCCAGTAGCCTCAGCAGCAGCAGCCAGATGCAAAGCCAGAGTGGTTTTTCCAGCTCCCCCCTTCTGACTGATAATCGCTATTGTTGGCATGTGAACGTCCTTACATGACCTCATGTTTGCATGCGGTCATACGCGATAACCTACTAGATCGGCAATAGAGAACGACAGAAAGCAACCCATATTCAACGGTCGATAAACTCACTTTTCCCTTTGCACAATGGCAGCAACAGTGTTCTTGCTGATCCCTAGATCACGGGCGATCCACCGATAACTCCGCTTTTCTGCCACCAGCGCCAGAACCTTCGGAGCCAGACGATCAGACTTTGGCCGCTGTCCTTTCTGTCGGCCGAGAACCTTCCCGCGCGCCCTGGCAGCGGCCAGACCAGACTTCACCCGCTCGCTGATCAGATCCCGCTCGAACTCCGCAATCCCGGCCAGAACCGTCGCCAGCATTCGTCCATGTGGTGTCGCCAGATCAAACGTCATTCCCGTTATAGCAATCAGGGAAACACGATAGCTCTCCAGTTCCTGAAGCGTGGAGATGAGATCAATGGTCGAGCGCCCCCAGCGGGACAGCTCCGTCACCAGAATGGCGTCAATTTCACGAGCCTGGGCCAGTGCCATGACCTTTCGACGCTCGGCCCGATCCACCCGGACGCCAGATCCTGTCTCCATGAAGATGCCAGACACTTCATAGCCCGCGCGTTCGGCAAACCGCTTCAGCTCGTCTTTCTGGCGCACGCAGGACTGATCGGCCGTAGAAACCCGACAATAGATGACCGCGCGCTGTCCCATTTGAACCCTCCCGGAAAAACCACCATGCAGCCCTTGATACACCGTGGCTCCGGCTTGTCCCAATCAGACTATAGGCTATTTGGTTCAAGCTAATTTGAATGGAAGAAATGTGGAGAAAAACAGACAGACGGCTTTCGCCTTCGTTTCGGACGTTCAATCAAGTTTCATAGTTTCTGAAAGCGGAACGCGTTGAGTAGGACAGATCGCACATTGGTGGGGATGAGGAGATCGATAGAGCCAGATCCAAAGCGTTCCTTGATTGAGGTATTAAATTCACTCAATCTTGTCGCCGAGCATCAGGCTACGTCTCGCGTGAGTTTCGACGCGGCCGACTTTGATGCACCGATTTCTTGATGGTGATGATAAATGGCAAAGAAGCGTGGCGAGACACATCTCATGGAGGATGCATCCGAGGGCATCATCGGAAATCTCCTTCCGGAACTATGGGTGATGCGTAAGCTACATCCTGATTATGGCGTGGACTATACGATTGAGGTGTTTGAGAAATCTGGCACTAGCTTTCCCACTATGGGTGAGTTTCTATACGTTCAAGCTAAGTCCATAGCCTCAACAGAAAAGAAGGTGCTTCCGATCGCCTCGCGCTTGAATGTGGAAAAGTATACTGCATCGAATAATGGTGAAGTCGAAATGACTTTGGACGTCGTTAAATACCAGCTCGATTCCGACACCATTGATAATGCGAGACTGATGGGACCCGCTACACCATTACTACTCTTCCTTGTCGATCTCGAATTGAAAGAGGTATTTTATATTTGCCTAACAGATTACTACGACAAAATTATCGAGCCGAACGGCGTGAAGCTAGACGGTCAGGCTTCAGTGGTCATTAACATCCCATACGCCAACCGTCTCACCAAGAACGGTAGTGCCGATGTTATGCGTTTCTTTGCGTGTCGACCGAAGCTCTACGGCCTAATCAGCCTCGCAAATTATCAACGGCGCGAGGTACAGTTTCTTGTTCAGGATATCGAGACGCAGCGTGACGTGAGGCGCATCGTTCTGGATCTGTACATCTTGCGCCGGTTTGCATTGCGCCTGAGGGCAATGCCACTATGGGACCGTATAATCGTATGGGAGGCGGTGCAGTGCCAGAAGGCCGTGCTAGACAATGTCATCGAAACGCTAGACGAAACTAAATTGCTAGCGTTGGCAGAGAAAATTCTGTCGGGCCTTCATGAAGAACACAACGACAGAGAAAAGTTTATCGAGGCAGCGCGCATTATCTCTGGCTTCTCAAATGCTTGGTCGAGTTTGGCGAATTTAGGGAACATGTTCGAGGAGTTGATGCGAGAGTGCTTTCTCCCTTCGTATATTGGCCAGCTTTCCAGTGGAGACGAAGACCACTACCGCGTTATTACGGAAATCTGAACAGCAAGCCGCAGAGTCTACTTCCCCATCTTGGCATCTAGGGTCTGTTAGATCTTGAAATTCTTTCCATATTGTAGGGATGGAAGAAGAAGACGGAACAGGCTCTTTTACGGACGAGACATGGGCGATCTGGGAACCTCTGATTGAGGCGGTTCGCCCACGAGGCAAGACGCCGCCCCATGATCTGCGGCGCACGATAGCAGCGATTTTCTGGCGCCATGAGAATGGTGCGAAATGGCGGAGTATCCCCGCCATTCCCCTGTGGGTCGTGGCGGACAAGGGCTACGCGTCGAACGCCTTTCGTGAACGGATATGGGACATGGGAGCCCGGCCGGCCATTCCTGTGAACCGACGCGATGGGGCGGTCGCCTGCCAAAAACGGGCCTATCGGTGCCGGCATCTCGTTGAGAACCTCTGGGCTCGCCTCAAGGAGTGGCGCGCTGTCGCAACCAGATATGAAAAAACAGCAGCGTCGTTCCTCGCCGTCATCCACATCGCTGCCGCAGCAGACGGGATCAAACCATAACAGGCCCTAATTCTTGGTGCCGCCCGTCCGCTTTTTTGGTCATGGCGACCAACAGCAGACAGACAGCTCGCCCCCCATTGCGGTCAAAGAGCGCTATTTTTGCAGCATCATTTCCGCCATTCCATCCAGTCTTGCCTTATGACGCTCCCAGTCCGGCATCACGCGTTCCAGCAACGCCCAGAAAGCAGGTCCGTGGTTATGCTCCTTCAAATGACAGAGCTCATGCAGGAGCACGTAATCAATGCAGTCACGCGGAGCTTTGACCAAATGTGGGTTCAGCGTGACGGTGCCCCCAGGTGAGCAGTTACCCCACTGCGTCTGCATCACCTGGAGCTTCAGAGCAGGGGGCGTTGTCACCCACAGCGTTGTAGGGAGAAGGACAGACAGGCGATGGCGGAAGACGTCCTGCGCCCGCGTAAAATACCACAGTTCCAGCAGCTTCTTGATCCGCAAGGCGCTGCGATCCTGCACGGACACCTCCAGCCGCCCACGCAGCATCCGCACGGTCTCTGGTGCATTGGGCTGATGATGCACTTTCAGCAGATGCCGCCGCCCCAGATAGAAGTGGCTTTCCCCACTGACATAGGCACGCGGCGTGGCGTGTTCCTGCACTGCTCGGAAGTCCCGCAGCTTCTGCCAGATCCAGCGGGTTTTCTGGTGCAACGCCTTTTCCAGATCAGCCTCTGTTGTGCCATCTGGGACAGAAGCCTCCACACGTAGGGCCGGATGTACCTTGATCCGCAGAGTTGTGCCGGGGCGCGCTCGGGGGACCAGGTTTACGCGGATCTGCTCACCGCCATAGGTCAGGACGCGAGAAGGGGTTTCTTCCATGCTCAGCCGCGTAGGGTATCAGCAGGCCCAGCCCGCATGATCTGAACGACCTGTTCAATGATCTCCTGCGCCTTGTCCACGCCAAAGCCTGCCTGCTTGCCTGTGTTGAACAGAAGGCCCAGCAGTTCCTTGCGTACTGCCTTTTCCATATCCGGCCGGCTGAGCGAATTCTCCCGCACCGCCTTGTCGACGATCTGGTCGATCTCGAACGCCAGATCAATCCAGCGCTGGTTCTCATCATCCGTCTGCTTATGGTTGAAAATGGCCGCGAGTGTTTTGAGGAACACGCCATAATAGGCCTGGGCATGCCGGTGCCCGTCAAAAACAGAGGGGATGTTCTCCAGTTTGCGGTTGGCCACCTGTTCCTCAAACTCCTGAAACAGCATGAACTGCTTGAGGGGATGGTCGAACAGGCTTTCCGCTTCCTTGATCACCTTGCGCAGCAGGGCGGAGAAGGCTTCCTTGGCATACGGATCATCCTGCATCTCGTGCTCGATCATCTTCGTGACACGGGTGCGGATCATATCCGTCTCGTTGCGGGTTTTTTCCTCGCTCCAGGTCTCCGGCTGGTTGTCTTCGGGCTTCTGACCCATTTTGCCCACGGCATAGAGCTCCTGGGAGTCATGGACTTTCACCCCCGCCACATGCCGGTCCAGCAGCTTCTTCACCTGCTCGGCATACTGGTCAAAGTCCACGGTTTCACCGGTATCCTGCATCACGATCTGACGCAGGCTGGTGAGCTGCTTCAGCGTCTCCTTGTAGGTGGCGCGGTCTTTTTCCGTAAAGCTGGTATCTTCAAAAAACGCCACGGATTGCAACGCCACCTTCAGGCAGGCGGCAAACTTCGTCAGCGCCTCATAGAAATCATCCCGGCGCTTGAGGTTCACGTCCACCATCTGGCCGTGTTCCTCCACCATGCGCGGCATCAGCACGGCCCGCAGCTGCTGGAGGTCGCTCCTGTTCTTCACGCCCTCAAAAATGGCCCACAGCGCTTTGTGCAGGGCTGGGAGTTCGCGGTATTCCGTGCTCATCTGGCTATACAGCCCGGCAATATCCTTCGGGTCATACCCGCCGACATTTTCGGCCGCCAGTTCGTCATACCGGGCCAGGGTGGTGTCCAGTTCCGCCAGAATGCCGCGATAGTCGATCAGTAGCCCGTGCGTCTTCTGGTCATGCAGCCGGTTCACGCGGGCAATGGCCTGCAACAGATTGTGCTGCTTCAGCGGCTTGTCGATATAGAGCACTGCGTTCTGCGGTTCATCAAAGCCGGTCAACAGCTTGTCGACCACGATGATCAGCCTGAGGTCCGGGTCCTTCTCGAAGCGCTCGATGACGCCGCGCGTGTAGTCGTCCTCGCTCTGACTGCCGACATTGTCCTTCCACCAGTCCTGAATTTCCGGCTGTTTGCGCTCATCGACTTCCGTATGACCCTCGCGCGTATCGGGCGGGCTCATGACGATGGCGCTCTCGAACAGACCGACCTCATCCAGATACTGCTTGTAGCGGATGGCGGAGAGCTTGCTGTCACAGGCCAGCATGCCCTTGAGGCCGCCGTCGATGTTGCTGTCAAAATGCGTGGCCAGATCCATGGCAATCAGCCGGATGCGGTCATCGGCCTTGTAGACCTGATTGGCGCGGGCAAAGCGCTTCTTGAGGTCCGTGACCTGCTCCTCGGTCAGCCCCTGCGTGATGCGCTCAAACCAGGCATCTATGGCGCGGTCATTCACATCCAGATCAGGCTTGCGCTCTTCATAGAGCAGCGGCGTCACGGTCCCGTCCGCGACGGCCTGCTGCATGGTGTAGGAGTGAATGATCCTGCCAAAGCGGCTGGTGGTCTCGCTGCCTTTGAGCAGCGGTGTGCCGGTAAAGGCAATGAAGGCAGCATTGGGCAAAGCGTGCTTCATGCGGGCATGGTTCTCACCGCCCTGACTGCGATGCCCTTCATCCACCAGCACGATGATGTCCGCACTGTCATTATGGCATTCGGGATAGCCGGTGGCGGTGTGGAACTTGTTGATCAGCGAGAAGATGATCCGTTCCTGCCCATGCCCGATCTGCTGCGCCAGGCGGCGGCCTGAGGTGGCCAGGGCCTCTTCCCTGTCCTTTTTGTCCGCCAGTTCGCCGCCGGTGGAGAAGGTGGTGCTCAGCTGGCGTTCCAGATCCTTGCGGTCTGTCACCACCAGAATGCGGCACTGTTTGAGATCCTCATCCAGAATGAGGGCGCGGCTGAGGAACACCATGGTAAAGGACTTGCCGGACCCCGTGGTGTGCCAGACCACACCGCCCTCACGCCCGCCGTCACTGCGGCGGGTCTTGATACGCTCCAGCAGACGCTTGATGCCAAAGACCTGCTGATAGCGGGCCACGATCTTGCCCGCCTTGCGGTCGACCAGCGTGAAGAAGCGCGCCATCTCCAGCAGACGCTCAGGGGAGAGCAGGCCGATCAGCAGCCGGTCCTGATCCGTGACGGCAAGCGGGCGGGAGGCCCAGTCCTCGAACCAGTCCCGGGCCGGGGGCTTCCGGTCGGCAAACAGCGCGTCTTTCTGGGCCGACGAGAGTGGCGTGTTCTTGAGCGCCGCCATCCGGCTTTCAGGAATGTCTTCTTCCTTCCAACTGGCCCAGAACTTCTTGGGCGTGCCACAGGTGCCATAGCGCCCGTCATGCCCGGTGATGGAGAGCAGAAGCTGGCTGTAGACAAAAAGCTGGGGGATTTCGTCTTTGTTCTGGTTGCGGATGCTCTGGGAAATCCCGGCCTCCACCGTCGGGCCTTTGCCCGGCTGGCCATCGGGGCGCTTGGCCTCGATCACCGCCAGGGGGATGCCGTTGACGAAGCAGACGATGTCCGGCCTGCGGGTCTGTGTCAGATCCGTGCGCAGGACGCTGAATTCCTCGGTGAAGGTGAAACTGTTATTGGCCGGGTTCTGCCAGTCGATCAGGGCGATGGTCGGGGTGGCCTTGCGCCCGTTGATGAACTCGGTGACGGCAATGCCGAACAGCAGATGCGTGGTCATCTTGTCATTGGCATCGCGCAGGCCGGAAACAAAGTCCGGATGCATGACGTGGGAGACCAGCGCATCAATGCCCTGATCGGACAGGGCGTGGTCCTGGCCTTCAAATGTGAAGCGGCGTTTTTTCAGTTCCGCCCGCAGGAGTGTGTCCAGCACCACGGCGCCCTGTTTGCCATCCCGCAACGCCAGTGCTTCAGATGGGGACAGAAACTGCCAGCCGAGCATGCTGAGTAACGCCAAGGCCGGAAGTTTGGCACTATATTCTTCCTGAAATTTCGGGGCGGGAGCCATGGTGTTCAACTATCCTGTGTGCTGAAATATCTTAATCGACCGTCACGCGACGTTTGCCCGTGAGAAGCTGCTGCATCAGGGCTTTTTTCTCCTGACGAAGGCGGGAAAGGTCGGATTCAAGGGCCGTGATTTCTTCGTCCGCTGTCGTTAGAACGGCAGCGATGGCTTTCTGTTCGGAAAATTCGGACGGGATCTTTATTTTTTGTCTAAGGACATCCTTTTTTCCCAAGCCCAACTGAGCTGTGCCGTTAGCCCTGCGACGTAAATTCTTATTTATTGGGTGTGAATTTATTAGAAAGTGAAGAAATTTACTGTCACAATCGCCAATATGGAGGGCATAAACATGGTCTCCCAGCACATACAGATCGTCTCGATCAATATAAGAAGTTCTACCTATAATATTTCCGCCTCCGATATCATCTTTTGGCATGACCAACGTACCTTTTGGCAAAAGGTCGGCATTATGCTGAGTGGATTTCGTGCAAACGAGATTTCCTAACCGGTTTACAGAACCCATATCGACAATAAATCGTTCTCCATTTTCACAGATATATTGAGTTTTAGATGTTGCTGTTTGTACTGTGGCAACATCTGAAAGAGAGCAAATTTTCCACTCCCCCGTGAACCCCGGCAGGCGTTTTTTGCCTGTGAGGAGTTGCTGCATGAGGGCTTTTTTCTGCTGCTGGCTGTTGGCCAGAAGCTTCTCAGTCCCCTCAATCGCACGATCCCACGTCGAGAGGATCGCCGCGATCTTCTTCTGTTCGGGAAGAGGGGGGAGGAGAATTGGAAATGTCTTAATCATTTCAGCGTTTAAGACACCCATTGTGCCACCCTGCGCCCAACGCTTAAGAATATTTTGGGTGTAATTGGAAGCGAGGATGTACTGAATATACGCTGGAATAATACGGTCTTTATCTAACGAAACTCTTAAAAGACGTGGATTTATGATTCCTTGTTGGCACGAGTTCGATAGGAGTAGTGTTTGCCCGATCGTTCCGACAAGGCTAATTAATATATCTCCGGGTGAAACGGAACAGGATTTTAGTTCATTATATTTATTTTCATCGATGAAATAGTTCCCATAATTTTCATCATTTGAAATTACTTGTTCTTGACCGTAAATTTTATATCCAAATGGTTTGTAATATTCTTTTTTTAGAGAAGATCCAAAAGGACCGGCTTTTACTGCTGGTTTCCCCTTTGCACCCAGATTTTCGATTGTAGCGTGTTTCCACCCATCAGGAAGCATAACCCAGCTCCTTCAGATAGGCGTCCATCAGGGCTTCCAG